>NZ_JAABNI010000025.1:0-362556 GCF_009915995.1 Proteus sp. G2618 | reverse complement strand
CTTTCTCTTCGTTCAAGCTCAGTGTCTTTGCTACTTTGGCTTACCCCTTGAAGGGGTTTTCATATTCTTTATTGCTCAATTTATCCGAGATTAAATTCGACTTTTCTTGCTCTCTGATATACTTTTGAATTGTGGCTTCATTGAGTCCAACTGTTGTGACATAGAACCCTTCCGCCCAAAACTTTCTGTTGCCAAATTTATATTTGAGATTGGCATGTCTATCAAAGATCATCAACGAACTTTTATCTTTCAAATATCCCATGAAGCTTGATACGCATATCTTCGGTGGAATACTCACTAACATATGAACATGATCTGGCATAAGGTGCCCTTCGATTATTTCTACACCTTTATATTTACAAAGGCCTCGAAGGATTTCACCTATACTTGAACGAATTTTATTAAAAATTACTTTCCGTCTATATTTCGGCGAAAAGACGATATGGTATTTACACAGCCACTTTGTATGTGCTGAGCTTTGTGCTTTAATGCCCATAAACACCTTTCCTTATTTAAGTTACGAATATTAGCTTGAACATCTATATCGTAACGGAAAGGTGTTTTTCTTGGTATAACCTTTAATACCCACCCGCATAGCGGGTGGTTTTATATTTAAGACGCTGACGCGACTTAAACTGGCTAAAGCCCATAATAAATAGTAAAAAGGCTCGATATTATTTATCGAGCCTTTTTACTGAATTTTCTACATATCTACCCTATATTTTTGATCTAACTCTGAGTTTTTAATTATTCATTTTTTCACCATTTTGAATAAGTTCATAGATAATTTTATGTTTAAAGATGATGAATGTTTTATTTTGATCCGAAAATAAAGAGATACCATCATTTCTATAGTTTTTTTCTATTTCCTCACACAATAAAACTCTATTGTTAGCATTCTTACTCGTTGCAATTTTAGCTATGGAGGATATTAACGCTTCTTTTTTATCCGGATTGAAAGTAGATAAATTATCTATTAAACTTGGCATTCTATTTTGAACTACTAAATTAACATCTCCTAATTTATTATTAATAAATTTTTTCATTTCATCTAAATAGTAATCTTTGGGTTTTAGATTATCTAAATATTTTAATATTAAATTAAATATATAGTTATTATAGTCTATGTTGTGACTAAATTGATTACCAAATAATTTTAGTTTAATATTCTCAAAAATATCAATAACTAAATCAATATTAACCTTATTCATTAACGATATTTCTAATAGCCAAATTTGTGTATCTTTATCTAATTCAGATATCTTATGATAGACATCACTATTGAGATAATGTTCCGTTGATATTTTTTTCTTACCAGATTCATCAACTAAATAGAATTCTATTTTATTGTTTTTTACTATGAAATAGACACTCTCTCTTTATTTTTTCAATAATTGATATGATGTCTTCATTATTATTTATAATGTTATTCTTGTTTATATTTTCTATAATGCTATCAATCCATACATTATTTTTTCTAAAGGTCTATTTTCAGCTATTGTTTCTTTATTATTAACAATATCAAAAATAATATCTCTTAAGTTAAACTTTAACTTAACTTCGTTATCAATAGAGAACATGATGCTATCACTTTCAAAATTGGCATTAAAATAAATAATGTTAATGCATTATTTATTTCACCATGTCTAAAAAAATCTGTAACTTTATTTCTTAATAACATTATATCCTGTGGACTTTTATCACTAGAAAGTTTGTTCATTCTTTTATCACTTATATTAGCTCCAGCTATCGGTATACTTATCATTGCTATCTCTTATATTAGTTTGTTTAAGCATAAGTTATTCTAATGCCATTAAAATTTATATAAAAATACACACATTATTTTCCCTCGGAATTAATATAAAACTTAAGTTGATAAACGTGAAGTACCGATGTTATTTAAAGCATTAGGATTATATCCAACAATAAATCAGCAAGATATTTTGCATTTGCGGTCACATTGATTCTGGGAAGCGTTTTTTTATTAACGCGCTGGCTTGCCTTAATATCAATTGGTCGAGGTTTTGCCTCAGCTCGTGGATTACACATAGAGCGTGCCAGTATTATTTTATTAATCATTGTGTCCTTGTTATGTGCCTTAGTGACTTCAACAGTAGGTCCTATCGCTTTTATTGGCTTAGTTGCTCCTCATATGGCGATATTACTTGGTGCTAAAAAAATTAAATCACAATTGATTGTTTCGGGGTTAATAGGTGGAACCTTAATGGTTTGGGCTGATTAGCTTGGGCAAATATTTATTTATCCTGCACAAATTGCAGCAGGAACTTTAGTGGCGATTTTAGGTGGTAGTTATTTCCTATGTTTAATGTTGTTAAATTGTAGCCGTTGATTTGAAAAGCCTAAGATATCTACACTAATTTTTACTGATATTCTTAGGCTTTGATTGTTATTAATTACGCATAATTTTTACTGTTTTTATTGCTTTTATGATTAATGCGTTGTCATGCCTATTTAGAAATGGCCTTAGAGCCTGAAATTCAGCGTATTTAAATAAAAAGAGTAATAACTATTACCCTTTTCTCTTTTAGATACGCAATAATGTGACGTTGTCACGATAAGCTTTGGCTATTTTAGTAATTGTGTAAATTGCTGATATAGCATATTACCTAATGTTTCTGCGGTATATTCATCGCTATGACCTAAATTATCAACAGCGGCATGCATACCATGATAAATCAATGTACTGGTTAATCCCGGCTGTGTAACGTGCCAGGTTTTATTTTCTGTACCTGAAATTAACAGTGATTGAATTTGCTGTAATGCTCTATTTTCATGAATATTACTGCTTTGATGAAAGGCTTGATGAAAAAGCATATCGTGTAATTCTTGTTTTTCAACATAAGCAATAACGCTGATTTCACACCATTGTTTTAATTTTTCATGATGATCTTGTTGTGAGCAGGCATTCATTGCGTTATCTATTTTATTTAAATACCAATCCATATAGCGTGTTCTGAGCGCATCAAGAACGTCTGTTTTAGCAGAAAAATAGTGATAATACGTCCCTTTAGCTACCCCTGCTTTTTTTACGATATCGCTAACGGTTGTGGCATCAAAACCTTTATCAAGAAATAATGTTTCTGCGGCATTCATTAACTCTTCTAAACGAACCTCTGCGGGTTTTGTTCTCGGTTTATCTGTTGTTTGTTCTTCTAATGACATTGCTTATCTCCCTCAAAGTCGCTTGTAAAGAGTACTCTATATTAAAGTGACTCACAATAATGATAAATGAAACTCATTATCAATAAGTATTGACCGACAGTCAGTCGGGTATTATTATGCCAGTATTATTCATTATTTAGGCAATAAAGCTTATGACTTATTTAAAACGACTGTCACTTATCTGTGCCATTTGTTTAGGTACTTTTATGGCAACTCTTGATATTAGTATCGTCAATGTGGCTCTACCGACTATTCAAAATGATATTCATGCTGATATGGCAACCTTGCAATGGATTGTTGATGCTTATGCGCTTTGTCTATCAGCTTGTATTTTGTCATCTGGCCCTTTAAGTGATCGTTTTGGACGAAAAAAAGTGTGGCTATGGGGTGTGATTATTTTTACATTAGGTTCAATAATTTGTGCGATTGCACAGCAACATGAAATACTAATCCTTGGGCGTATTATTCAAGGTATTGCCGCTGCTGCACTTATTCCGGGTGCATTGTCTTTAATTACTCATGCTTTTCCTATTGATATTGAACGCGTTCGTATCATCGGAATTTGGTCTTCCGTTAGTGCGTTATCACTTATCATTGGCCCTATTTTAGGTGGGGTTTTAGTTCATACTAGTGGTTGGGCGAGTATATTTCTTATTAATATTCCTATTGGTATTATTACCGTTTTATTAGGTTGGTATGGATTAAGTGAGAGTGCTGATCCTGAAAATGTTGCTTTAGATCCTTTAGGTCAATTAACCAGTATGTTGGGATTAGGATTGCTGACTTATGGCTTAATTGAAGCTGGCTCTGTTGGGTGGACACATTATAGAACCCTATCAACACTGATTGTAGGTGTTATACTTCTTACCCTTTTCTTAATAATAGAAAAACGTGTTGAACGTCCATTATTACCACTGGCGTTATTTAAAGATCGCACGTTCTTTCAATATAATCTTTCTTCTTTTACCTTGGGTTTTGCCACATATAGTAATGTATTTTTTATCGCTTTCTTTTTGCAAAAAGCACAAGGCTGGAGTGCATTAGAAACAGGTTGGAGAATGGCACCAGAGTTTATTGCAATGGCGCTATTCTCTATGTCTTTTGGGAGACTCTCTTCTTATTTCTCAGTCAGAAAATTGATGATTTATGGTTTCTTATTTATCGCCATTTCTTCTTGTTTATTAGCGACATTAGCAACTAATAGCTACTATGGAATAACAGGAAGCTACCTCTTTTTATTAGGTGCCGGAATGGGATTATCAACGCCAGCAATAGGTGCTTTAGTGATGAAAAGTGTGCCACCATCTCGCTCTGGTATGGCGTCGGCAACCATGAATACATTAAGGCAAACCGGTATGACGATGGGAATTGCTTTATTAGGTACATTGATGGTGCAACAAGCAATCCATTATATGGTTATTCAAAGCCAAGTATTGGGAATATCTGTAAATTATATCGATATTGTCAGTTTAGTGACTGAAAATACGATAAATAATTTAGACAAAGGATTTGTCACTTTGTTACCAGAGGCATTTAATTCGGGATTTGCTTATGCGATTGCAACCGCAGGGATCTCATGTTTTGTGACACTATTTATTGTGCTTTTTCCTGTTAAAGCAAAACATACTGCACTTACTCAAGAAATCACAGATTAATATTTATAAACGCTGAGCGAGAAACTCAAGAAAAGACTCAATATTACGTGAAAGAGAGCTACGAGTTGCATATATTGCCATTAAATTAATTGTTGCGGGTTGTTGAGGAAATTCAATAGCCCGTAATTTTCCCGCTTCAATCATCTCAAGACAGCAATGCTTCTGCTTGTCCGCGCTCTTCAGCGCCGACACCAGGATAAGCGCCTGCAGAATCAATAAAAATAATAACAGGTAGATAAAAGCGCTCTGCCATTTTCATTAAACGTAATGCTTTTCTGTAACCTTCTGGTGATGGCATACCAAAATTGCGAAGAATTTTCTCTTTTGTATCGCGGCCTTTTTGTTGTCCAATCACCATGACTGGCATTTTTTCTAAACCCGCTAAACCCGCAACAATTGCTTTATCATCGGCATAAGCTCTATCACCCGCTAACTCCTGAAAATCAGTAAAAATCGCATTAAGATAGTCAAGAGTATATGGGCGCATGGGATGACGAGCGAGTTGTACTATTTCCCAAGCCCCTAAATCAGTAAAAATAGATTTTGTTAGTGAAAGGCTTTTTTGCCTTAAGCGTGCAATCTCTTCATCTAAATTAATACCTGTTGGTTCATCTTGAGATTGCTTAAAGGTGAGCAAGGCATCTATTTTTTCGTCTAATTCCACAATAGGTTTTTCAAATTCAAGATGAATAAAAGACATAACGACCTCAGATTTAGTGCAGTAAATAAAACAGTAATTAGCTCAGTTTAGAAAAAATAACACTGTGGTGATAGAGAGGAATTTGATAATTACTATTATCAAAAATGGGATAATTAAATATTACTACAAGATCAGCAAGAAAAAATACAAGATCAAAAAGAGCTTTTTTGCTGACTGAAAGCTATACAGCAATTAGTAAGTCATGTATTAATACACAGTGCGCATTTGTTCTTTTTTCACCCGTAAAAAACGCATAAACTATAAAACACTCTATAAAATACAAATAATTAGAAAAAAATAATATGTTCTCAAAAAAAACACGATCAACAACTGCATTACTATTTTCATCACTTCTTCTCACAATAGGAAGAGGTGCAACATTACCGTTTATGGCGATCTATTTATCGCGGGAGTATCAATTACCTGTCGATGATATTGGTATTGCTATGTCTATTGCATTAACAACAGGTATTTTTTTCAGTCTTGGCTTTGGAATGCTTGCTGATAAATTTGAGAAAAAACGTTATATGCTACTATCTATTATAACGTTTATCTTTGGTTTTGCCGCAATACCTATGGTTCATAGTACTATTTTAGTGGTTATCTTTTTCTCAGTAATTAACTGCTCTTATTTAGTATTTTCAACTGTGTTAAAGGCCTATTTTTCTGAAACTTTATCGGATTCAGCAAAACCTAAAATATTCTCTCTAAACTATACCTTTATTAATATGGGGTGGACGGTTGGCCCTCCGATTGGCACCTTATTATTAATGTATGGAACTCAACTGCCCTTTTGGCTTGCTGCTATTTCTGCTAGTGTTCCACTTTTTATGATCCAATTATTTGTTCAGCGTTCTAAAGCTATAAATGCGAGTGAAGAAAATAGCGTGAAGTGGGATCCGAAAATAATGCTAAAAGACAGAGCATTAAGTTGGTTTGTACTCTCGACTTTTTTCGGTACATTAACGTTTGGCTCTTTTGCGTCATGTATTTCGCAATATATTTTAGTGGTCTACGATGCAAAATTGGCAGAGTCTGTTATTGCGGTTGTATTACCTGTAAACGCCGCCATTGTCGTCTCTCTACAATATATTGTCGGTAAACATGTTACAGCCGAAAGGCTACGTAAATTAATGACGCTTGGTACGCTATTTTTTATGATGGGCTTACTTGGTTTTATGTTTGCAGGCAATAATTTAATCTTTTGGGCATTAGCTATCGGTGTATTTACCTTGGGTGAATTAATTTATGCACCTGGTGAGTATATGATGATTGATAACATTGCGCCGTTAGGAATGAAAGCAAGTTATTTTTCGGCTCAGTCATTAGGTTGGTTAGGTGCCGCACTTAATCCATTAGCTAGTGGTTTTATTTTGACTTCATTCCCTCCTATTTCTTTATTTGTGATTTTAATGGCGATTTGTGGTCTTGCTTGGTTTTGTATGATCCAAGGAATGAATGTAAGTCAAAAAAGAGCTATTGCACTGTAATTTTGGCGGTTAATTAGCATAAACCCAAAAGACATCCCGATGGATGTCTTTTTTATGGAATTCGTTTGCGAGTAAACCACGACTGCTAATAATAAGGTTATTTAGATGTTCTTCTTAGTATGGTTTCAATGCTAATGGGGAAAAAGTCATTCACATCGACACCGACATTAATTGCGCTTTTTCCTAAAACATCTAAACGTTTACGTTGAGTGGGATCTTTTTGTGAATTATGGACATGACCATATAAATGAATAGAATCACGGAAAAAACCAGCCCATTCCAATATAGGGTAATGGAACATAACAATTTTTCTTTTTTTATAATCCAACTCAAAATAATCTTTTACCCATTCAAATGCAGATACATCAAATTCCGAATCGTCTAGAAACTTGTCGTGGTTTCCGCGGATAAGGTACTTTTTACCTTTTAATCGGCGCAAGATTTGATTAGCATCTCGCCCTGTACCTCGATAAAGAAAATCACCTAAAATATAGATTTCGTCATTATCAGAGACGTAAGCATTCCAATTATGAATTAGAGTGTCATTCATATGGCTAATACTATTGAATGGACGATCACAAAGATTGAGGATATTTGAATGGCAAAAATGTGTATCAGAAGTAAAATAAATCATAGTAATTTCTTAATAAATAATAGAATTATCAACCTTAAGAGAATATTTTCCCTCGGTCTGTATAGTGATATTTTTTCAAAATAATTTCCTCCTTTAGTTAAAAATTAAACGATAAGCACAATATCATCTGTCTTATTGTCGTTGATGTTGTTTACGGTAACTAGATAAAGATTTACCTGTTTCTCTTTTAAAGTATCGGCATAAATAAGAGGGATCATCAAAATGAAGTTTTATTGATAACTCATTTACCGAAAGCGAAGTGTGCATTAATAATGCTTTTATTTCAAGAGTAACTTGACGGTTAATCAAGGCCTTAGGTGCATCATTAAAAAATTGCTTTGTTATTTGTGATAAATAAAACGGTGTAATATTAAGCTTATTTGCATAAAAAGCCACCTCTCTATGCTCTAAACAGTGTTTTCCAATCAATTCCCAAAATTGCCAGCAAAGCTTTTCTTTACGGCTGAATTCTTTTTTAGCAATAGAAAAATGAGCAGGTATTAATTCAGTAATAGCAAAAAAGAGATTTTGTAAGTGATTTTTTAACATCAATTTTCTGTGTTCAGAATAATGGTTATCTATATATTTTAGTTGTTGAGTCCATCTGTTTAAGGCTTCATATTGCTCTTTGGGTGGATGGCAGACAGGATTTTCATGGAGAAAAGCAAATAAAGTATTAGAAAGAGAATAAGCAATTTCTGAGGCAAAAGATTTATCAAGAAAGCAATAAAATAAGCGAAAGTTTGCTGATTTTTGACTCAAAATTGTCATCATATCATCGCCTAATATAAGAATATCATTCGCTTTGATTGCTTGCTTTTGAAAGCCTATATTGATTATTGCCCTGCCTTCTAAACAAATCATAACCACAATATAAGATAGTGGTAGAGGATAACCAATTTCATTCGTCATATCACTTTCACCTATTATGACATGTTGTGATGATTCATTAAGTTGTGACAACACTTGACTCAACATAAATCAATTACCCTCTTTTAATTTTATCTAGCCCATTTGCTGTTTTTATATTTGACGATATTGAACTTAATAACAAGTATTTCCTTTTATTTAGTTGTCAAAAGTACCGATTTTGCCTCTTTTATGACATTCGGTTCTTTATTTCTTTTCTTTAGAATACACACATCTTAAAGACGTAAGATAAATTGCAGAATATTTAAAAATTAAGAGAAGTCATTGAAATGAAAACATTAAAAACGGAAAGACTTGTATTGCGCCCTTGGAAACTTTCTGATGCGTCAAGTTTGTATCAATATGCAAAAGATGAGCGTGTTGGCCCAATTGCAGGTTGGCCAGTACATAAAAGTGTTGAAGAAAGTGCCGAAATTATTCGCACTATATTTATGAGTGACGAAGTTTATGCCGTTACGTTACTTAATGATGACCAAGCTGTCGGCTTGGTCGGATTATCTTTCGCAAATGAGAGTAATTTTCCAATTGGAGATAATGATGCTGAAGTCTCTTATTGGATTGGAGTTCCATTTTGGGGCAAAGGTTTAATACCTGAAGCTGTAAAAGAAATTAGTCGGCATAGCTTTGAAACACTGAAATTGGATAATTTATGGTGTGGTTACTTCGCTGATAATGAGAAGTCACAAAAAGCACAAGAGAAATGCGGATTTAAATTTCATCATGTTATTGAAGAGCAATACGCAGAATTTTTAGATGAAGTGAAAGTTGAAAATATTTGTCGCTTAACTAAAGATGAATGGGTTGAGATCCAAAAACAGACCGATTAAAACAAAAACACCAGACTGTGAAATTCACATTATCTGGTGTTTTTTAATATTAACACAGCTATTTAATTAAGCACTTGCTAATGCTTGCGATAAATCAGCAATTAAGTCTTGTGGATTTTCTATACCAATCGATAAACGAATTGTAGTGTCTTGAATACCAATGCTATGTCTTAATGTCATTGGTACACCCGAATGTGTTGTTGAACCCGGATGACAAGCTAGAGATTCTGTTCCCCCTAGACTTACTGCAAGTTTAAAAATTTTCATTGCATTAAGAAAACGGAAAGCTTCACTTTCTCCGCCCACAATATCAAAAGAGAACGTTGATCCTGCACCAGTGCATTGTTTGGCAAAAACCTGAGCTTCAACAGAATTTTTATCAGCAAAAGGTAAATAATGAATTGCTTTTACTTTTTCATGGCCACGCAGAAATTCTGCAACTAATAACGCATTCTGATTGGCTTTTTCCATTCTAATTTGTAACGTTTCTAAAGAACGGCCTAGCATCCAGCAAGAATGTGGATCAAGTTGTGTTCCTATTGCGCCTCTTAGTAATCTGATTTGATTAATCAGTTCACGAGAGCCCATAGCCGCACCAGCAACTAAATCTGAATGACCACCAACATATTTAGTTAAAGAGTAAACTGAAATATCAGCGCCTTGTTCTATTGGATGCTGATATACAGGGCCTAGTAATGTGTTATCACAAACGATGATAGGACGATAGCCTTGCGTTTTTTCTAATTGATCAGCAACATTTTTTAATGCTTCAATATCTACTAAGGAATTAGTTGGGTTTGCAGGAGTTTCTGCAAAAATAACGGAGACACGCCCTTTTTGACTGGCTACATTAGCTTGTTCTTGAATAAGTGAATGGTTAAGTCCATCAGTAAATGGTGTGGCTTGAATACCAAATTTAGCCAGTGTTTTGGCAATTAATGTCTCAGTTCCGCCATAAAGTGGCTGTGAGTGTAAAATAACATCATCAGGTTGCGTTAATGCCATTAATGTTGTGGTAATTGCAGACATTCCTGATGAAAATAATACACAAGATTGTGTATTTTCATAAACGGCCAACCTGTCTTCAACAATCTCACTATTAGGTTGATTAAAGCGAGAATAAACCAAACCTGCTTTTTCACCTTCAGGTAAAGGTTTTCTACCACTTACGGTATCAAAAAAAGCTTTACCCTCTTCAGCGCTTTTAAAAATAAAGGTAGATGTTAAAAACACAGGTGGTTTAACTGATCCTTCAGAGAGTAATGGATCAAAGCCATAGCTCATCATTAATGTTTCTGGTGATAATTTATGTTCGCCGATATATTGTTTTTTCAGTTGAGAGTCAGTCATTTTTTTATTTCTTATGTTTAATGAAGGATCTTTATCATACTGAAAAAAATTCATGTTGTTAGAATGTTTTATATAGAATAAAAACCAATAGTTATATAAAAATAACGAGCTCTAACATAAAGATAACTTTAAATAAAAGGTTCTATCCATTCAGTGGTGTTTAATCAAGGTGATTTAACTAAATAAAAGTTGATTATTCTAGTTAAAAAAGAAGGAAAAAGTAGGAAAAACTTAAAGATAAAAAGAATGAACACCTCTTTTTACCTTTAAGTTAAAGGATGTTACCAAGCTCTTACAGCATCACCTTTATACATTTCTTTGAATTTTAACTCGATTTGTCTTGAATGCAGAACTGAAACCAGTTTTTTTATATTTTCATCATTTTTGTTATCTTCACGCGTAACAATAACATTAGCATAAGGTGAATTTTTATTTTCTAAGATCAATCCATCACGAGTCGCAATTAGCCCAACTTGGGATGAAAAATTATTGTTGATTATAGCCATTGTGACACTTGGATCATTTAATGCTTCGGTAAGCTTAGGTGTGTCAACTTCAACAAAAGTAATTTCTTTTGGGTTATAGATAATATCGTCCACTGTTGCTGTGAAACCAACATTATCGTTAAGAGTAATGAGATGATTTTCTGCTAGTAATAAAAGTGCTCGCCCTTTCATGCTAACTTCACTTGAAATTGCAACGACATCACCAGGCTTTAATTCATTTATATCGCTAATTTTTTTAGAGTATGCGGCTAAAGGAAAGATATACGTTTTACTGGCAATATGAAATTGGTAGCCATGCTCTTTCATTTGAGCTTGAAAATAAGGAATGGATTGAAACGCATTTGCATCAACTTCTTTATCGTTCAATGCCTTATTAGGTTGAACATAATCATTGAAAGCAACAATCTCAACATCTAATCCTTCAGTTAATTTCGCTAAACGAATAACTTCATCCCAAATCACTTGATCAGGCCCTGTATTAATTGCCACTTTTACTCTATGTGTATCTTCTTGTGAGCAAGATACAGTAAATAGTGATATTGAGGCTAGAAGTAAACCTGTAATAATTTCCTTCATATCTCCCTCTTAAACAGATCTTGATAAAACAGCGCCATAAAAATCATTTTGATTAAGAAATATCCTAACAATAGATTAATAACAAGGAACAAGAAATGATACAAGTACCCAATGCATATAAAGAAAGGAATATTGTTTATATTTTCACAATGCATTGTTTTATAAAATAAAAAAGAAACACATCATAATATGATGTGTTTGCTATTTAATTGTAGATTTATTCATTAATAATTTTGTTTATGCAATTATCAGAATACGCATCTTCTACGCTAAGATAGGATAATTCAGTTACACAATAGCTATTAAATTGCCATTTAAACTGAATTTCATCACCTTTTTTATTTTCTAAAATAGAATAGCTAGAGAAACGGATTGGAGTGGTTTTTTGTAAGTTGTTTCCTACTTTTTCCGCACTTAACAAAACAACGTGGTCTTTTTTCTCAATGAATTTGAAATCAGAGATAGTGATATCTGTACCTTTAATCTTATTGTTGTAAAGACTCAAAGCATTAGCATATATGGACGGAACAATATAAACTTTTTGATCGCTTCCTTTGATATAAACAGTTGCCATATCAACAGATGTTGAATCATTTAATGGCCGTTTAGACTTAACAACGACATCAGGAACACCATCACCATTAAAATCGATAAGATTTACTCCATATTCAAGTTTAATATCTGCTGATGTTGAAGCAAATGGTAGCGATAAGAAAAGTAATCCTAGCCCAAGTTTTAATATCTTATTCATTGTATTCACTTCTTTTTTTACTTATTACTTGTGCATCAGACTACTTTGTAGCAGTGATTAGTCAAGGCATTTTATGTTTCAAAATAATACAAAATTTACAATTGTATCATTTATAAATTATTTTCATGCTAAGCATTATACTTATTTGACTATTATAAAAAGAATATATCTTTAATATTTATATTTTTTAGATTTAATGTTTCGATTTAATATAGAGCAATGTAATTTTTAAGATCGCTAATTCTTTCATTTGTTTTATCTTTTAAACAACTGCTATATACCATAGGGGCTAAACTACCGCCTTGATAATAGTCAGCTTCATATTGACAAGAGAGGTCTCTAAAATTAATCCAAACCAACTGGGCTTGTTTAAGTTGATCCTTTCGACTACCTTCTAATTTGGCATAATATTGTTGATAAATATGGTTAAGTTCTTCATCTTTTTGCTGAAAATCTTGATATACACATTGGTTAATTTCAGTCTGAGTCGCTGCATTCCGACAATCGAAATTATCTGCTTGTAAATGTATAGACCAAAATAGTATACCGCCAGATATTGCACCGAATAGGATAATTTTTTTCATCATACCGTCCATTTTTTGATTAAAAATATCGCTAAAGATATTTACTTAATTCCTTTACTAATTAGTTTAAAAGATAAAAACAAAGTAAGTTTTTTATTAGTTTAGCAATATTTCTTATATGACAATTACGTGAAAACAACGCAAAATCGCTCTATTTTAGATAGTCAAATTTAAATTTCAATGTTTAACCTTTAGTAATTATACTGATATTTTGTTTAGAGGAAATACTTATTTAATACAAATTTAAAAAAATGATAACTCAATATCCTTTTTCTTTAACAAAAAATGTCATTTATAAAAAATTAAGTAAAATAGTGGTCATTTTCTATTATTTTTTTCGTACTGAAACATTTTTATTAAAAATATCTAATAAATTTCACTTTAATAAGAAACTCCTCTTACTAGTTCTTATTTAAGGAGATTTTAATAAAACTAATTCAATTAATTAGACTAATCAGTCTAATTAATGCATATTATATAAATATGGTCATAAATGATTTATTTATAATACTTACGGGTCTATACCCATCGTGGATTTTTCAAGCTATGAAAAAATGTTTCAAATCAATTTGGCTTTATTCAGGGCTTATCACTCTTATTTTTGTGATTATCATTAGTGGTGGTCAGTATTCTGATTTTGAATTGGATGATCATGCTTCAGTGATAACACCGATTAGTTTTGCTTCTAAAACGGATACTTTATCTGGAACATTAATTTTACCGGATCAGAACAACATAAAAGCAGTTGCTATTTTTGTTCATGGTGATGGCACTCAAGATCGCTTTTCTAATAGTGGATATTTACCATTAATTAATAGTTTGCTGGATGCAGGTATTGGTGTGTATACATGGGATAAAGCTGGTGTGGGCGAAAGCCAAGGAAATTGGTTGCTTCAATCTATGCAAGATAGAGCAGATGAAGCGCGAATAGCCTTACAGCTTATTCAAAAGAAATTTACCCATACTGATATTAAAGTTGGTTATTTGGGATTTTCACAGGCTGGATGGGTTATCCCTATTGCCGCGACGCAATCTAAACCTGATTTTTCCGTCATTATTGGTGGGGCTGTAAACTGGCGAGCTCAAGGTGCTTATTATCATCAAGTCCGTTTAAAAGCCGACAATGTTGATGATAAGGAAATTACTCGAAGAGTCTCAGAGCAACTGCAACAAAATGATCGTGTATTTGGCATTAATGGTAGCAATGATATTTCAGCTCAGGGAGATATGTCTGATGATCGCTTCTATTTTGTTATTCAAAACTATTTAAACGATTCATCTAAAGATTTACCTCATATGAATGGACGAGTACTGGCTATGTTTGGTGAGTTAGATCTGAATGTCGATGCATCAAAAAATGCATGTTTATATAAAGCCCTATTAGGAAATCATGTAGATAAAACAGTTGCCCTATTCCCTAATGCCTCACATGGCTTATTAAAAGCACCGTTTTTTAATTATCAATTAGAGAATCAATGGCCTTGGTGGAAACAGATGCTTTTTATTTATCAGGGACGAGATAGCTATTCCTCTGATGCTTTAAATTACTTAACAGCGTGGATCACTGAAGATGCAACAATACTTTCTGATTATGTTGATTTTAAATGTGAAAGTGGCAATACAAGTTTAAGATAAAATGTAGATAACACCTAAATAAAAACCGCTCTTTAGGCGTTAAAGTGTAAGAATTTTAATAATTTAATTATAAATCAACTTGATACTCAATAATCTCTCTAATTTTTCTTAATGCATTACGCAATAAATTAATATCAATCGAAGCTAATGCAATACGAATTGCATGAGGAATATTGGTTGTTGTGGCATAAGGCTCAGCAGTAGCAACAGATATTTGAAATTGATGTAATGAAGCAACAATTTTATCGGCTCTAACTTCTTCAGGTAAGGGGATCCATAAAAAATAGGAGGTCGGATGATGAATATAAGTAAGTCCTTCAAATATTTCACTCACTATTTTTTGTCGCTGCTGTGCATCTTTACGTAATAATAATTCTAATTTATCAACCACTCCCTCTTTCACCCATTGGCATACAATGGAAGTCATAAGAGCAGGTGTATTCCATGTCGTTACTCTCATTGATCGCTCTAACGATGAAATAGTGTTTGTAGGAGCAACAATAAAACCAACTCTTAATCCAGAAGCTATATTCTTAGAAAATCCTGAAATATAAAATGTAATATCTGGCGCCAAGGTAACAATTGCAGGCGGTGCTTTTTTAACTAAAAACGCATAAGTCGCGTCTTCAATTATCATGAAATGGTATTTTCTCGCCAAAGTAATTAATTGTTGTCGCTGTTTTAATGTTAGTACCCATCCCATTGGGTTATGTAGTGTAGGAATACAATAAAGTGCACGTATTGCCCTTTTTTTACATAGTTCTTCCAGCTTACCTAAATCTGTTCCTGATGGTGTTATGGGAATGGGTAATATTTCCAAGTGATGAGCGAGTGCTGCTAATTTAAATCCGGGATAACTTAATGCATCTACCGCGACAACATCTCCCGGTTTTAAAGCACTTAATAATGTAATTGCAATGCCTTGTTGTGCACCGTTAGTAATAATAATATTTTCAGGTTCAACCGTGATTTCTTTATTCTTAAGATATTGAGAAATCACTGTTTTATCGTGTAATTTTCCACTATGTGGCTGATAGCGAAGTAATGATTCAATTTCACCTGATGTCGCCAATCTTTTTAGCTCAGTACGTAATAGCTCAGCTTGAATAGGCAATGAGGGATAATTGAAATTAAGATCCAACATATCTGCTGCTGTAGGATTTTCTATTCCATGATTTATTGGAAGCGACAATTCTCTTACAAAAGTTCCTCTTCCTGTTTCACCAATGATCAACCCCATACTTTCTAACTCAGCGTATACACGACTTGCCGTTGCAAGAGACATTTTATGCTCTGCGGCTAAATGCCGATGTGTTGGCAAACGTGTGCCTGGTAGTAATCTTCCTATACGGATCTCGTTCGCCAATTTATCAACTAAAGATTTATAACGGGGCTGAACCATAGAAATTGTATCCATGACAATTATTTGATTGTCATAATTGTGTTCCATAAGATGGAGTTCAGCAAGTTACATCGTAGATACAAGTTTTATATAAATAGATTTTTATATATCTGTTGCTATTACATAAATTGTAATTAATTGTTTTTTATTAAAATTTATCATAATAAAAATGGAAAATTGTATGCAGCAAATTAATCAAAAAGAGCGGACAAATGGCTGGGTAAATGGATTTATTGGTATGTTGATTTTTAGTGGATCTTTACCTGCAACAAAAGCGGCTGTATTAGGTTTTGAACCTTTATTTTTAACCGCAGCGAGAGCAACAATTGCAGGATTATTATCTTTAGCAATGCTACTGTTATATAAAGAAAAATTACCTACGTTTAAACAGTGGATTTCATTAACAGTTGTTTCATTAGGTGTTGTCGTTGGTTTTCCATTATTAACGGCTATTGCACTACAAGAAATAACTTCTGCACACTCTCTTGTTTTTTTAGCTTTATTACCGTTATCTACGGCAATTTTTGCAGTAATACGTGGTGGTGAAAAGCCACGCCCTATTTTCTGGCTTTTTTCTATTATTGGGAGTTTATTGGTGATGGGGTATGCCATTTCTCAAGATGGAGCATCATTAATCAGTGCTGATTTATTAATGATAGCATCAGTGATTGTTTGTGGTTTAGGTTATGCTGAAGGTGCGACTTTAACGAAAGCATTAGGTGGTTGGCAGGTTATATGTTGGGCATTGATTGTATCTTTACCTCCAATGCTTATTTTTAGCTTTATTCTTATGCCTGAAAAGCTTGTGACAATTAGTGTATCAGCATGGGTGGGCTTAGGTTATGTTTCGCTTTTTAGTATGTTGATTGGTTTTATATTTTGGTACAAAGGATTATCACAAGGTGGGATCGCAGCAGTAGGACAACTTCAATTATTACAACCTTTCTTTGGATTAGGTTTAGCTGCTATATTACTTCATGAATCAGTCAATTTATTGATGTTGTTAGTAACTGTTGGCGTTATTTTTTGTGTTGCTGGTTCAAGAAAATATGCCTAATTAAAACCAAACATTTAAAACTAAAAACACGCTAAACAATCATATTTAGCGTGTTTTACTCTTCAATTAAATTGGCAACTTCGAGCAAGTTATTATCAGGATCACGAAAATAAACCGACATAATTGCGCCAGTTGCACCCGTTCTAGGAACGGGCCCTTCTTCTATTTTTACACCCTGTTGATTTAAATGCTCAATAATCTCTAATAATGGTGTTTGTGTTAGAAAACATAAATCAGCCGAACCTGCGGTTGGTTTTGCCGCTTTGGGAAGAAACTCTTTTCCCACTTGATGAAGATTTATTTTTTGAGAACCAAAAGTGAGAGCTTTGCGCCCTTCTTTAAACGTAATAACGTTAAAGCCTAATACACGGTGATAAAAATCACAGGTTATCTGAATATCAGCAACAGTTAATACCAGATGGTCAAGGTGTGTAATTTTCATCAGGCTCTCACTTTTTATATATGAATTAAAGCTCACACTTTGTTTTTAAAACTGCCGTCTTTCTATGGTGATCTAGTGCTAACTCAATTAATTTAGTAATTAATGATTGATAGCCTAAACCTGCACTTTGCCATAATTTTGGATACATGCTGATATTAGTAAAACCAGGTAGTGTATTTATTTCATTAATCACAACACGATTATCTTGTGTTAAGAACACATCAACACGAGCCATACCTAAGCAATTAAGAACACGGTATGCTTTTAAAGCAACTTGACGAATATGCGAACTCGTATTTTCATCCATTATTGCCGGAACAACGACTTTAGCACCATCTTCATCAATATATTTTGTGTTATAAGCATAGAAAGCATCGTTTAATACGATTTCGCCACAAGGGCTAACTTCGGGAGCTTCATTACCTAAAACAGCGCACTCTATTTCACGACCCACAATTGCACTTTCAACAATCACTTTAAGATCGTATTCAAAGGCCATTTCTAATGCCGCGTTAAACTCTTCTTCATTATTAACTTTGCTAATTCCTACAGAAGAACCTAAGTTCGCTGGCTTAATAAATAAAGGAAGTCCTAATTGACGAACCATTTCGTTGTAAGGAATGTCATTAACTTGATGCGCCATAATAGTAATAAATGGAGCAATAGCTAATCCTGCACCATCAAGCAGACGTTTAGTAATATCTTTGTCCATACAAGCTGCCGAACTCATGATATTTGGCCCTACATAAGGCATATCAATCATATGTAATAAGCCTTGGAGTGTACCATCTTCCCCGTACGCACCATGAACAATTGGGAATACAACATCGATTTGAGGTAATGCTTGACCATCTTCAAGTGAAATAAATTGGCCTTTTACACTACCAGGAATAATAGCAACTGCTCTTAAAGGTTTACTTAATGAAATGGTTTTAGGATTATCGCTATTTAGTAAATAGTCAGTTTCTGAATATTCATGCCACTGACCTTGTTCATTAATACCGATTAAGCAAAGGTCGAATTTCGTTCGATCTAATTCATTAATAATATTTTTTGCTGACTGTAATGAAACTTGATGTTCTGTGGATTTACCACCAAAAATAATAGCGACTCTTAATTTACTCATTTTCTAACCTTTTATAGGACAGCTATAGCGAATAGGTAGCAATATATCATGATAAAAACCCCCAATGTAGGTAGATAGTTCTTATCTGCGAAAAATTACGATAAAATGATGAAATTCTATGATTTAGAGTGTTAAAACGTCACTATTTCAAGATATAACGACTCAATAACGATAACAATTCTATTGGCATAAGGTAGACACCATGGTTGATGTAAAACAACCGATTGAAATGGATATTACTGAGGTTGTAAAAGCAACGGGTATTGCCTCTTCAGCAATCCGTTATTATGAGAAAAAAGGACTTATTAATTCGATAGGACGCAAAGGAATTAAGCGTGTATATCATCGTGATGTTCTGAGTCGTTTAGCGTTAATTTCTTTAGCACAACAAGCCCATTTTTCTTTAGATGAGATAGCCCAACTTAGCATCAACCAAAGAATACCAACAATAGATAGAAATATTGTTCACCTAAAGATTGAAGAGATTGATAATAAAATCAATGAACTTAAACGTCTTAAAAAGGGGTTAGAACATATTCAAGTATGTCCCGAAGAGAATCATTTTCAGTGCAGTCGCTTTCAAAAGATCTTAGCCTTAAGCCTGAAAAAGAGAATGAGTAAAAAAGAATAATCATTTCCTTCCTATCACATTTTATTAAATATTAGTCAGTTGCAGTATATTTATTCCTCTATTGACTTGAAGTTAACTTCAAGTTGTAAGATGCGTATCTCTTAAATCTAGTTATCGCATCAGTGGAGATCTCTATGCCTAAATCAGTATGGTGGCTGGCATTTTCTTTGGCTCTTTTCACAACGGGAAATGCATTAGTACTTTCTGTTGCTGTTCTTGTCGGTGAACAATTAGCCAAAGATCCTATTTATTCAACGGTTCCCTTATTAAGCCAATATATTGGAATAATTTCAGCAACCATTCCAATGGCTCACTTTATGATGAAATACTCACGTAAAGCTGGTTTTATTATTGGTAATATCGGAGGGTTAATTGGAGCATTATTATCTATTGTAGGTATCTATTATCAGAATTTAGTGCTTTTTTCTTTCGGTACTTATTTTACGGGAATCGCTATTGGTACAGCACAACAATATCGTTTTGCTGTGCTTGAAGAAACACCCATTAATATGCATGCAAAAGCTATTGGCTTGGTCATGAGTGGCGGTATTGTTGCGGCTATTATTGGGCCAACTTTAGCCGTTGCAACACGACAACTTTTTACAGATTATCCGTTTATTGGGCCATTTTCAGCTCTGAGCGTCATTTATATTTTAGCATTTGGATTATTGTTAAAAATCCCACTAAAAAAGAGCATAAAAACAAAAACTGAATTTGATGAAAAACCAAGAAGTTATCATCAATTATATAGCCAACCATTATTGTTTTTAGTAACTATTGTTAGCGCATTAGGCTATGGAGTTGTTGTGTATATGGTTGGTGCCATTCCACTTTCTATGAAGCAAAATGGTTTTGAATTTGCCACAATTGCTTTTGTGTTCCAATGCCATATTTTGGGTATGTTCGCACCCTCTTTTATTACTGGACAACTTATTCATCGATTTGGGATTAAAATATTCTTTTTCACTGCAATATTATTATTAATTATTGCGTTAAGTATCAACTTACAAGGTAACAGTTTTTATCATTACCTTATTAGCTTTGTTTTAATTGGTATTTCATGGAATTTGAATTTAATTAGTTCTACACATTTGCTATCTAAAACATATCTATCTCACGAGAGAGCAAAAGTACAAGGTACAAATGACTTTTTGATTTTCTTTTTGGGAGCATTAGGAAGTATTACTGGTGGTGTTGCTTTCTATTTAATAGGTTGGCAACTCACTAATATTGTTGGTATTACTGTTGCAACGGGAGTGTTGTTGACAGCAATTAAACTGCGGAAGCATTTACCTGTTTCGGCACAATAGAGAAGTCTTATAGATTTATGACAAATAAAATGTATTCTCTATTTGTTCATAATTATTTTAAGTCCGCTTAAATGGCGGGCTTTCACACAAAATGACACCTTTTGTTTTTCTTACAGGATTGCATATCGGAAATTTATCTTGATAGAATTACATTACCGATTAACTTTTAAACTTAGAGAAGGAGGCTAATTATGCTTTTGTGTGATCTTATTGAATACTCACACTTCTTTGGTAATCGCCACAGCTCAGGCTCTCACAGTATTTTACTGCGTTAACCTGCCTGAGCGACGTTAACTATTACCTCTCCTCAGCTTACAGGGTTATCGCTTGATATTACCCAAGGCATCATTATGCCTAAAAAATGAGTAAGCTATGAGCACATTATTATCTACACAAAATCTGTCTTTCCATAATAATCACGGTTTATTATTAAACGATATTTCTTTAGCACTGATTAAAGGTGAGAAGATTGGTCTAATTGGTTATAACGGTTGTGGGAAAAGTACTTTATTAAAATTACTTTCATATCAATTATCACCAAGTTCAGGTGCTATTTCTGTCGCTAATCAAACGGTTATGGCATATATAGAACAGCACTTACCCGCTGAATTACAGTCAATGACTTTAATGGATGCTGTACTTCATAAATTATCAGAAGAATACAGATTATCTGAAGGTTGGCGAGCTGAATTATTGCTAAGTGAAATGGGATTTAAACTTCACGAAAAAGATCTACTCGTTTCGCAACTAAGTGGTGGTCAACACACTCGTTTATTATTAGCGAGAGCGTTAATTATTGAGCCTGATTTATTATTGCTTGATGAACCAAGTAACCATCTCGATTTACCCACTATTTTATGGTTGGAAACATTTTTAAAACAGTGGCGTGGTAGCTTCATTCTGGTTTCACATGATAATACGTTATTAGACAACGTGACGAATTGTACATGGATCATTCGTGATAAATCGCTATCTATCTTTCGGTTACCCTGCTCTCAAGCTCGAGTTGCACAAGAAGAGCAAGATATCAGTGCACAGCATCGTCATGATGCGCAACAAAAAGAGATAGATAGAATAGCCCAAAGTGCGAAGCAACTCGCAATATGGGGGCACGTTTATGATAACGAAAATTTATCTCGTAAAGCCAAACAGATGGAAAAACATATTGTTCGTTTAAAAGATGAACAAACTGAAGTGACGGCTGGAAATCAATGGGTATTGCAGTTTTCCGGTACGGCATTACGGGCTGATAGGCTCTGTGAATTAAATCAACTCGCTGTTATTCCTGCTGAAAATGCACCTATTTTATACACTGTTGAAAATCAGCGTATAAAAAGTGGTGATCGAGTAGCAATAATTGGTGCCAATGGAACAGGCAAATCATCATTATTAAAGATGATTTGGTCACTAAGTTTAGCTGAAATAAGTGAACAAAATGAAATAAAGCTACACCCCCGAGTTGAATTGGGTTATTACGATCAAAAAATTGCGCAATTAATTGATAATGATACCCTTTCTGATGCATTAAAACCGTTTGCACCATTAACGGATGAACAGAGAAAAATGGCACTTATTAGTGCTGGCTTTGTTTATACGCGTCATGGGCAGAAAGTGAGTACTTTAAGCGGTGGTGAACGAGCGCGTTTATTATTCGTTGGTTTGAGTTTAGCAAACTATTCTTTATTAATGTTGGATGAACCCACAAACCATATTGATATGGAAGGTAAAAAGGCATTAGCTGAGCAAATTAGTCAATTTCCTGGTGGTGTTCTACTAGTTAGCCATGATAGGGAGTTGATTGAAAATAGCTGTAATCGTTTTTGGTATATTCATAACGGTGTTTTAACAGAACATCATAATATTGAAGCCATTTATCAGCTTATTTCAGAAGAAGAAATGCCTGAAACTTTGCTAATGGATAAACTTAATAATTTGCAGGATATCCCATCAGCTCCATTGATTTCACATCATGATGATGATGAAAAACTCTTTAAGTTAATTGAGCTAGAAGAGAAATTAGAGGCTGATTTAGCGCGTAAAACTAATCACCAAAAACCTGCTTTGCAGGCGCAATGGAAATTAGAAATTAACCGACTAAAGCAATTACTTAAGTTAATTTAAGATAGATAAGATTTTGTTTAAGCAAAAGGATCACAATGTGATCCTTTTTTATCTGTTCTTATTTTACCAACTGATATTCAATCAGATATAAAGATTGTGTTGTCGGATAAATATCTTTGATAAGCGCTTTCAGAACTGGAAGTGTCATACCTTCTTGTTGTGCATGATACTCATTGATATCATCATAACGTAATGGCGATACCGCAATGATTTTCAATTTTCCATAATGAGTACGACGTTCATTAGCAAATAATTCAACAATGCTTCCCGGTTTGTAATCACTTTCACTTTCATCTCGGATAGTAATCACTTTTTTTTCTTCAAGAATGGAAGGAATTAAACGTTCAAAAAAAGTAATTTCTGTTGGTACTGCCGACATAATATTGACTCATAAATTTATTAATAATTTGCTGATTATCTTATCATGCAATAACTACTTTTTATTCTTTTTTGTCCGTTGGTGAATTATTTAATGCCTCCGTCTGAAGCAACTTAGCCTTACGCTCAATCCCCCAACGATAACCTGATAATTCACCATTTTGTCGAATAACACGATGGCATGGAATAGCAACTGCAAGTTTATTAGCTGCACAGGCATTAGCGACTGCGCGATATGCCTTAGGTGCTCCAATTTTGTCTGCTACTTCTTGGTAAGTTATTGTGCTACCAAAAGGAATATCTAATAATGCTCGCCAAACTTTTTGTTGAAATACAGTACCTTGGATATCAAGAGGTAAAGATAAGGGTTGTTTAGGTAATTCAATAAAACCGATGACTTGTGCTATAACTTGCTCAAATTCTTCATTTGCGCCAATTAATTCAGCCAGAGGGAATTGTTTTTGCAAGTCTTCTAATAACAGCGCGGCATCATCTCCTAACATAATGGCGCAAATCCCCTTTTCACTTTGCGCGACCAGAATACTGCCCAAAGAGCACTGAGCAATAGCAAAAAAGATAGCAATATTCTTACCACCTGTACGCCAATTTGTTGGCGTCATTCCTAATATTGCTGTTGCATTCTCATAGAAACGGCTATTGGCATTGAAGCCTGATTGATAAATCGCATCTGTAATACTTCCATCTTGTACTAATGCTTTTTTTATTAATTTTTGGCGATAAGCATTAGCATAATCTTTTGGCGTGATCCCCATCGTTGATTTAAATAAGCGATGAAAATGGTACGGGCTTGCCATAACATGCTCTGCAATGCAGGTAAGCGACACATCACCGTTGTTTTTTTCAATAAAACGGCAAGCTTGCTCAATAAGTTGATTATGTTTATTTTCCATTATGGTAGTCCTTTGAATGCGGGATTATGGCTATTATTGAAAAACATAATGAACAAAAAACTCCGTTTATTGCTTAATTACGCTATCTCTTTAGATAATGCCCATAGATAAAGAGACGCGGTAGAACCATAAGGTGAATAACGTTTTCGGTAACGTTCGAAGCGTGTTTTATCTAATGTTTTATGACGATAAAGACGCATGATCCCACGTTGAATAGCTAAATCTCCCCAACTTAAAATATCTGGGCGATTAAGTGAGGAAATTAATAACATTTCGGCAGTCCAAACCCCAATACCTTTTAATTGAATTAAAGTATCAATAACCTCTTTATCTGTCATATCAGGGATTTTATTTAAATTTAATTTTCCTGAAATGACGGCTTCAGCAATACCGATAATATAACCGGCTTTACGCATTGTCATGCCACACTGTTGTATCTCTTGCTCCGATAGTTTTGCAATGCGTTCAGGCGTGTAAATACCATCACATAATTTGAGCAACCGCTGATTAACGGTTATAGCAGCAGAAACCGAAATTTGTTGCTCTATAATATTTTTAACTAATGCTGTAAATAAATCAGGAGTAAGAGGACGCTTAATGTTACCCATTCTTTCAATGAGTGCAGCTAAACGTTTATCACGTTGCTTTAAGGTCTTTATCTCTTTTTCACCATACTGGAAGTACATAAATTCACTCAGATAAACTGGAAACATTAGAATTAGTATAACGTGAAAATAGAGATGTTATGCACTCCATTTCTTGCTTTTTTCTTTATGTAGTTCTAATAAAAAAGTAACAATTAAATAGGGTCTATTAAAAATAATTATTTTAAATAAAAAAATAATAAAAATAAATTAATCATCTATAATTTATTTGTTTTAATGATTCCTTAGGTTAATTGTTAATTACATTTAATTATAAGGTTCAATATGAGAAATAATACTTTGAATTTAAAAAAACAAATCAGCAGATTTAGATTTAATGAAAAAATCAATGAGTTTTACCGTACCTGGTGCGTTAAGAGTTGTTGCTAAATTAAAAATTACTGATTTATTAAAAGATGGTCCTAAAAATATTAATGAGATTGCTGACGAATAAAGATTCAAAAGTACTTATTATTGAACCTATTGTTTTTAAGAAAAATATTCCCGACGTTGCAAAATATATGGGTCTTCTTTGTGTGAGTGCGTTTCCTGAATCAGGGGAGCGTACTGAAGAAGAGTTTATTAAATTATTAGATAAAGCAGATTTAAAAATCAATAAATTTATTAAAACAGAAACATATAATTCAATATTAGAAGTGATTATTAAATAATAAAATATTTTCTCTAGTAAATTAGAGAGATCAAAAAAGGTCACTATTAGTGACCTTTTTAACTAAAACTATATTTTTATGCTGTTAAAGCAAGTTTGGCTCCAAAAAGTAAGAACACAGCACCTATACAACTATTTGATAATGATGCTAATCGTTTGTTATGTTTTACTTTGTTAGTAATAGCAACACCGCCAAAAATAAGAACTGATAAATAAAGCATACTGCATGTCTCTAAAATCGCACCTAAAACAAAGAATGGAACACCCGCATTTTCATATTTAGGATCGATAAACTGAATGAAGAAAGAAACATAAAAAATGATCATTTTTGGGTTTAGCATACTCAAAAATAACGCCTTAACATAAAGGCCATCTTTTGCTTTTACCGTTACTTCAGCTACTTGCTCCGGTGTCTCTTTTTTCTTTTGAAACGTTGCATATAACGTTTTCAACCCTAAATAGGTTAAGTAAAGAGCACCAGCATATTTAATGACAATAAAGAAGACGGGTGAAGTCTTGACTAATGAAGCAACCCCCAAAAATGCCAAAAAGATTAATAATGCATCACCCGTAAAAACACCAAGAGCGGCTTTATACCCCCCTTTTACGCCATGCTTCGCACTGGAAGTAAGGACGAAAATCGAGTTTGGACCTGGTACTAAAGTAATAAAAATAACGCCTAAAAGGTATGTCCAAATATTTGAAATACCGATACTTTCTAACATACGACGCCTTTTTTTAAAAAATAACATGCTGAATATGTGAACTATCATATCCATAATAATTTTATTGTAAAACAATAATCTTTATATACACCAAAGATAAGTGAGTTACTCTACTTTTGCGCGCAAAAAGCAGTTTATAAGTCTTTTTTTGAATTTAATTTCAGGTTAAAAAACCAGTTTAAATGAGCGTTATAGTATGATGCTGAAATTAAAATTTATACGAACTTAACATCTATAAAAATATAGTTTTCATGGAATTATAAACTGCATTATGTTTTAAATTTAGATGTAATTGCCTGTTGTTTGTTTTATGTTATGGTTCATTGTTCTTTTTGTGATCTTGAACGATATGTTACTTTTAAAATTAAAACTGTCTCACTCATTAATTTTATGAAAAATAAGTGTTTTTATTCATATTTAGTAAGTTGATTAGCACGAAAAGCGAGAGGATAAAAAAGATTATATTTACCAAAACCATTATTCTATAGGTGTTGGTGCTTTAGCGTTGTTATCTGAAAAAGGTATTGATTTACCTTTATACTCATCGCCAAGTATTTTACTCAAACTAACGACAGATGCAGAACGCCCTTTTTTACCTTGCATCATCTCCACACAAGAAATGGAGTTACGCCACTTTGTTCAAAATGAGATTATTGCAGCTGAAGATTACATTGATAATAGTGATGAACATCACCCTGAGCGTATTGCATGTCATGCACAAGCGACTTTTTATGATAATTTTACACAAACAGGTAAACTAACAATAAAACAGGTTGCAGTTGGTGAAAGACCTATGCCTAAAGATGAAATGCCAATTATTGGAGAAATATCTCCTTATCAGGGATTATATCTTGTTACTATGCACGCTGCCGTGACATTGTCACCTTTATTATGTGAATTAGTTGCACAAGAACTTATTTACAAAAAAGCGGAACCTCTATTAACGCCTTATCGCGTATCACGATTCAGCTAGAGAACCATTATGGATGCACAACTGTATAAAGAGTTTAAAATAGTAGAAAAAGCCTTTTGGTCAGAAATTTGTGAAAATAATATTCGTATTGGTGATCATACTCACTGCTTTATGACACCAATGGATGCTGCCATTTTTAACTTTATTTATTTGCGCCAAGGCGCAACAGAAGGCTCATTCCAGCAAGCCAGTACCCTTTTTACTTCGCAGAAAAAAAATCATATTTTAGTATTGCCTGAGTCATTATTACCTGAATTTGAAGAGATAATAAAAAATGCAGGTTATACCGGTGATGGTATGACAACCGCAATGTATTTAACATTATCTGAAGCAGTATTCCCTTCTTATAAAAATAATCCTTGCGATATTATTTTAACCAATTACAACCTTGAACAGTGGGCTCATCCATTAAAAACGGCGTTCCCAGTGGGAGATGATAGTGATGATACGATTGTTAATGAGTATATTCGTTATCACCAGAAAGCATTAGATAATGGCGCAGCTATCTTCCATTACGCGTTATTAGTTGATGGTCAGCCAGTTTCTTCATTAACGTTAACAATACATGATAAATTAGCGCGTTTTGATGATATTGGGACAGATATTGCCTATCAAGGTAATGGCTATGCGACACATTTAATTAAGCATGTTTTAGAGTTTTGCCGCGAACAAGGCGTTGAACGTTGCTTCTTAGATGCATCAGCAGATGGTTTAGCGCTATACCGTAAATTTGGCTTTAAATCGCTCTTTAACTATCTCAGCTTTATTAAAGAATAAAAGCAATTGTATGAATAGGCTCATCGTGTTTCTTGAGCCTATTTTTTAAATATTAATAAAGGCCAAGCCTTTTTTCAGCGTCTTGTTTATCCTTATCACTAATTAGTCTTATCACACGACAAGGATTGCCAACGGCAACACAATTAGCGGGAATAGATTTTGTTACTACACTACCCGCACCAATAACGCAGTTATCCCCAATAGTTACACCTGGTAAAATAATACATCCTGCGCCTAACCATACCGAATTGCCGATAGTAATAGGTAATGCATATTCAAGTTCACTACTGCGTATTTCAGGATCAATCGGATGAGTTGCAGTTAAAATGCTGACATTGGGCGCACACATCACATTGTGTCCAATTTTCACAGATGCACAATCTAATATCGTTAAATTAAAATTAGCGTAAAACACTTCACCAATTTCAATTAATTGGCCATAGTCACAATGAAATGGTGGCTCAATAGTAAAATTGTTGCCTGTTTTTCCTAACAGCTGTTTTAAATATGCCTTTCTCTTTTCAACGTCAGAAGGACGCGTCATATTAAAATCATAAATAATTTCACGCGCTTTTACTCTAAGAGGTTCTAAACTATCATCTTTACTGGCATGATAAAGATTGCCTGATACCATTTTTTCGTATTCTGTCATTGTAATACTCCGAAATTGAAATAAAACAGTTTAGGTAAACATCAATATTTATTTCCTTATTCTAACGTTAATTAACTTAAATTAGCGGTGTTTTTTAAGTCCATTAAGTGCGGCTTGATGAAATTGAGCATTTAAATTAGCGGTTAAGCTTTGTGAAATAGCGGTCATTTCTGGCCCTGCTAAAGTAGGTGAACCTGTACCAAAAGGAGGACGAGGATCATACTCAATTGCTAATTCAACTAATTGAGCAAAAGGGGTACCTAACAGTTGTTCTAATACTAATAATGAAGCGTCGAATGAACCAGTTGCTGGCCCTGAGGTATAAATATTGCCATCAACAACAACCTCACTTCCCTCTACTGCGATGGCCCCCATATCCGGTAACATCGGAACGACATTGGAATTACTGGTTGCTCTCTTACCTTTTAATAATCCAGCAGCACCCAAAACTAAAGAGCCATAACATGTACCAATGACATAACGAGTTTTATTACCCATTTTGGCAAAAAATGCCAATGTCTGTTCATCCTCAACAATCTCTGGTGGCACCATTCCAACCACTAATACATCAAGATCGTCTGGGCACTCCTCAAAAGTCATAGTTGGCATTGTCGGCCAGCCAATATAGTCTTCAACTAACTCTTTCTTTTTCCAAATAAAATAAATTTCTGCACTTGCAATAGTAAATACTGATTGAGCACCATTAATATCCATAGGCATAAAGCCAGGACAAACAAAGATACCAACTCTAAGAGGTTTGACTTGTTGCTCACGCCCTTCTTCAACAAGCTTAATGATTGAAGGCATATTCTTTCCATACAGCATTTCATTATGACTCATTTGATTTTCCTATTTTGTACTGATTAGTAAAATAATGACATTTGTTTTATACTGAGTAAATATATTTCTTACTAAATGGTACAAAATGCAAAAGAAAGGTCGCCCTCGCCGTTATGATAGTGATGCTGCACTTGAAAAAATAATGGCATTATTTTGGCGTAAAGGATTTACAGCAACATCTATGGATGACTTAGTCATTGAAACGCAAATGAATAAGCCGAGTCTTTATGCTGCATTTGGCAATAAAGCGGCATTGTATGAAAAAGCGATTGAGCGCTTTAATCATATTGCTTCCACGCGTTATCGGCATGAACTTGAGAAACAATCAGCTCAAGATAAAGTGACAGAAAGAATAAAACGCTATCTGACTTCAGCTATCCATTTTTATACGGATAATGAAGGATTAACAGGCTGTATGGTGCTTTCAACAGCGGTGACTGAAGTTGGAGATCCAGCAATAAGAATGATGTTAAATCAAGTCATTAACGCGCAAACTCAGCAAGTTGAAGATGCCTTACAAGAAGCGTTAGAAGCAGGTGAATTAAAAGAAGGAACGGATGTTCACACCATTGCATTGGGTGTAGTTGCCCTTTTACATTCAATTTCTTTGAGAGCAAGAGCGGGAGCCACCGTTAATGAATTGATGCCATTTGCTGATATTTCACAAACTTTATTAATACCTTTTTTATCAGATAATAACTAAAGTAAAGGCTGTTAATACAGCCATTTTCATTAAGAATAAATGCCATTAAAAAGCAGTGAGCCACCAGCAAAAATCAGCATAGCATCTAACAGCCATTGAAAAAGTTTTGGTGTCAGTTTTAATACCAATTTTTTACCTAGATAATTTCCTACAGTTAAACCACTTCCCACTAATGCACCACTAATTAAGATAAAGCTATTAACCGCACCTAGTTGGCTAAAAGTTAAGGCTTTAGTGAGATAAATAACAAATGAAGCTGCAGCTTCCGTCGCAAGTAATGGTCCTAATGTCAGACCATATGCAGAAAATATAGGAATAGTTAATGGTCCTGTAGAAAATACAACCCCCGTTAAATAGCCAATAACCGCGCCAGCAATAATAACTTGGTAGGTTTTCATTTTAATTTGATGTTTGCGTAATAAATGGATCACAGGGATCATCAATATGAAGAACATTCCCATACCAATATTTAGCCATTTTTCCGGCATTCTCCATAATGTGTTAGCGCCAAGAACCACGGCAGGAATACCCGGTAATAGGTAATAAAATAGTGGTTTAAAGCGAATGCTGTGACGCCATAAATAAATACGCGATAAATTTCCCATCACTGAAGCTAACGCCATAATAGGTACAGCTTCTTTAGCACCAAAAACATAGGTCAACGCTGGGATTAATAAAATAGAAGAGCCCGTACCTACAACGCCACTGATCACACCAGAAAATATTGCCAGTAAAATAACCGCGATAAAACTCATTATCATCCTTTAAGTTCAATAAGTTAAAGACGCTGTATCATACCTACCTTCTTTATTTTTACCTGTGATAAAATGTCACGGTATTGTGAGTTTTAATCAGAAAGCCCGATTTATTTATGATGCATAAACTATAATGAGAAAATTATGATGAGAAATCTTCCTCCATTGCCTTCATTACGTGCTTTCTTAGTTGCTTGCCATAGTCAAAGTTATACAGAAGCCGCACAAACATTGTGTGTCACTCATGGTGCAATTAGTCGTCATATCCAAGTTATAGAAAAATGGTTTGGCGTCACTTTATTTAATAAACAAGGTTTACGTCGAGTACCCACCCCTTATGCATTGACATTGGCGCAAGAATTAAGTGAAGTTTTTGATAAATTAAATGATATTGGTTTTCGGTATGGCAATGGCGGAAAAAACGATATTTTAAATATCAGTGTTCCGACAACACTTTGTTTAAAATGGCTTATTCCCCGAATGGAGGATTTTTATCTTCAATATCCTAATGCAAATATCCAAATTGCCTCTGCAAATAGCGAGCGATTTCATTTGATTAGTCATGATGATCTGATAATTCGTCCTCAACCTCAGCAACAAGAGTATTCATCTGTTGTTTTTTTAGAGGATAAACATTGTTTAATTGCTTCTGAAAAATTCTTAAACCGTTACAGTGTCACTGAGCCTGAAGATGTTTTTGGCTGCCCTGTTATCGATACACTTACTCGTCCCGGACATTGGCAACAATGGTTAAACGCAACTCATCTCAATACGCAGCGATCGTTCTCGCGTCATTATCGCTTTGATCACTTTCATATTTCTCTGCAAGCTATTATTGAAGGATTAGGACTTGGTATTGGCCCTATTTCAATTTTATCGAATGAAATAAATAATGGTATTTTAAAAGTTTTATTTCCAAATATTCAAATTGCACCGATGAGTTATTACGCTTTAACGCCAATAGGTGTACAAAAAACCAAAACACATCTTGATTTTGAACAATGGCTTACCCAACAGAAAAGTTAATTTTACTAATGAAATAAGTGATTATTTTTCATAAAAATAGCGATTCTAATCTTATTAATTACACTTTTTAAAACTAATTGTTAGTTATTTAATTAAAAATATCTAATGTTAGCCTTCTTTTTGTGAACAAGTAAAAACACTAATCGTGCTGTTTTAATAATTCGCGATCTTCCCCTGTGTTATCCAGCAAACCCATTTAAATTCAATTAATTAAAATTAAAAAATAAGTACATTAACTTATAAAAATTATTTTGATTTTAAATAATCTGTTATAAACACTTATTGTTTAACTTAAATTAACGTTCTATGCTGATATTTATATATAAAATTTATTAATTTATTTGCTGACAACGAAGGACGATAAGATGTCTGTAGCTGTGACAAAAAAAGCAATAGAAAAACTAATTAATGGGTATGAGTCTGATCCTTTTGCACTTCTTGGTATGCATGAAACGTTGGCAGGTTTAGAGGTTCGTGCTTTTTTACCAGATGCAGTTGCAGTCAGTGTCATTGATAGAAAAAACGGTCGAAATGTAGCAACACTAGAGCGTAAGCATCCTAGTGGTTTTTTCTGTGGCGCTATTCCTCGACGTAAACGTCGTTTTAGTTACTGTTTAAATGTAACGTGGGAAAATGTACAAGGTGTCGTTGATGATCCCTATCAATTTGGCATTTTATTGCAAGAAATGGATATTTGGTTTTTAGCACAAGGCCATCACTCCCGCCCTTACCAATGTTTAGGAGCGCACCCTACAAAACTGGGGGATATTGATGGTATTACTTTTGCTGTATGGGCACCCAACGCAAAAAGTGTAAGCGTTGTAGGCGATTTTTCATTCTGGGATGAAAGACGTTTTCCAATGCGATTACGTCGTGAAAGTGGAATATGGGAGCTTTTCCTTCCACAGGCTCATCTTGGTGATTGCTATAAATATTCTATTCTTGATGCGAATGGTGAACGTCGATTAAAAGCTGATCCTTATGCTTTTGAAACACAAATACGCCCTGAAACTGCGTCAATTATCAATACATTACCCCCAATCAAACCGATGCCACTATCGCGTCAGCAAGCGAATCAACGCAATGCACCTATGTCTATTTATGAAGTTCATCTAGGTTCATGGCGTAGACATACTGACGATCAAAGCTGGTTAAGTTACCGCGAATTAGCTGAACAGTTAATTCCATATGTTAAAGAGATGGGCTTTACTCATATTGAGTTGCTCCCTATTAATGAGCATCCTTTTGATGGCTCATGGGGATATCAACCGTTAGGGTTATATTCACCAACTCGTCGCTTTGGCTCTCCTATGGATTTCCGTGACTTTATTGAAGCGGCGCATCAAGCAGAAATTAAAGTCATATTAGATTGGGTTCCTGGTCATTTCCCTGAGGATGATTACGGTTTACGTAATTTTGATGGCACATCACTCTATGAATATGCAGATAGACGTGAAGGCTTTCATCCTGATTGGAATACTTTGATTTATAACTATGGGCGCAATGAAGTACTGAATTACCTTTCTGGTAATTTATTGTATTGGCATGAGCATTTTGCGCTTGATGGTTTCCGTTTCGATGCTGTTGCTTCAATGCTTTATCGTGATTACAGCCGAAAAGAAGGCGAATGGATCCCAAATAAGCATGGTGGACGTGAGAATTTAGAAGCCATTGATTTTATTCGTTATACCAATAAATTACTGGGTACAACTTGCCCTGGTACTATCACAATTGCAGAAGAGTCTACCGATTTTCCAGGTGTGACATTACCGCCTGATGATGGTGGTTTAGGTTTTAATTACAAATGGAATATGGGTTGGATGCATGACACGTTAGCTTATATGCAACGTGATCCTATCTATCGTAAATATCATCACAACCAAATGACCTTTGGCATGCTCTATGCCTATAACGAAAACTTTGTTCTGCCTCTCTCTCACGATGAATTTGTGCATGGTAAAGGTTCGTTAATTGGTCGCATGGTGGGCGATGATTGGCAAAAATTTGCCAACTTACGTGCATATCTTGGCTTTATGTGGGCTTATCCCGGCAAAAAACTGCTATTTATGGGATGTGAATTTGCACAATGGCGTGAATGGAACCACGACAGTAGCTTAGATTGGCATCTTCTTGAAGAGCCAAATAGTCCGCACCAAGGTGTTCAACACTTTGTACGAGATTTGAATCTTTCCTATCAAGCTAATGCCCCGCTTTATGAATGTGATTTTGAACGTGAAGGCTTTGAGTGGCTTACCGTTGATGATCACGATAACTCCGTCTTTGCTTTTTGCCGTAAAGATGCACAAGGCAATGAAATTATTGTTATCAGTAATTTCACTCCAGTTGTTCATCACAACTACGTTGTCGGTGTAAATAAAGCCGGTGCTTATCAAGAAATTCTCAACAGTGATTCTGAATTTTATAACGGCAGTAATGTAGGAAATTTAGGTGAAATAGAGACAACTGCAAGTGCATTTAATGGCAAGCCTCACTCTTTGTCATTGTCATTACCCCCACTTGCGACGCTGTATTTAAGATTGAAGGATTAATATGTCTTTAGACTATGGTCGCCCTTTTCCTATGGGCAGTCATTATGATGGCTATGGAGTAAATTTTACACTCTTTAGTGAAAATGCCACTAAAGTCATTCTTTGCCTGTTTGATAAAGCAGGCAAAGAGATCCGCTACCCATTACCGGGTAAAACTGGCTCAATTTGGCATGGGTATTTGCCCGGAGCAGGGCCAGGTTTACATTATGGTTATCGTGTAGAAGGTGAATGGGATCCAGAGCAAGGATTATTCTATCAACCTCAGCAACTATTATTAGATCCTTATGCAAAACAGGTGACGGGTATTGTTGATAATACATTACCTTACACCTCCCCTGTTTTTAATGCATTAGAGCATGATGATAGTGCGATTACACCTAAAGCAGTTATCACAGATGATAGTGGCTGTTTTTGTCATTCTTATAAAGAAAAAGGCACTTATCAGCGTTTAAATACACCGTGGTCAGAAACCATTATTTACGAAGGACATGTAAAAGGACTGACAATACTGCATCCTGAAATACCTGAGAAATTGCGGGGCACTTATGCAGCATTAGGACACCCTGCTTTTATTTCACATCTGAAAAAATTAGGTATTACGGCATTAGAATTATTGCCTGTTCAATATCATTTAACAGAGCCACATCTTCATAAAATCGGTTTAAAAAACTATTGGGGTTATAACGTATTAGCGCCTTTCGCTTTATCTACTCAGTATTATTCTAATTCAGGTCGCAATATTATTGATGAATTTCGAGAAGCCGTAAGATGCCTACATAAAGCCAATATTGAAGTAATTTTAGATGTGGTATTTAACCATACTGCGGAATTAAGTGATCAATTCGAAGGCTATATTGTTTCGCAACGTGGTATTGATAACCAAAGCTATTATTGGCTAAACGACGAAAACAAAGCTCAAAATTGGACGGGTTGTGGTAATACGCTCAACTTAAGTCGCCCAGAAACGGTGCAGTGGGTTATGGATTGCCTGCGTTATTGGGTGACAGAATTTCATATTGATGGTTTTCGTTTTGATTTGGCGACAAGTCTTGGCCGGGTTCCCTATTTTGATACTCAATCACCTCTATTGACGGCTATTCGACAAGATCCGCTATTGTCACGCATTAAACTTATTGCAGAGCCTTGGGACTTAGGCTCTGATGGTTATCAAGTCGGTAATTTTCCTGTTCCATTTACAGAATGGAATGATAGTTATCGTGATGTTATTCGTCGTTTTTGGTTATGGCGTGATGTCTCTATTGCGACATTTGCAGACAATATTACAGGCTCAGCAAAGCTGTATCACAAAAATGGCAGACCCCCCTATTCTAGCGTCAATATGATAACTAGCCACGACGGCTTTACACTACGGGATTTAGTGAGTTATCAGAATAAACATAACGAGGAAAATGGAGAATCAAACCTAGATGGACATAACACCAATTACAGTGTGAATTTTGGTGAAGAAGGTTTGATAGTTGACGAAAAAATAAATCAATACAGATTGCTTGCAATAAGGAACATGCTGGCAACGCTACTGCTTTCTAGAGGAACACCTCATTTACTCGCCGGTGATGAAGTGGGTAATACGCAATATGGTAATAACAACGCTTATTGTCAGGATAATAAAGTCAGTTGGATCAAATGGTTTCAACAGCCTTACAACTTAACTGATTACATCCGCCACCTTATTGAATTACGTCACCAAATTACACCTTTAAGTTCGCTTAAATGGTGGGAAGAAGATAACCAAAATGTCATTTGGTTCAATCAGAATGCTCAACCTATGAGTCATGAAGATTGGCAACAACTTCCCCCCTCACCATTACAACTTCTTTTAGCGCAACAATGGATCTTAATGTTTAACCCATTAAGAAACAGCGCCATTTTTTCTTTACCTGAAGGGTCTTGGTCTTGCTTGCTTGATACGGCTAGCTGGCCTGATTGTCACCCAACACAATCTCAGCATTGTGAAGTACAACCTAACAGTATCACCCTTTGGCGAAATAGCGTTTTTTATACTCAGTCTTCTACTGAAAAATTACCCATTATTTCCTCCCAAGTTAAGTAATTTGATTGGAGTGCTATAACTATGATGACAACAGAACAAGGCCAAAAATTAATGTTGGCACAACAACTTCCTAAAGAGGCAATTGCACTCGTTTTAGCGGGAGGTCGTGGTACACGCTTAAAAGCATTGACTTCAAAACGTGCTAAACCGGCGGTTTTCTTTGGTGGGAAATTTCGAATTATCGACTTTACGCTATCAAACTGTCTTAACTCAGGGATCCGTCGTATTGGTGTAATTACCCAATATCAGTCACACTCTTTAGTTCAACATATTCAGCGTGGTTGGTCATTCTTCAACGAAGATATGAATGAGTTTGTTGATTTATTACCGGCTCAGCAACGTTGTAATACCGAACATTGGTATATGGGTACCGCTGATGCTATCTATCAAAACCTCGATATTCTTCGTAGCTACAAAGCAAAATATGTCGTTATTTTAGCTGGCGATCATATTTATAAAATGAACTACGCCCGTTTATTACTTGATCACGTTGAAAATAAATCAAAATTCACAGTGGCTTGTATTCGTGTTCCTAAAGAAGATGCATTCCAATTTGGTATTATGGATATCGATGAAAATCGTCGAGTACTCAATTTCTTAGAAAAACCATCAAACCCACCTTGTATTCCTGATGATCCTGAACATTCATTAGCAAGTATGGGTATTTATGTGGTTGATAGAGATTACCTCTTTGATTTATTAGAAGAAGATAGCCGTGATCCAAATTCACACCATGACTTTGGCCAAGATATCATTCCTAAAATTACTGAACGTGGCGATGTTCTTGCTCACCCATTTGAACTCTCTTGTGTCAGTTCAGATCCTTCAGTACCACCATACTGGCGCGATGTAGGAACTATTGAAGCATATTGGTCTGCTAACCTCGACTTAGCCTCTGTAACACCAGAGCTTGATATGTATGCGAAAGATTGGCCAATCCGTACCTTTATGACTCCGTTACCGCCAGCTAAATTTGTCCAAGATAATCATGGTGAACATGGACAAATGATGAACTCCTTGATTGCTGACGGTTGTATTATCAATGGATCAACACTCTATTCATCTATCCTATTCCCATTAGTTCGCGTTGAATCTTTCTGCCATATCGAAGATTCCGTGATTTTACCTGATGTGACTGTGAGCCATCATTGCTACTTAAAACGCTGCATTATTGAGCGTAGCTGTACTATTCCAGAAGGTACTGTTATTGGGATGAATGCCGAAGAAGATGCGGCACGTTTCCACCGTACTGAAGAAGGTATTGTGCTTGTAACAAGAGAAATGCTTGAGCAACTCGCACTTAATGAAAAAGAAAATCCAACTGAAACAACTGCAGAAAAAAAACCTCAAAATGAGGAGGCATTTTCGTGAATGTCCTTCACTGTTGTTCTGAACTATTCCCCCTGCTAAAAACAGGGGGATTAGCTGATGTTATGGGCTCTTTGCCTTTAGCTCAGAAAAAAATAGGCTTAGATGCACGGGTTGTTATACCCGCGTTTCCTGCTATCAAAGATAATATCCCCGATCTCAAATTAGTGACTAATATCGATACCTTTGCAGGTAATATTTCTCTGCTTTATGGCCAATACCAAGGTGTTGATATTTATCTTATTGATGCACCTCATCTTTATCAACGTACTGGTAGTCCTTATCACGATCAACATCAACATCCTTATGGTGATAATGTCTTTCGTTTTGCTTTATTAGGTTGGGTGGCAAGCGAATTATCAGCGGGATTAGATCCTTTATGGCGAGCTGATATTGTTCACGCCCATGATTGGCATGCAGGACTTGCTTGTGCCTATTTAGCATTTAAACATTATTCAGCAAAATCTGTTTTTACTGTTCATAATCTGGCTTATAAAGGTGAATTCTCACCTTATCATCTGCATCAACTTGAATTACCTGATTACAGTTTTTCAATTAATGGACTGGAATATTACGGACAAATTTCATTCCTAAAAGCAGGTCTTTTTTATGCTAACCACATTACGACAGTCAGCCCAACTTATGCCAAAGAGATAACCACTCAAGAATTTGGCTACGGTTTAGAGGGGTTATTGCGTCAACGTGCTTATGAACAGCGATTAAGTGGCATCTTAAATGGCGTTGATGAGGCGGTTTGGGATCCTGCAAAAGATAGCTTAATTACACGTCGTTATGATGTTAAAAACCTGAATAAGCGTTTAGAAAACAAAACTGCATTACAGAAAAAATGTGGTTTACCTGTCAAAAATAATGCTCCTCTTTTTGCGGCTGTCAGTCGTTTAACTTCGCAAAAAGGGCTCGATTTAGTTATTGAAACGCTTCCTAATATCGTTGAACAAGGTGGTCAGTTTGTTTTATTAGGTACTGGCGATAGTCACCTTGAAGCGGCATTTTTACACGCACAACAACAGTATCCTCAAAATGTAGCGGTTCATATTGGTTATGACGAAAGTTTTTCACACCAAGTTGTCGCCGGTGCTGATGTGATTATGGTGCCTAGTCGTTTTGAACCTTGTGGATTAACTCAGTTATATGGCTTGAAATATGGAGCCCTACCTTTAGTGAGATACACGGGCGGATTAGCCGATACGGTTAATGATTGTTCATTAGAAAATTTAGCGCATCACCAAGCTACAGGTTTTGTTTTCTATGAAGCGACAACTGACTCTTTGCGTCAGGCTATTAATCGTGCTTTTACCTTATGGAGTATGCCTAAACAGTGGCAACAAGCTCAAACTGATGGCATGAATCAAACTATTTTTAGTTGGGAAACCGCTGCAAAAACGTATGCGACACTGTATCAACATTTATAGATATGAGGTCTATTCGAGCCAGTGGATAACAAAAAGAGATTTATAATGAAAAATTTATGTGAGTTTGATTATTTATCACCTGATAAGGATATTGAATCATTAAAACGTTCTATTGTTTATAAACTAATGTTTATTGTTGGTACGTCGCCAAAATATGCAACACCAACAGATTGGTTAAATGCAACCTCTTATGCCATTAGAGACCGTTTAGTTGAACGCTGGTTAAAATCAACCAAAGCAGAGCTTTCACCGAAAGTAAAACAGGTTTATTACATTTCGATGGAATTTCTTATGGGGCGTTTTTTAACCAATGCCATGCTCTCTTTAGGTGTTTATCACGAAGTTAAAGAGGCTTTAAAAGAGTTAGGTCTTGATCTTGAAAAACAAATCGAACTTGAGCCCGATCCTGGTTTAGGTAATGGTGGTTTAGGTCGTTTGGCTGCTTGTTTCCTTGATTCTTGTGCCACATTAGGTTATCCCGTTACGGGTTATGGTATTCGTTATGAATACGGAATGTTCCGCCAACAAATTCAGAATGGCGAACAACATGAAGTTGCGGATAACTGGCTTGAAAAAGGTAACCCTTGGGAATTCCCTCGTCATGATCTGCAATTTGAAGTAGATTTTGGCGGACGTTTACAGCAAGAAGGTGAGAAAAATTATTGGGTTGATACTTTCAACGTAATGGCACAACCTTATGACTCTATTGTTCCGGGTTATAACACACAAGCGACAGATACCATTCGTTTATGGTCAGCTAAATCAAATGTGGCGTTTAACTTAGGTAAATTTAATAAAGGTGAATATTTAGAGGCAACAGAGGCTAAAGATCGCTCTGAAAATATTTCTCGTATTCTTTATCCTGATGATTCAACAACATCAGGTAAAATATTGCGTTTACAACAAGAATATTTCTTAGTAAGTGCTTCTGTTCAAGATATTTTGCAACGTCATTATCATTTGCATCAACGCTTTGATAATCTAAAAGATTTTATTGCAATTCATCTTAATGACACTCACCCTGTTCTTGCTATTCCTGAACTAATGCGTCAGCTAATTGATAATCATGGATTTAGTTGGGATGAAGCATGGGAACAAACTATTCATATATTCTCATACACCAACCATACATTAATGGGTGAAGCATTAGAGACTTGGCCTGTTGATATGCTTGGTCGTTCGCTTCCTCGTCATTTACAAATCATTTTCCAAATCAATGATAAATTTTTGAAACAAGTTAGAGAGCAATTCCCTAACGATAACGACTTATTACGTCGTGTTTCTATTATTGATGAAGAAAATGGCCGTAATGTTCGTATGGCATGGTTAGCGGTTATTATTAGTCATCAGGTTAATGGTGTTTCTGAGCTTCATAGCCAATTAATGGTGCAATCTTTATTTGCTGATTTTGCGATGATCTATCCTAAGAAATTCTGCAATATTACCAATGGGATCACACCACGTCGTTGGCTGGCATTAGCAAATCCATCTCTCTCTCAAGCAATTGATAGCCATATTGGTACTAATTGGCGAACCAATTTAGAGCAGTTGGGTGAGTTAATGCCATTGGTGAAAGATAAAAATTTCTTGCGCCAATTAAAAGATTCAAAACGTATCAATAAACAAAATCTTGCGCAAATCATTAAGGAAGATTTAAATATTGATATTAACCCTGATGCGCTGTTTGATGTGCAAATCAAGCGTATTCATGAATATAAACGCCAACTTCTCAATGTGTTAGGCATTATCACTCGTTATAATCGCATTTTAGAAAATCCAGAGAAAAACTGGGTACCTCGCGTATTTATTTTTGGAGGTAAGGCTGCATCAGCTTATTATAATGCGAAGAAAATTATCAATCTTATCAACGATATTGCCAATAAGATTAATAATGACGAGCGAATTAAAGACAAACTAAAAGTGATCTTTATTCCTAATTACGGCGTAAGCTTAGCGCAACACATTATTCCAGCTGCAGATTTATCTGAGCAAATATCATTAGCAGGAACAGAAGCTTCTGGTACAGGGAATATGAAATTTGCCCTAAATGGCGCATTAACTATCGGTACACTTGACGGTGCTAATATTGAAATTGGTGAGCATGTTGGTTTTGATAATATGTTTATCTTTGGTCACAATGCACAAGAAGTGGCAGAGTTAAGACAGCGTTATTCCCCTCGTCGTTATTACGATGAAGATATCGAATTACACACTGCGCTTAATCAAATCGCTAATGGTTTCTTTAATCCAACTTATCCTGATAAATACAAATCAATTTTCGATAGCTTAATTGAATTTGGTGATCATTATCAGGTATTAGCCGATTATCGTAGTTATGTTGATACGCAAGATAATGTTGATGTGCTTTATCAAGATGAAGATGCTTGGTTGAAAAAATCCGCGTTAAATATCTGCCAAATGGGCTATTTCTCTGCGGATCGCGCGGTAACAGAATATATGCAACGAATTTGGAAAGCTTCTGCGATTACATTGTAAAAATTAAGCTAAATTTCTAAGGACAGAACAGTAACCGCGCTTTATTGCGCGGTTTTTGCTTTTATTGGTTAAGCGGTTTAATAAAATTAGATTTTAATACGGTAGGCACAACGTCTTGCGCCTTCTAAGATATATTCAACACGTTGTAGTTCTACCCCTAGTGTTTCAGAAAATAGCTCTTTCTCTGTATTACAAAAACCTTGGCACACTTTAGCTGCTGCACAAATTGGGCAATGATCTTCAATAAAAAGATACTCGTTATCTTTTACTTGCTCCCAGTGTGCCATATAGCCCTCTTGGCTACGCAGTGTGGCTAAAATATCTAAACGGTCTGTGAGTTCATCTGAATCTTTTATTGCTTGTGTGTAGCGCTGATAACTCTGTTTCTTTCGTGCTAAAATAATTTTTTCGATAGCACTTTCACCCAATTCTTCACGAATAGTCAGTAAAATCTGAGCGGTTAATTCAGCATGTGTATCAGGAAATTGTTTCTGTCCTAATTCGGTTAAATGCCAATATTGAATAGGTCTTCCAACACCTTTTGGTTCAGTTATCGCTTCAACAAGTCCTGCATTAGCAAGTTTTACAAATTGTTGTCTTGCGGCTTCACCACTTGTACCAAGACGTTGCCCAATCTCATTTGCTTGCATAGGCCCATGTTTTTTAATTAAAAATAGAATTTTATCGCCAACAGTACGTTGAGCAGGATAATTATATTCCAAGTTTTTTCTTGACATATTAAGCGTCTCAGTATTTATTTATCCAAGTTTTACCTTGGTAATTTAACGAAGCTATGTCGTAATAGCAATAAAAGAAGGATATTTTTTCTAATGCACCCAAATAATAATAGCCAATGGCGTGATCTCTTTTCAGGACGGAATGGTGCAATTTCCTTTGCCCTCTCTTTTGGTGTCGTGATCCACGCGATTAATATTTTAATGGCAACCACTATTTTGCCTTCTGTTGTAACTGATATTGGTGGAATGGGATTATATGCATGGAATACCACGCTATTTGTAGCAGCTTCAATTATTGGCTCAGTATTATCTGCTCGTTTGCTCAATTTGTTGGGCGCTAAAGGTGCCTATTTAGCCAGTACAGTATTATTTTTTATTGGTAGTTTGTTGTGTGCAGTTGCACCTAAAATGGAAGTGATGCTAATTGGTCGATTTGTTCAGGGCCTTGGTGGTGGGCTTTTATTTGCCCTTTCTTACGCCATGGTAAATATCGTTTACGATCAAGCATTATGGCCAAGAGCAATGGCATTAATTTCAGGTATGTGGGGTGTTGCTACATTAATTGGCCCTGCTATTGGCGGTATTTTTGCTCAATTAGATGCTTGGCGTTATGCCTTTGGTATTATGCTACCTATCATGCTTTTTTATGGAATTTATCTGTGGTTTATCTTACCCAAGAATGACAATGACGCTCCAAAATCAACATCACAAAGCTTGCCTTATCTTCAGTTAATAATTTTAACAGTTGCCGTTCTGCTTATTTCATCGGGTAGTCTTTCTTCCTCACTTACCATTAATTTACTGAGTATCGTGGTTGTGTTTGGTTTAATTGGTGTGCTTATTTTTTGTGAGAAACGCCTTGCTGTTCGATTGCTACCCACTAATACGTTTAAAGGTCTCTCTTTACATGCACTTTTGTATTTAACTATTTCGTTATTAGCTATTGGTATGACTTGTGAGATCTTTGTCCCTTATTATCTACAAAGCTTACATATGCAAACACCTTTAGCTTCAGGTTATATGAGTGCATTAATGGCATTAGGTTGGACAGTTGCTGAAGTAATTAGCGCAAGTTGGCAAGGTGCTAAAATGCGTTTTAGTATTTTAAGTGGCCCTATTATTGTTTTTATCGGTTTGCTGGTGTTGGCTTTTGTTATTCCAAACCCACTACTGCAATCAGAAAACGCGGTTAGTCTTTTTATTATTTTATTTGCGTTGTTCTTGGTGGGTTATGGTATTGGTTTTGGTTGGCCTCATTTATTAACTCGTATATTGCAAGCTGCTTCCACGCAAGATAAAGATATTGCAGGCGCTTCAATTACAACCGTACAACTGTTTGCAACCGCATTAGGCTCTGCATTTGCAGGTATGATAGTTAACTTGAATGGTTTTAATAGTGGTACTCCTGAAGGGCTTTCTTCTTCTGCATCTGCTCTATTCTTATTTTTAGCATTAGCACCGTTAATGGCGATTTATACGGCATGGAAAATAACGCGTTGTTCTTATTAATCCTTATTTTTAATGTCATATAAAACACAAAAGAGGTGATATATTTTCGCCTCTTTTTTATTAAAACATTGGTTTTATTTATGAAAGATCCTATTTTTTATTCTGTCAAAATACCTTTTAACGATAAAAGGAGTTTTTATGACAAATATTTTTTCAAAACCTGCAATTTTAAATAATAATTCTAATGTTGTTTTTAACAAAGAACCATTAAATAATTATGGGAATTTTTTAAATAATATAAAAAATATTAAAAACACCTATTTAGATATCTCCATATGTGATAATAATAAAAGAAAAGAGATCACTGTAGACATTGCGGATCTCAGTAAAAAATTAATATCAAAAATACGAGATCTATATACACCAGAAGAAATATCCTCTTACAGGGTCGATATAAAAAACCCAGAAAAATCAACAAGTTTATTAAATGAAGCCTATAAAAAAGTAGATGACAATATTTTAGATTGGTGGATAAATGAAAAGAAAGTTCTCCCTTCTTCAATAATTAATCGGACAATTGACAATTTATATCGTAATGAAAAGATTATTGTGGATAAAGAGACTAAGCAATGTTTATTTTCTTTAATATCTCATGAATTTAATCTAGAACTAGATAGTAACGTTGCTCAAAGTACACTGATCCAGCAATTACAAGATATTCCTGAAGTAGTAAAAGCAATAGATGATTTGGGAATTTCTGATAACTCATATTTAAAATATGAAGTCTATTGTTTATTGGCTGGAAATATCTACAATTTTTTATCAGGAAATGAAAATAAAGTTAATTTTTCTGAAATAAAAGAAGCAATTAAAGAAATAGCGCAACGAAAATTCGGTGTTCCTAAAAGTGAATTAGGTGGTTTTTCTTTTTATCCTGTATTTACACTCGCTTTCTGTAAAAATTAAACTATTGATCTAGTTTTAGACATTGCGTATAAATAGATATACATTTTATCTAACTTAAGTGAAATAAGAAACCGCAATGACCTCACATCTTACACTACAAAATATTGATGCCCTCTCATCCCCTGGTGGGCATTACTCTCATGTTGTGACTGCAAACAATATGTCGTTTATTTCTGGGTTATTACCCTTAGATAAACAAGGTAATCCATTGGCAGACAAGCCCGTTGAAGTTCAAATTACACAAGTGCTTGAAAACTTAAATGCTTGTCTTCTCGGAATTAATGCAAAGAAAACCGATATTGCTCAAGTTAAAGTCTATGTGACAGATATTAACGAGTGGCCTATTGTTAATGAACTATACGCAAAATGGATTGGTGAGCACAGACCAGCAAGATTAGTCGCAGGTGTAAAAGAGCTCCATTTTGGGAGCAAAATTGAAATTGAAGCCGTGGTGATCAAGGAGCAATCTTATGAATAAGTTGTCTATTCCTACCTATAAAGATGTTGCAGAAGCCCATCAACGCATTCTGCCTTATCTTAATAAAACACCTGTTTTAACCTCTCGCACGATTAATGAGCTAACAGGAGCACAGTTTTATTTTAAGTGTGAAAACTTTCAACGAATGGGAGCATTTAAATTCCGTGGTGCGATGAATGCGTTATCTCAATTTAATGATCAACAATGTAAAAATGGTGTTGTGACTTTTTCATCAGGTAATCATGCTCAGGCAATTGCCTTATCGGCAAAGCTATTAGGTATTCCTGCAACAATTATCATGCCTGAAGATGCACCAAAGGCAAAAATGGAAGCAACAAAAGGCTATGGTGGTCGTGTGATCACTTATAATCGTTATACAGAAGATCGCGAAGAAATTGGGCAACAATTAGCACAAAAAGAAGGCTTAACATTAATTCCACCTTACGATCACCCTCATATTATTGCGGGGCAAGGTACTGCTGCCAAAGAGCTATTCGATGAAGTGGGTGAATTAGATATGCTATTTGTTCCATTAGGTGGTGGTGGATTACTTTCTGGCTCTTTATTATCAACCAAAGCCCTCTCACCGCAATGTAAAATATACGGTGTTGAGCCTTTAGCTGGAAATGACGGACAACAATCATTACGCAAAGGCGAAATCATTCATATTGATACCCCGAAAACAATTGCAGATGGCGCGCAAACTCAGCATCTAGGCAATTATACTTTTGAGATTATTCGTAATAATGTGGACGATATTTTAACTGCAACAGATGAAGAGTTAATTTCGGCTATGCAGTTTTACGCCCAGCGAATGAAAATAATTGTAGAGCCAACGGGTTGTTTAAGTTTAGCCGCAGCGCGTCAATTTGGTGATAAATTTAAAGGTAAAAAAATCGGTATTATTATCAGTGGCGGTAATGTCGATATCGCGCAATATGGTCACTTTTTAGCACAATAAACCATTGCCCCTTATGTATGTCCTAATATTAAAAAAGCAGTATAGAAAAGCCTATACTGCTTGAAAGGATCAACATACAACCCCAATCAATTAAAATAACGGGGGCGTTTATTTGATCACTGTTTAATTAAGTGAAAAAGTGATACCTGCTTCTTTACATAATTGAGTTAGATTTTCTTTTAGTTGTTGATTTTCATCAGACAATAAATCCAGTTGTGGCAAACGCATATGACCACCATCTAAACCACGCATAGTTAATGCTGATTTAAATATTGCCATATTCGCACCAGACTTAAGTGCATCACTAAATTTCACACAAAATTGTTGCCAATGTTTCGCTTCTTGATAGTTACCTGCAATATAGGCTTTATACATATTCACAAATGGCTCAGGGAACACACAAGCACAACCTGAAACTGTACCATCACAACCTGCATCTAATAACCCTAAGAATAATTTGTCGTAGCCGTGAAGAACTGAAAAACCTTCTGCAACCGCAAGATAACTTAATGTTGTATTGTTATCAGCAAAACTGTATTTAATACCAATTACATTTTTACACTGTTGTTGTACTTTTGCCGCTAATTCAGGCTTTATATTATTTGCAGCACATTGGGGAATGTTATACAGATAAACAGGGAAATTATCCGGTACGCTGTTTGCTACTGTTACAAAATAATTTTCTAATTCTCTGTCTGTTGCACTAAAAAATTGTGGTGTCACCACACCAATACCATCAGCACCAACTTCAACAGCATGTTTGGCTAATTCAATGGTTTCATTTAATGTCATTGCACCAACATGAATAAAGACAGGTAAACGTTTATTCGCCGTTTCGACAACGGTTTTTGCAACATTTTTACGTTCTAACGCGGATAAACGCAACATCTCACCTGTTGTACCACAAGGATAAAGGCAATCAACACCCTTGGTTACTAACATTTCAGTTAATGCAGATAACGCTTTAATATCCACTTGATCGTTCAAATCAAACGGAGTAACCATTGCCACTGTAACGCCAAATAATTTTTTCATATAAAGACCTTTATTAAATCAGATTGCTTCAACAATAACTTTAATTGCCAACATACCCGGATCATCTAAACCAATAGATTTTTCTGGGAACATACGAGCTCGACCTAATAAATTAGGTTTTTGGCGGTATTCATTAAGCGTACTATCGATGCTTTGTAAGGCTACTGCTTTTAGATTATCGATAGCTAAAATGGGTTTTAACGCTTCAGATAAATGGTAAAGAATATCGAGTACAGATTTTTGCCCTAATTCCCCTTTTCCTCTCGCCATCATGCTTTGATAGGCAACGGTTAATAGCGGTGAAATGTCGGAGGGCGATATTTCTTGAAGTTGGTTTTCTTTGCAATATTTTGCCATGGCCATAAAAGCTGTTGCTTGCAATGTACCAAAAGAAGAAGCACAGGCTTTTTGTAATGATTTACTGCATTGAAAAAATGCTTTGCTGAGATCATCAGGCCAATCATGTGAATCGTCGGCAATTTGCCGCCAGCCTTTTTGCATGGTGATCCCCAAATCCCCATCACCTAGGCGGCTATCTGCTTCACAAAGCATTGGTTGAGATTGCTCACAAGCGATGGCGATACGCACAACCGCTTGTTTGAGCATTTCAAGTGTAATATTCATCGTTATACCCTCCAGAATGCACAATGAGCCGGTGCATTCATCAAGGCTTCTAGCTCCTCATCTAACTTGCACAATGTTAAGCTTGCACCTGTCATTTCCATAGATGTGGCATAACGGCCGACCAATGGGTGCACAATGGTTGCACCTGTTTTATTGATCAGTTGTGCAATTTTATTGTACAGAATATAAAGCTCTTCTAATGGCGTTGCGCCTAAAGAGTTAACTAATACAGAGACTTTATCCCCTGCTTTTAATGATAATTCCGTTTGTAGACGTTCAAACATCTCTTGTGCAATATCATCTGCACTACGTAATTTATCACGCCAAATTCCTGGCTCACCGTGAATGCCCATCCCCATTTCCATTTCATCTTCACCAATTTCAAAAGTAGGATGGCCTACTGCGGGTAAGGTACAAGATGTCAACGCACAGCCAATAGTTCGGGTGTTTTCCATGGTTTTTTGAGCAATACGCGTAACTTCATCAAGCGTTGCACCTTCTTCTGCTTTTGCTCCTGCCATTTTAAAACCATAGATCATCCCAGCAACACCACGGCGTTTGTGCGCTTCTTCTGGTTTTGCTGAAGCCACATCATCAGCGGCTAAAACAGTTGTACAACGAATATCATCTTCAAAATCAACCGTTTCAGTCGCCATATCAAAATTCATAATATCGCCACCGTAATTACCATAAAGTAGCAATACACCTAAGCCATTGTTGGCTTCACGAATGGCATCGGCCATTAAATCTGCTGAAGGCGAAGCAAAAACATCACCTACAGCGGCAGCATCGAGTAACCCTTCACCGACATATCCGGTAAATACAGGTAAGTGACCTGAACCACCGCCAGTTACAATCCCCACTTTGGGCTTATCTGTTTTTTTCGAACGAGTAATCAATCTTGACTGTGGTTGGCGATAAATATCACTATGAGCAAGGCATAAACCTGCTAATGTTTCATTGACATAATTTTCTGGCTTATTTAATATTTTTTTCATGTGATCACCCGATATTTTTATTTATCTGCTGATTTCTGACACCTTAAATAAACTGACTTTATTTAAGGTGAGTTTTCCCTGATACTTAAAAAAGTATCTCTCTATGATTAAATGTTTAATAATAAATATGAGTATTAAATAGGTTATTTTATTTAGCTTTAAATGCACCTCTAATTTGCATTACTACAATGAGTAGAAATACACTTGCTAATACCATCGAAATAGGTCTGTTAACGAAATTAATTAAGTCACCATCAGATTTCATTAATGATGAGAGTAAATTCTTTTCTAACATTGGCCCTAAGATCATGCCCAAAATAATCGGTGATATTGGGAATTTTCGTTCTTGAAGGAAATAGCCGATAACGCCCATTACCAACATAACAACAATAGAAGACATCGTATTTGTGATTGCATAAGAGCCGACAAGACTAAATAAGATAATTGCTGGATAGATAATCGCATTATCAATAGCAACAATCTTTTTCAATAAATTGACAACAATAAAAGCAATCGGTAATAAAATTAGGTTAGCGATAAAGAAAATAATAAAAACGGCATATAACTTATCAGGATTGAATAAAAACAGTGTTGGCCCTGGTTGCATATCTTTCATATACAATACACCAATAATAATTGCAGCCGCAGAATCGCCCGGAATACCAAAGACTAAAGAAGGTATCCAACTTCCTGCTAAGCTTGCATTATTGCTCGCTGAAGCATCAACAATACCTTCCTCAGAGCCATGACCATATTTCTCTGGTTTTTTAGAGAGCTTCTTTGAAACAGCATACGAGATCCATGCCGCAATATCGGCGCCAGCACCCGGTAAAGCACCAATTAATGTTCCTATTATTCCGCTACGGAAAATACCGCCTTTACGTTGGCGAACAACGCCACCAACCCCTTTAAAAATATTGTAAGAGTTATTTTCGGCATTCGCTTCGTTTAGCGTAATTTGCTTTTTTTTCCAACGTTCAACGTAATATTTAATTGCACCCGAAATTGCAAATAATCCTATCATTGCTGGAATAAAGCTTACTCCTTGCATTAAAGAGACTTCACCAAAAGTAAAGCGAGCTTGTCCGGTAAACTCATCGTAACCAATAGTGGCTAGTGCGATACCAAAGAACAGCGCTAATAGGCTTTTTCGAATATGTGAACCTGAAACTATGGTTGCGCAGCTAAGCCCAATTAAAGAGAGCCACATATATTCATAAGAGCTAAATTTTAAAGCAAACTCAGCTAAAATTGGTGCTGTGGACGCTAATATAATCGTACCGATAACGCCACCAATGACAGAGCTTGTTAATGACATGCCCAGTACGCGGTTTGTTTTGCCCTCTTTAACTAAAGAGTGCGCATCATTGGTATAGGCTGCCGATGCTGGCGTACCCGGAATATTTAATAAGGCACCAGGAATATCGCCTGCAAATATAGAAGAGGCTCCGACAGAAATCATTAAGGCTAATGCAGGTATGGGATCGAGGAAAAAAGTAAATGGCACCATTAATGCGATGGCCATTGTTGATGTTAACCCAGGAATTGCACCAACAAATAAGCCAAATAAACAAGCACCAATAATGACAAGTATTGTTGTGTAATCAATATAAGCAAGGGCGCTAATTAATATATCCATACTGTTGTTCTCTATTTATGAAAATAGCTGAGGTAGCGGTACTAACAGTACAGCGGTAAATAAGTAATACACACCTAACACCACACTGGCTGAAATAATAAAACTGTATATAGGTTTTGTTATTGCATACTTCATCATTAGCGGTGCTGTAATAATTAAACCTGTTAAAATAAAACCTAGATAATCTGATGCAAAAACATAAAAAAGAATAATGCCAATAATTAATAAAACAAATTTGATTTCATGCCATGAAACTAATGGAATATCACTTTCTTGATCACGTGAAAATATATCGATTAATGAAAATATAATCATGCCACCGCCAATAATGGAAGGCATAAATGCGGCACCATATTCACTAAAATCACCTAATGAATACGCACTATAAACAATAAGAAATAAACCAAAGCAACAAAATATTAGCGATATAATATGACGATTTAGCATAGGCATAAAAACGGCTGTTGTTCAGCCGTTTCCTCAGTTATTTCTTTATAATTTCACCAAACTTTTTATCTTCATTGGCCATAAATTGAGTGGCATCATCGCCATATAATTCGATAACTTCAAAACCTTGTTTATTTGCAAACTCGGCTAATTCACCAGAGGCATACACTTTTTTCATTGCCGCAGTGAGTTTATCTTGTACTTCTTTATCTAGCCCTTTTGGCGCAACTAGCATATTCCACGCTTGCAGATCCCAATTATAAGGTGTGGCTTCTTTGAATAACGGTACATCAGGATAAAAAGCCGATTTCTCATTTGACATAACTGCCATATGTTTCACTAATCCAGCTTTTACCATGCTGTCCGCTTCACCTAATGAAGAAGTCACAATATCAACACCACCAGAAGCAAGCTCTTGTAATGCAGCACTTGCACCTTGTGATGGAATAAAGCGAATGGCGTTATCAGGTAACCCTGCGGCACGCAACATACCAATCGTATTGAGATGCCAGATTGAATTTAAGCCGCTACCCGATGCTTTTAACTTGCCCGGATTTGTTTTCGCGTAATCAATAATTTCCTGTGCATTTTTAAATGGCGAAGATTTTCCAACTTGTAATCCACCATAAATAACGGCAAGGCGTGTAATCGGTGTGTAATCTTGATAAGTTAAATTCGTCATTCCCTGATGATGCATCATGGTAATTTCAACTGTTGCAATCCCCAGCGTGTAACCATCGGGCTTTGCATTTTTAATCGCATCGTGACCTACAACTCCACTACCGCCAGTTTTATTTACCACATTAACAGTCACGCCCAATTCTTCTTGTAGCCCTTTAGCTGCTAGGCGTGCAACTGTATCAGTATTACCTCCAGCAGCCCAAGGAACAACAATAGTAATCGGCTTTTCAGGGTATTGAGCAAAAGCCGGAAGTGTAAAAATGGAACTGCATAGGGTAAATGCCAGAAGTGTTTTTTTCATTATATGCACCTTTTCTCATTGCAGATTATGTGTGGTCGAATATCTTCGAGCCTTGATTTAAGGCGAGCCTGAACTTGAGAAAGCACAGGCATTGCTGTTACGCCTTTTTGTTCTATAAATGCAGAGAGGAAAGCACTGGCAAATAATACACTCTCATGCATTGTGCCTCCCGCCGCTATTTTTGAAGCAAATGCGCCATTAAAAGCATCCGTGGCTGCCATCGTATCCACTCGCAACGATGGCATTGGGGGTATATGAAATGTGGCTCGTCCATCAAAATAAACCACACCAAGCTCATCCATATAGATAATGACTTTCTTGTTTTCATCACCTGAAATAACGTCAATAGCCTGTTTAGCGTCATTAATATCGTTTATTTCAATGTCAGCCCAATGTGATGCTTGATTCGCATTTAAGGTAATAAAATCAAGATTTGAATAAAGTTGCTTTAGGTTTTCGTTATAAGGTGCAACATTAAGTACAACTGTTTTATTAACTGATTTTGCAAACAGTGCGGCTTTAATATTGGCTTCTATATTAATTTCACCTTGGAGCAATAACACATCAGCTTCACTTACATAAGGCAAAGAAATATCAATTTCTTGATCTGAGAATGTATTGTTCGCACCTAAATAAGTCGCTGTAATATTATTTTGTGTTTTATCAGCTAAATAACTAATTGAACTACCTGTTGGTTCTATTTCTGTTTGAAAAATAGTAAAAGAATCAATCCCACTTTCTTGTAAATATTTATAAGCGTATTTACTAAAATGATCTTCACCCACTTTCGTTATTAAGTGCACTTTCGCATCAGAAAAACTGGCAGCCATTGCTTGATTTGTTCCTTTTCCACCAGGGCCTATCGAATTACTTTTAGAGTTAATTAACTCACCAACTTTTGGAAAAGAATCGACATTGGCAATAATATCTACCACAAACGACCCAAGCACACAGACTTTGCCTTCAGGCTTTCTATCTTTACGTTCTCTCACGATTAATAAATCGTGCAATAAACATGAAATATCAAAACTATCACTAAATTTACTTATTTTTTTAATTTCTTGTTTCCCTAGTATGGCGCCACCATGACAACGTTTGATCAACCCTTCTCCTTCAAGGTATTTCAAATCACTGCGGATAGTTTCTAATGTGACACTGAATCTTTCCGCAAGCTGAGCCACTTTAACTTTCTTTTGTTCCCTGATGATGGTGTAAATTTCCTGCCGCCGTTCTTCTGAAAACATATAAAGTGCCTCCGTATCATTGATAACGAGAATAAGGAGATTAGGTCAGTGATTCTGCGATGGTATTCAAAACAAAAAACCAAAAGCAAAAGCAAAACCAAACCGAAGCAATTTAGATCACATTTCTTTAACACAATATCAATTGGTATACGTTAAAAGTGAGAGGTGAAACGAGTCGAATAAAGAATGGTGATTAAGAAAAGAGAGGTAGAATCAGCCGTTCAAAGACGGCTGATAAAATAACGACTTATATTATTACAGAAATGATAATTCTAAAATGTAAATATTATGTTAGATAAAATCACCTTGATATTTAATTTAACAAGGCATTAAGCAAATAAAAACCCACTAATGTGAGTAAAACCACCACTAAGGTATTACGTATTTTAAGCGCCAATCCTACACATAATAAGGTTCCCCAAAGATAAGGATTATCTAAAAAACCTTTAAATTCTCCTTTTTCTAACAGCACGATTGGCGCACAGATTGCTGTTAATAAACAAGGTGCAGAATATCCTAATGCTTGTCTGATCACTGACGGTAATTTGACGGGGATCGCCGGTTCAAGAAAGAAATAACGCAACATGAAAATGACCAGTGCCAAAATTAATAATAACGACCATGTCATTTTTGTTCTCCTCTTGCTCTAGCGACACAAACAGCAATAAACATGCCTGTTAATCCACCAATAACTACGCCACCTTCTATATTCAACCAACTAAAAATAATCGAGAGACAAAAAGAGACAATAACGCCGACTAACGTACTAAATGTTTTTATTAACGGAATAACAATCGCTAATAAAGTAGCAACAATAGAAAAATCAAGATGATAACGAGATAAATCAGAAACTTGACTTGCCATAATAATGCCAACAATACTGACAGCCACCCACGCTAAATAAAAACATAATCCCGCACCTATCATATAAGCGGGTGTGAGTTTTACTTTTGGTTGTGCTGAAACGGCAAAAAGCTCATCCGTTAATAAAAAACCTATCGTGATACGTTGATACCATTTTAAATGGGCAACATGTGGACGTAAGGTCAATCCGTATAAAAGATGTTGTGCTGTAATAAAAAAGACAGAAACAATAATGGTCATCATTCCTGCACCAGAAACCACTAATCCTAGTGTGACTAGTTGTGCAGCTCCTGCAAATATAATTGCAGACATTCCGACACTTTGAGCAAAGCTCAACCCTGCATCAACTGCCATTGATCCTGCTAATATTCCCCAAGGAATAACTGCAAGGCATAAAGGCAAAACATGCAAAGCACCAAGGCCGAAAGTACACATTACTTGCCTATCTTCATTATTATTTTTGATTTTTTCCATTTACCTGTCTTCACTTCTAATGCATTAATTCTATGGAGAATGATTATCAGTCAGTAAAGATAAATGGGATTGTATAAAATTGCTATTTTGTTTTTTTATTACGCTGTATTTTTTTACTATCATTTATTTTTTATGACAATAAAGGGGATTTTAAAGAGGATGACAATCGAAGCCCTTTTAAATAATTACCCGGCGTGACACCAATGGCATTTTTAAAATGGCGATGAAAATGGCTTTGATCTGAAAAACCACAAAGTTGTGTAACATCAGAAAGCGTATGACCTAAAGAAAGTAATTGTCTTGCTTTGCGAATTCGCGCTTGAATAAGCCAAGCGTGGGGAGTCATGCCAATTTCTTTTTTAAATTGACGTAAAAAATGCCAAGGGCTTAAATTTACCATCTCGGCTAAGGTATTAAGTGAAAATTCATTTTCAGGTGTGTCATTCATTAATTCACTTACCCATTGCAAGCGTTGACCTATTGCACTCAACGGCTTTTCTTGAATTCGTGTTTTGCTATAACGCAATATCAACATTGCCATTGTTGAAAGTAACAGAGACTCTTTAAGTAGAAAATTATTGGGTTGTTCTAATAATGAAAAAAGCAATAAAAGCTGCTGACTTAAACCCGGATCGTGAATGACGGCATCAGGAAACCATGGCGTTGAACCACGCTCTTGCTGTAAATCACGCGTTAATGTTTGCAGATATTCTGGTGTGGGATAAATAGCTTGATACGCCCAACCAGATTCAACCGCAGAGGAGCCGGTATGAACTTCATCTGCATTAACAATAATGATATCGCCTTTAGGGGCTATATGTTCACTTCCTGTGCGATAAAACTGTTGTGCGCCATCATCAATTACACCAATACAGAAGCCTTCATGGGTATGGCGAGAGAAAGTTTGATATAAATATTCAGCTTGCAGATAAGCAAGGCTATTAAGCTCAGGAAGGTGAATAAGTTTAGCCTGCTCTTGTCGCATTGAATATTGACTCCATCAACAGTAAAAATCATCAGCTTGTATCATAAACACTATACTGATGATTGCATAAAATTGCTCAGTCTTACTCATGTCGTTGATGAATTTTTGCTGGAACAAAAATTTGATGAGATCCTAAATTTGTCTGGTTAATTAATCCCATAATCAGTCGGAAACAGTGTGAAGCTAACTCAGGGTTATTTTGAGCAATTGTATCTATGGGTATTGATAATGAATCATAAAGATAGTGATCATCAAAACCTGTCAAATAGACTTCATTTTGCATCTGTTTATTTTGACTTAGATAGCGCAACACTCCATCTAATAAGCCACAAGCAGAAGTAAAAACAAACTTAGGCGCTCGCCCTAGCGATGCACACAAAGAGCCAAACATTTCATAACCCGAACTTGGGTGATAATGTCCATGAATAACCCATTCTGATTTTAGATTGATTTGTGCTTGTGAAAGCCCTTGCGTAAAACCTAAAAGACGATCCTTAGTCGGTGAAAGTGTTGACTGCCCACCTAGAAAATAAAATTCATCAATACCTTTTGTCGAAGCAATTTCTGCAATAAGCTGTTGTGTTGCCGTTATTGAATCGGTGACAACAAAAGGCAATGTTGTTCCTTCAAAATATCGGTCAAATAACACAACAGGTATTTGTTTACTTAAACGTTGATATTCAAAATCACTTTGTAAACAAGAAGCCACAATTAAACCGTCAATTTGTCGTGATAACAGATGTTCTATTGCTAGCGTTTCTTGAGCCGCGTTTTCATCAGTACAGGAAATAAGTAACTGGATACCCGCATCTCTGCATAATATTTCTAGCTCATAAGCCATGGAAGCAAAACCATAGTTAGTAATATCAGGAATAACTAATCCCAACGCATAACTACGATTATCACGTAAAGAGCGAGCATGAATATTAGGCTTATACTGATATTGTTCAGCAATAGTCGTAATACGCGCGATGGTATCATCCGAAACGCGCATCTCTTTACCTCGGCCATTTAACACCAAGCTTGCCGTTGTTTTTGAAACACCGGCTAATTTTGCAATGTCGGTGATCGTGATACGTTTTTGTTTTTTCACTGTTATTCTACTTAATGTCACGTTCGCTAAATTTAAACTGTGTATATAATCTTATTTAGCTAAGTAATATATTCTTTAATTGCCAAGTTGTAAGATTTATGGTGTCTTTTCCCAAAAAACAAATAGTCCGTTTTTCTGAAGGAAAAAAACGACTACTCATTACGCCAGCACCACCATTAAAGAAAATCTCTACACTTGAGCTATCACATAATATTTGAAGATCTTTTATCTCACCAGACCAGAAACGTGATTGCCATTCCCCGTTTTTAACACTACGGCGTTTTAGTACGGCTTGATTATTTTCAATAAGTAAAACAAGAGTATCAGAAAAATGAATAGTAAGAGAGCCGAATAGTTCTACTTCAAGTTCAAATAAAAATCCGCTAATATCTGGCGCATCATCAGCAATACCCTGCCAATATGCTGGCTTTTGTCTGAGTTGCTGTAACTCCTTTACGGGTTGTTGATAAAGCTTCCCTTCTTTTATATGTAATTCGCGAGGGCAAGTCATTTGGTGTATCCAACCATTAGCAATGGTCGGTTGATACATCTCTTCACCATCAGGAACTCCCATCCAACCAAATAATAAACGTCTACCATTCGCTAATGTTGTTTGAGGTGCGTAAAACTCAAAACCTGCATCTAGTTCGATTAAATCACCATGCTGAAATTGCAATGTTGAATAATCAAAATCTCCTATTAAATAGGCACTAGAATGCGAATTTAAAAATCGCTGTTGCTCTTTTTTTATACCTTGGGGACATGTTAATAAAATAAAATGATCATCTAATTCAAAGAGATCTGGGCATTCCCACATATAACCCGCATCAGCTAACCCGCCTAAATAACTTCCCGCTAACTCGCCGACTAATTGCCATTGATATAAGTGAGATGCACGATAGAGTAAAACTTTTCCTTGTTTATCTAAATTTTGTGCGCCTAATACCATGTACCAGACATCATTATATTGCCATATCTTCGGATCACGGACATGACCACTATAACCTTCAGGAAGCCCTAATACAGGCCCTAACTTATCAAACCCTCCCTGCTTATTTTCAATAGCTAAACATTGCCATGCCGTACGAGAGCCATCCTCAAATTTGACATTACCAGTATAACAAAGGGTTAATTGCCCTTGGTGGATCACGGCACTACCGGAATAACAGCCATCTTTGTCGTAAAATTCATCAGGCAATAAAGCAATAGGTTGATGCTGCCAAGTAATCAAATCATTTGAGCGCCAATGACCCCAACATTTATGTTTGTGCTCACAAGACAAAGGGTTCCATTGATAAAATAGATGATAATATTCGCCATCAAAACAAAACCCATTGGGATCATTTAATAACCCAGTTACTGGCGCTAAATGCCAATGCGGATAATATTTATCTTTTATGGTTTTAGCGCTATTACGCATGACCGATTGTAAAATCGCAGATAACCCTTCGTTTGTGTTCATTTATGCAGACTCCACTTTGTATTTCAGCAAAAGAGAGATAACAAACGCAGTCACAAAGGCAATCACAAGGCCAATAATATAGTTCATCATTGAACCTGCTTGCACGATTGCAATACCCGGAATGGCAGTCAACCCTACGGCTGTCATATAAACATGCGAGCCTACAACCCAAGCGCCTCCAGCTGCACCACCAATTAAAGCCGCAATAAATGGTTTTCCATAACGTAAATTGATCCCGAAAATGGCAGCTTCAGTAATGCCTAACATAGCGGAGAAGCCTGAGGGGATCGTAATAGCTTTAATTTTTGCATCATTGGTTTTAAACCAAACAGCAATACAAGCTCCCCCTTGAGCAATATTTGCCATCGCCCAAATTGGCAATAAAAAATTAACCCCAATATTTGGGTTGCCTAATAAACCAGCTTCAACTGCATGAAAACTATGATGAATACCTGTAATAACAATCACAGAATAGAGTCCACCAAAAATCAGCCCTGCAATCCAACCCGCTTGTGTAATTAAGGTGCTTAATAATAATGAAATACCGTCACCTAAAAGGCGACCAACAGGCCCTATGACTAATAACGCGACAAACCCTGAAATAATGACGGTTAAAAATGGCGTGATAATTAAATCGAGGGCATTAGGAACAACTTTACGTAATTGTTTTTCCAATACACTCATAAACCAAACGGCAAGTAATACTGGAAAAACAGTGCCTTGATAACCAATCATGGCGACTTCTAATCCAAAGAAATTCATGGTGTTAAAACCCGCAGCAACGCCCCACGCATTAGTTAATGCGGGATGCGTTAGAATTCCACCGAGTGTTGCACCAAGATAAGGATTTCCGCCAAACTCCTTTGCGGCTGTAAAGCCAATTAAAATAGGTAAAATAATAAATGCCGCAGAGCTACACATATCAAGCATGATATAGAGTGCATTATCAGGACTTACCCATTGGTTAGTTTTCATTAATCCCAGTAATCCCATTAATAAACCTGACGCCACAATAGCGGGAATAATGGGAACAAAGATATTAGAAAGCAGTCTGGCAATACGTTGAAATGGATTGAGTTTTTTAGCCGCAATATTGGCAGCTTCAGATTTGCTTGATTCACCAATGCCGGCAGCCGCAATAAATGCAGCATGAACTTTATTGACTAAGCCAGTACCAAAAATCACTTGAATTTGCCCTGCGTTACTAAAACACCCTTTCACACCCTCTAATTTATTGATTGCCTCTTTATCAGCTTTAGTGTCATCGACTAATACAAGTCTTAAACGAGTAGCACAATGCGCCGCACTGGCAATGTTTTCAGCACCTCCCAATAAAGGTACTAGTTGGCGAGCAATATTTTCAATATTCATCATAGCCTCAGTAACTCTTACTTCATTTATAAACGATTATTAATAGAAACCACAAAAACTAAAACGGTTTAGCTAATAACTTGATTAAATAAAAACCTATCTTAAATGGCAATAAATATGCGTATAAAAGCGTTTTATTTGTGATCTAAACGACAAAAAAACAGATAATTAATCTTATTTAGATAGTAAGAGAGAAGTGAATACAATCGACAGGCTAAACAATTTATTTTTTGTTTAGCTAAATAAATTAATATAATGTTAAATAATTTAATTTTAGAAAAATATATTCCATTCATTAGTTTTATTGGTAAATAATCTATTTAAATCTGATAGATAGCACATTATTACTCTGCTATTTTCTGTTATCCGTAACATTACAATACCTCATAAATCGTTATGTATTTTATTATATAATGTATTTAATCAAATGATTAAATTTAATTAATACAAAAACTTAAGTTAACCTCAAAAACTGGTAACGCTTGTAATAAATCACTTTTCTTTGATGTAAAGCAACTACAACTTTTAGAAAATACGTAGTATCCACATTAACAGTTGGGTTTTATTGCCTACGTTAAAATGCTTATTTTTTAACAACAATAACAATAATTATTTCTCTATAAGCTTATGGGCTTCTTTTTTCTTGAAAATATAAATAATCAAGTGAGTAATGTATGAAAAACATCAAAGAGATGGCGTTACTTTCCACTCCCTTATCTCGCCGTCGTTTTGTAAAAACAGGTGCAGCGGGTGGTTTAGCAATAACTGCTGGGGGATTATCTCTCCCCTTTAATCAAGCCGTCGCCTCAGAAACAAAACCAACAACCAACAGCGAAAAAGTGGTATGGAGCGCCTGTACTGTAAACTGCGGTAGCCGTTGTCCATTACGTATGCATGTGGTTGATGGTGAAATTAAGTACGTCGAAACTGATAACACAGGCAATGATGTCTACGAAGAATTACACCAAGTTCGTGCCTGTTTACGTGGTCGTTCTATGCGTCGTCGTGTTTATAATCCAGACCGTTTACGTTATCCAATGAAACGTGTAGGTAAACGTGGTGAAGGTAAATTTGAACGTATTTCATGGGATGAAGCGTTTGATACTATTTCAGATACCATGAAACGTTTAATCAAAGATTATGGTAATGAATCTATTTATCTAAACTACGGTACAGGTACTTTAGGTGGCACTATGACGAAGTCTTGGCCACCGGGTGCAACATTAATTGCACGTTTAATGAATTGTTGTGGTGGTTATCTTAATCACTATGGTGACTATAGTACGGCGCAAATCGCGGCTGGCTTAAACTATACCTATGGTGGTTGGGCAGATGGTAATAGCCCTTCAGATATTGAAAACACCAAACTTGTCGTGATGTTCGGTAATAATCCAGGCGAAACACGTATGAGTGGTGGCGGTGTTACCTATTATGTTGAGCAAGCACGTGAAAAATCTGATGCACGAATGATTATCATCGACCCACGCTATACCGATACAGGTGCAGGCCGTGAAGATGAATGGATCCCTATTCGTCCGGGAACAGATGCGGCATTAGTCAATGCATTAGCTTATGTCATGATCAAAGAAGACTTAGTGGATAAGCCTTTCTTAGATAAATACTGTGTTGGTTATGATGAAACCACTATGCCAGAAGGTGCGCCAAAAAATGGTCACTATAAAGCCTATATTTTAGGTGATGGCGCAGATGGTCAGCCAAAAACCCCTGAATGGGCAGCGCAAATCACTGGCATCCCTGCTTCACGTATTGTTAAATTAGCGCGTGAAATCGCAACAGCAAAACCAGCTTATATTACACAAGGCTGGGGGCCTCAACGCCGTTCTAACGGTGAGCTTGCTTCTCGCGCTATTGCGATGCTCTCTATTTTAACGGGGAATGTGGGAATTAACGGCGGTAATACTGGTGCTCGTGAAGGCTCTTACAGTATTCCTTTTGTTCGTATGCCAACGCTAACTAACCCAGTCACCACCAGCATTTCCATGTTTATGTGGACGGATGCCATTTTACGTGGCCCTGAAATGACCGCAACCCGTGATGGTGTTCGTGGTAAAGACAAGCTTGATGTACCTATCAAAATGGTATGGAACTACGCGGGTAACTGCTTAGTTAACCAACATTCTGAAATCAATCGTACTCATGACATTTTGCAAGACGATAAAAAATGCGAAATGATTGTGGTGATCGATAACCATATGACAGCATCTGCTAAATATGCCGATATTCTACTGCCTGACTGCACTGCATCAGAACAGATGGATTTCTGTATGGATGCTTCAGCGGGTAATATGGCTTATGTTATTTTCGCTGATCAGGCAATCAAACCTCGTTTTGAAAGCCGTAATATCTATGAAATGACAAGCGAAATTGCAAAACGTATGGGAGTGGGTGAAAAATTCACTGAAAACCGTACTCAAGAAGAGTGGTTACGTCATCTTTACGAGCAATCTCGTCAAAACTTACCTGAACTGCCGACTTTTGAAGAATTCCGAGCTCAAGGTATCTTCAAAAAACGCGATCCTGAAGGCCATCACGTTGCTTATCGTAAATTCCGTGAGGATCCTGAAAATAACCCATTAACCACACCATCAGGCAAAATTGAGATTTATTCTTCTCAGCTTGCCAACATTAAAGCGACATGGGAGCTGGCGTCTGACGATGTGATTGATCCACTGCCTGTCTATTCTGCTGGCTTTGAAAGTTATGGCGACCCGGCAATGGAAAAATATCCATTACAAATGACAGGATTCCACTATAAATCACGCACTCACTCAACTTATGGCAACGTTGATGTCTTAAAAGCTGCTTGCCCTCAAGAGATGTGGATCAACCCTGTTGATGCGTCTAAGCGCGGTATCAAACACGGTGATTTAGTGCGTATTTATAACGATCGTGGTGAAGTTAGGATCAACGCAAAAGTTACACCTCGTATTTTACCTGGTGTAGTCGGTTTAAGTGAAGGCGCTTGGTATAACCCAGATAGCAACCGTATCGATCACGCAGGTAGCATTAACGTGTTAACGACACAACGCCCTTCACCTCTCGCTAAGGGTAATCCTTCTCACAGTAATCTTGTTGAAGTCGTCAAGGCGTAAGGAGTCTGGTTATGTCAACGCAATATGGTTTTTACATTGATTCAAGTCGTTGCACCGGCTGCAAAACCTGTGAACTGGCGTGCAAGGATTTTAAAAATTTATCCCCTGAAGTCAATTTCCGCCGTATCTATGAATATGCGGGTGGTGATTGGACAGAGCAAGATGGCGTTTATACACAGAACGTTTTTGCTTATTACCTATCTATTTCGTGTAACCACTGTGACGATCCCGCTTGTGCCAAAGTTTGCCCAAGTGGTGCGATGCATAAACGTGAAGACGGCTTTGTTGTCGTTAACGAAGATATTTGTATCGGTTGTCGCTATTGTCATATGGCTTGCCCTTATGGCGCACCGCAATTTGATGAAGTCAAAGGTCATATGACCAAATGTGATGGTTGCTATGAGCGTGTAGCCGAAGGTAAAAAACCGATTTGTGTCGAATCTTGTCCACTACGTGCATTAGATATGGCACCGATTGAAGAGTTACGCGCTAAATATGGTGATTTAGCTGAAATCGCCCCACTTCCTTCAGCAAAATATACCAAGCCAAATATTGTCCTTAAATTAAATGCCAATAGCCGTCCTGTGGGTGATACCACCGGTCATCTGGCAAACCCAGGGGAGGTGTAAGATGGTGGGATTGCATGAATGGCCACTAATGTTTTTTACCGTTATCGGTCAAAGTGTTGCTGGCGCTTTTATTATTATGGGATGCGCTATTCTTTCGGGTAAGCTCTCCGCAGAAATGAACCGAAAAGTGCATTACAGCATGTTTGGACTCTGGGCATTAATGGGAATTGGTTTCTTACTATCCATGATGCACATGGGAACTCCACTACGTGCATTTAACTCATTACTTCGTCTAGGTCACTCATCATTAAGTAATGAAATTGCCAGCGGTTCAATTTTCTTTGCACTGGGTGGTATTTACTGGTTACTGGCTGTACTTAATAAAATGCCCGCTGCATTAGGTAAATTATGGGTCGCGCTGGTTATGGTATTAGCCGCATTATTTATTACGGCGATCTCTCGTGTATACCAAATTGATACCGTTCCAACTTGGTATAACAGCTACACGACATTTAATTTTGTGCTAACCGCCTTTATCGGTGGCCCTATTTTAGCGGCACTTTTACTGCGTATTGCGGGTTTTAACCTCAATTGTGTCAGTGCATTGCCATTATTAAGTGTTATCGCGATTGTTGTGAGTGCCATTGTGGCAACATCACAAGGTTTTGAATTAGGCTCTATTCAAACCTCTGTGCAAAAAGCGGTGGATTTAGTCCCTAACTATGGTGCTTTAATGGGTATTAAATTAGTGGCTTTAGTTTTAGGCTTAAGTTGCTGGATTGCGCCACTGTTACGTAAAAATAACCCTTCTGTTGCATTGTTAGCATTGGGCTTTATTTTAGTGTTTGCTGGTGAGTTTATAGGACGCGGTGTGTTCTATGGTTTACATATGACTGTCGGTATGGCGATAGTTGGCTAATTAAAAACGGCTACCTTTAAACCGCTGTAATAGTTAAAAAGCCCATACTTTTTATCTGTTATGGCGGTTTTCCTTTTATAATGCGGTATCACTCTTTTTTAATCTTCGTCATTATGTTTAGATAGAAAATCGCATATAGTAAAGACAATAAATCTAAGCGGATTATAAAAATATTATGGAACAACAACTTATTACTGATATCTCTCTCACTGCGCGTATTTTAGGCGCCGCGTTTTATTACGCACCTACGGAGAAAAGTGACATTGTCGAGCTGCTATCTAGTCAAAAGTGGGTTGAAGAATGGCCTTATGGCAGTGATGAAGAAAAGCAACGCATTGCTAACCTTCTTTCACAAACCACATTAGCGGAAGAAACTTTAGCACAGGCATATCAACGTTTATTTGTCGGCCCTTACGCACTACCGGCGCCACCTTGGGGCTCTGTTTATCTTGATCATGAAAATGTATTATTCGGTAACTCAACATTAGATTTACGCGAGTGGATGCTAGAAAACGGCATTGATATTGCATTAACTCAAAATGAGCCAGAAGATCACTTTGGTTTAATGGTGATGATGGTGGCATGGATTGCAGAAACTCGCCCTGAAAAATTAAATGAGCTATTAGCTGAACACCTTCTGCCATGGGCTTATCGTTATTTAGAAAAGTTATCTTTGCAAGGCGCATTCCCTTATTACGAAGGTTTAGCCATGCTGGCAACATTAACACTAAAAAACTGGCAATCTCAGTTAAATGTCACTCCTGCTGAAAAACAGTTATTTTGTTGATTTACAATAGACAGTAAAAATGTGAAGCCCTAAAGGCGAAATAAATTCTCGCTTTTAGGGCTTTGATATATAAAAAGTTAACGTTCTTATGATTGTTTCGACCAAAACTGATAAAGCCTAGGTTGTGTTTCATCTTCGGTTTTTATCTGTGTAAATTGGAGGCCATCTTGTTGCTCTGGTTCCTTTCTTAATACTTTAGCAATATGGGCTGTCGATAGTCCGTAAGGCTCTGCATCCTCATTAGAATAAGCATAAAAAATTTTAGAGATCCCCGCCATACGCATTGCGGCAAGACACATTGGACAAGGTTGTCCACTGGCATAAACAATACAATCATCTAGTTTTGTTCGCCCTAATACTTTACCGGCTTCCCGTAATGCTAATAATTCAGCATGAGCAGTGGGATCATTTGTCGTTATTATCTGATTAACAGCACTTGCAATCACTTGACCATTATTCACAATAACTGCGCCAAATGGCCTTCCCCCCACTTTCACATTATCCATTGCAAGCGATATGGCTTGTTGTATAAATTGGTTATCTGACATTATTTTGCCCCCGCTTGTTCAAGTATATTAACAATATTTGTGTAACCTTTATCTTTAGCCAAGGTTAAAGGTGTATGGCCTGAACCATCAGCAAGATTAACATTAGCTCCACCTTTAATAAGTAAAGTCACAATCTCTTCATATTTTTGGCTACCATCACCTAAAATAATTGCTTCAATTAAAGCCGTCCAACCTAAACGATTAATATGATCAACATCTACACCAGCATCAATCAATGTTTTTACTGTTTTTACATGACCTCGCTCTGATGCAGGAATTAATGCTGTTCCACCATAACGATTAACACTTTTAAGCGAGGCGCCATGCGATAACGTTAATTCTAAGATCTCCTGTAAACCTCTTGCACCCGCATAAAGATACGGTGAATCATGAATAGCATCACGGGCATTAACATCTGCACCATGCTCAATCAGATATTTTGCAACCTCAATTTGGTTGGCATGTGTAGCCGCCATTAGCGGTGTGCGTAACTTTAGATCACGTTGTTCAATATTTGCACCTTGTTCTATCTGACGTTTTAATTCAGATAAATTTCCCTCTTGTGCCAGTGTAACTAGGTATGCCTTATCAGAATTTGCCATCGCTTTAACCATAAAGATAGATGAAATCATTAACAGGCTTAAGAAGTATAAAAACCATTTAGCCTTTAGATAGAGAGTATTCATTCAATATCTCCTAGAAAGTGCTAATTCCCACTCATTTAATTAGCCTACTCTTTGAACTCACTCCATATCTAACAAAGGCATGACATTATTTCAACAAATCAAGGGGTAATAAACCATCTATTAAGTCATTTTTATACTTTTTTTACACTTCCCATATCTCTTTTATCAACATCTTTACAGACCTTTAAGTACGCTCACTCAATCTAAATAGTAAAAGGATTGTTCTGATGCTGATATTCGGTGCTGTGGCATTAGTTGTTTTGCTCACTGCTTATCTTATCTATGTATTATTTAACGCAGAGGCATTTTAAAAATGGCAACAACGATGTGGATATATCTTGCTGTTTTTCTTATCACATTATTTGTAATGGGGAAAATACTTGGACATTATTTAGCTCGCCTTATTGAAGGTGACTTACCTCATTGGGTTACTCAAATCGAACATATTGTTTGGCGTTGTTGTGGTTTTAAACCCGCAGGAAAAACAATCCAGCCGATGAGCTGGTATCACTATATGCTCGCTCTACTTATTTTTAATTTAATGGGCGCAATTCTATTATTTGTCATATTGCTTAACCAAGGCTATTTACCTTTAAATCCTCAATTTGCCCCTAATATGAGTTGGGATTTAGCGTTAAATACCACAATTAGCTTTATCACAAATACGAATTGGCAAGCTTACAGCGGTGAAATGGCTGTCAGTTATTTAAGTCAAATGACGGGGCTTGCCGTACAAAATTTTTTATCTGCAACAACAGGTATTGCTGTTGCCTTCGTTTTAATTAGAGCATTAACTCAATCTTCTTGTACCTCATTAGGGAATGCTTGGATCGATATTGGGCGTATTACGTTATATGTTTTATTGCCTTTAGCCATTATTTGGTCGCTGTTATTTGTCAGCCAAGGCGTTATACAAAACTTTCATCCTGCGGTATTAAGTCAAGGTCTTGATGGACACCAACAATGGTTACCAATGGGGCCTGTTGCATCTCAAGAAGCAATTAAACTCTTGGGTACAAATGGTGGTGGATATTTTGCAGCAAACTCTGCACATCCTTACGAAAACCCAACGTCATTCAGCAACTTCTTGCAGATCCTTGCCATATTTCTTATTCCTACTGCCTTATGTTTTGCCTTTGGTCGTTTAAGTGGGATGCAACGCCAAGGCTATACCTTACTTTGGGCTATGACGCTAATTTTCATTGTTGCCGTTGCTGTGATCACTTGGGCTGAATGGCAAGGAAATCCAGAGCTTATCTTTGCTGGTACAGATAGCTCACTAAATATGGAAGGCAAAGAAACACGCTTTGGCATAATTGGTAGCGCGATTTTTGTTGCTGTCACAACAGCGGCATCTTGTGGTGCAGTCAATGCCATGCATGATTCATTAACGGCTTTAGGTGGCATGGTGCCAATGTGGTTAATGCAAACCGGAGAAGTGGTCTTTGGCGGTGTGGGATCAGGATTTTACGGCATGATCCTCTATGTATTATTAGCCGTATTTATCGCTGGATTAATGGTTGGGCGAGCACCTGAATACCTTGGTAAAAAGATTGGTGTTGCTGAAATGAAATGGGTAGCGGTTGCTATTTTAATCTCTCCAGCCGTGGTTTTATTAGGCACAACCCTCGCCTTATTTACTGATATTGGTCGCGAAGCCATTTTAAATCCAGGTCCTCATGGTTTTAGTGAAGTGTTATATGCCTTTACTTCTGCTGCTAATAATAATGGCAGTGCCTTTGCTGGACTTAACGCCAGCTCACCTTTTTACAATCTATTATTAGGGCTTGCCATGTTGATTGGCCGTTTCGGTGTCATGTTACCGGTTTTAGCTATTGCAGGTAGTTTAGCCGTGAAAAAACGTCAGCCAGAAAGCCTGGCAACTCTCTCTACCACTTCACCGCTATTTATTTTGTTATTGATCCTCACTGTATTAATGATCGGCGCCCTGACTTTTGTTCCAGCATTAGCACTTGGCCCTATAGCAGAACATTTACAACTGTTTTGGGCTAAATAAGGAAACGTATCATGAAAACAACGCAACTTTTTGACAGAAAAACCGTGATGTCGGCTTTCTTTGATGCAATAAAAAAATGCACACCTCAAGCACAATGGCGTAACCCCGTTATGTTTATTGTTTATGTTGGTGCGCTTTTAACTAGCGGAATTTGGATTGCTTCGCTGTTAGGTTATCTCCCTAATGATAATCACTTTACTTCACAAGTAATGATTTGGTTATGGGTGACATTGCTATTTGCCAATTTTGCTGAGTCATTAGCAGAAAGTCGAAGTAAAGCACAAGCAGCGAGCTTACGTGGAGCCAAACAACAATCCAAAGCAGTACGTTTACATCACGCAGATATTAATTCCTCGAAAGAAACCGTAGACTCTTTCTCACTGCATAAAGGTGATATCGTTTTAGTCAATGCCGGTGAAGTTATTCCTTGTGATGGTGAAGTGATTGAAGGCGGTGCTTCTGTTGATGAAAGTGCGATTACAGGGGAATCAGCGCCGGTGATCCGTGAGTCAGGCGGTGACTTTTCTTCTGTAACAGGAGGAACTCGAGTATTGTCAGATTGGCTGATTATTCGTTGCACTGCTGAAGCTGGCAATTCATTTCTCGATCGCATGATTGGAATGGTGGAAGGCGCTAAACGTAGAAAAACGCCAAATGAAGTGGCTTTAACTATCCTATTAACCGCTCTGACACTGATTTTCTTATTGGCTTGCATTACCCTTTATCCATTTAGTGTTTTTGCTGTCGAATTTCAAGGTCATGGCGCTGTTATTTCAGTAGTAACCTTGATTGCGTTGTTAGTATGTTTGATCCCTACTACGATCGGTGGATTGCTTTCATCGATTGGTGTGGCGGGTATGAGCCGAATGCTTGATGCCAATGTAATTGCAACCAGTGGGCGCGCTGTGGAAGCCGCAGGTGATGTTGATGTCTTGCTTCTTGATAAAACGGGCACTATTACACTGGGTAATCGCCAAGCATCTCGTTTTATTCCTCTTTCAGGTATTAGTGAAAAACAGCTTGCGGATGCAGCACAACTAAGTTCGCTTGCAGATGAAACGCCTGAAGGCAGAAGCATTGTGATCCTCGCTAAACAACGTTTCAATTTGCGCGAACGCGATTTAGCGTCAATTGGGGCTTCTTTTATTCCCTTCTCTGCAATGACAAGAATGAGTGGCGTTAATTTAGGTGAACGCTTGATCCGCAAGGGTTCTGTTGATGCTATTCGTCGCCATATTGAAGTCAGTCACGGTCATTTTCCTGATGAAGTCACCACAATAGTCGAACAAGTGGCAAGAACGGGGGGAACACCGCTGGTGGTGGTCGAAAATCAGAAAATCTTAGGTGTTGTTGAGCTTAAAGATATTGTGAAAGGCGGAATTAAAGAGCGTTTTGCTCAACTTCGCCAAATGGGTATAAAAACGGTCATGATCACTGGCGATAATCATCTTACGGCAGCGGCTATCGCAGCAGAATCGGGTGTTGATGATTTTCTGGCTGAAGCAACACCTGAGGCAAAATTGGCATTAATTCGTCAATATCAATCTGAAGGTCGATTAGTCGCAATGACCGGCGATGGTACTAATGATGCTCCTGCATTGGCACAAGCTGATGTCGCTGTTGCGATGAATTCAGGTACTCAAGCTGCCAAAGAAGCGGGAAATATGGTTGATTTAGATTCTAATCCAACAAAATTAATCGAAGTGGTGCATATTGGTAAACAAATGCTAATGACACGAGGCGCTTTAACTACATTTAGTATTTCCAACGATATCGCAAAATACTTTGCCATTATTCCTGCGGCTTTTGCAGTCACTTACCCACAACTCAATATGCTTAATGTCATGAACTTACATTCACCCGCATCTGCAATGTTATCTGCCGTTATTTTCAATGCCTTAATTATAGTCTTTTTGATCCCTCTAGCCCTTAAAGGTGTTCACTATCGCCCTGTTTCTGCGCACTCATTATTGCGCCGTAACCTCTCTTTATACGGGATCACCGGGTTATTAGTCCCTTTTATTGGCATTAAAATCATCGATATGATCTTAGCGTTTATTGGGTTTTAAGGAGTTTTATATGCATCTATTTCGTTCATCTTTAGTGATGTTATTATTACTCACACTAATAACTGGGCTTGCCTATCCTTTACTTGTTACAGGATTAGCCAACCTTATTTTTCCGTGGCAAGCAAACGGCTCTCTCGTGTATAAAGATAATAAACTTATTGGCTCTGAATTGATTGGGCAACAATTTACGCGGGATGATTATTTTAAAAGTCGTCCATCAATGACGTCAGAAATGCCCTATAACAGCATGGCATCAGGTGCTAGCCAGCTGGCAACATCAAATCCATTACTTCTTAATGAAATAACTAAACGTATCCAAACATGGAAAAAAACAACGGATAATCAACATGTTGTTCCTGTTGATTTAGTCACAGCATCAGGAAGTGGGCTTGATCCTCATATTTCACTACAAGCAACTTATTATCAAATTGAAAATATTGCATATTCTCGCCAACTCACTAAAAATGAAATTGAGCAATTAATAAAAAACAATACAACATCACCATTATTGTCGTTTATGGGTGAACCTGTTGTGAATGTGTTTATGCTAAATCAGGCACTAGATAAATTAAGTGCAGAAAAACAGCAGAAAGTGAGTACTCAATAAAATGGAACTCGAAAAGCAGTGGCAACGACCCTCACCCGATGATTTACTCGCTTCAACGCGAACAACAACTCGTGGACGCCTAAAAATATTTTTTGGCGCTTGTGCTGGCGTAGGGAAAACTTATGCCATGTTACAAGAGGCTCAACGCCTCCACCAGCAAGGTATTGATGTGCTTGCTGGTGTTGTTGAAACGCACCAACGACAAGAAACGGCTGCGCTACTTCATGGGTTGCCTTTATTACCACCACTGCGTATTCATCATCATGGAAGAAAGCTTGTAGCATTTGATTTAGATGCCGCATTAGCCAGACATCCTGCCGTGATATTAATGGATGAACTGGCATTTAGTAATCCACACAAATGCCGACATCCTAAACGTTGGCAAGATGTGGAAGAACTATTGGATGCCGGTATTGATGTACTTGCCACAATAAACGTACAACACATTGAAAGCCTTAACGATATTGTGGGAAGCATTACAGGAATTCGTGTTCAAGAGACGATCCCTGACTATATTTTTGATAGTGCTGATGAAGTGGTTATGGTGGATTTACCGCCTGATGATTTACAACAACGTTTGCATGAAGGCAAGGTATATCTAGCCGGACAAGCAGAACGAGCCATCGAACACTTTTTTCGTAAAGGTAATTTAATCGCACTACGAGAATTAGCTTTACGTCGTATGGCAGATAGAGTTGATACACAAGTTAAAGAATTTCGAGATAGCCAAGGAGCATCACCTGTTTGGCACACCACAGATAGTCTAATGGTGTGTCTCGGTGCTCATGGTGGTAACGACAAATTAGTTCGTACGGCAGCTCGTTATGCTGCCGCTTTTGGTTGCCAATGGCATGCTATTTATGTTGAAACCCCTAAACTTCATCAAATTGGTGAGCATAAACGCCGGGCAATTTTGCACTCTTTAAAACTGGCACAACATCTAGGTGCAAGAACCGCGATCCTTTCTGATAACCAAGCTGAAAAAGCAGTGATCCGTTACGCCAGAGAACATAATCTTGGGAAAGTGATTATTGGTCAGCGTGCTTATCAAAAATGGCAATGGTTAAAACGTTGGATACGGATGCGGTTTGCAGAAAAACTAGCACGCTATGCACCCGATCTTCATGTTATCAGCGTTGCTCTTAATGACGAGGAGCTCCGTTATAAAACCAAAACAGCACCACTACAAAATGAAAAATGGCGACAAGAGATAAAAGGCTATCTTACAGCGATAGGAATATGTTTAGCGATCACCTTGTTCTCTCGCACATTTCTATTAGCGCTTGATAAAGCCAATTTAGTGACACTCTATTTATTGGGCGTAGTATTAATTGCTCTCTTTTTTGGTCGTCGCCCTTCTATTTTTGCAGCATTAATCAATGTCATTAGTTTTGATTTGTTCTTTGTACAGCCTCATTTTTCACTTGCTGTACTCGATATGCAGTATTTGATCACTTTTACAGTCATGCTTATTGTAGGATTGGTAGTCGGTAATTTAACTGCGGGTATGCGTTATCAAACACGCGTTGCTCGTTATAGAGAGCAACGCACTCGCCACTTATTTGAAATGACAAGAGAGCTGGGACGCGCGGTAACATTACAAGATGTTGTTCGTACCAGTTACCATTTTTTATCGAGTGCGTTTGATGCAAAAGTTTGCTTATTACTCCCCAACAAACAAGGTGAATTAATGCCTTTTCATGCCAAAGGTATGGGGCATTTACCTATTGATAATGGCATTGCGCGCTGGTGTTGTGATAAAGACCAAATTGCAGGTGCTGGTACAGATACGTTACCAAGTGTGCCTTACCAATTACATCCGATTACCGCATCTCAACAAGTTTTAGCTATTTTAGCTATTGAACCTAATAATCTTCGCCAATTGCTTATTCCAGAACAACAGCAGCTATTGCAAACGTTTAATGGTTTGATTGCTAATGCACTCGAACGATTACAACAAGCTGAAATTGCAGAACAATCTCGAATTAACATTGAACGGGAGCAATTAAGAAATGCATTATTAGCGGCGCTTTCTCATGATTTAAAAACACCGCTTACTGTGCTGTTTGGGCAATCAGAAATTTTGCTTCTCGATTTAAGTGCTGAAGGTTCATCCCATACAGAACAAGTTAACCAAATTCGACAGCAGATCCTCACAACCTCGCGTTTAGTCAATAATCTACTTGATATGGCACGTATTCAATCTGGTGGTATTGAAGTGAATTTACAATGGAATTCACTGCAAGAAATTACAGGCAGTGCCATTCGGTCACTCTCTTATTTACTTGATAAACATCCATTACAAATTGATATTCCGGCTGATTTACTGCTTTATTGTGATGGTAATTTAATTGAACGGGTTATCACGAACTTACTTGAAAATGCAGTAAAATATACGACTCCAAACACAAAGCTCGGAGTAAGAGCCTATATTGAAGCCTTTAAAATTCATGTTGAGGTGTGGGATGAAGGCAATGGCATTCCGACTGACCAACTACAACTTATTTTTAATAAATTTTCACGCGCAGTAAAAGAATCCGCAATTCCTGGTGTTGGCTTAGGTTTAGCGATATGTAGCGCGATTATTCGCTTACATGAGGGTGAAATTTGGGCTGAAAACAATAATTTTTCTGAAAACCATAAAAAAGGTGGAGCAAGTTTCCACTTTGTTTTACCTTTAAAATTACTCCCTGATATTGATGAGATTGAAATAAAACAGTGACTCCATATAACATTTTAATTATTGAAGATGAAAAAGAGATCTTACGCTTTGTTCGGCTTGCTTTAGAGAACGAAGGATTTCGTGTTTATGAAGCCAGTGAATGCCAACGAGGATTAATTGAAGCGGCATCAAGAAAGCCTGATTTAGTTATTCTTGATCTTGGCTTACCGGATAAAGATGGTCTCTGCTTTATTCAAGATTTTCGTCAATGGAGTAGTACACCCGTTATCGTACTTTCAGCTCGAGATTCGGAACAAGACAAAGTAAAAGCGCTTGATGCAGGAGCGGACGACTATCTAACTAAACCTTTTGGTATTAGTGAGTTATTAGCTAGAGTTAGAGCGTCACTACGCCGTTTTGTTAAACAAGAAAATGAAAACACACAATTTACCTTTGGCGATATTACGATTGATTGGGTTAATCGTATTGTTACTCGTCAAAATGAACCTGTACATTTAACGCCGACTGAATTTCGTTTACTAAGTGAATTGGTTAATAACAGCGGAAAAGTGCTTACTCAACGGCATTTAATGCAACATGTTTGGGGGCCTAATTTCGTTGAACATAGCCACTATTTGCGCATTTATATGGGTCATTTACGCCAAAAACTAGAAACCAATCCCGCATGTCCTGTGCATTTAATTACAGAAACGGGGATCGGTTATCGATTCATGCCGTAACTGAGGGTAATAGGAAAATAAGCAAGGTTAATTTATTAATCAGCTTTCTTGTTTATACAATATATACATACCTAATCCCCGTAAGATCTCACCTGACCAGAAACCATAAAACATCCCATTATCACTTCCTTTTCTGACTGCTGGGGACCAACTGCCATTCATTGGGCTTGTCGGAGACACCACGTGATAGTGTTCAATAAGTTCAGTAACAGACTTTTCAATGATCCAATCTAGCTTGTTATTTTTACATCCAGACAAAGAAGCAAAACAGAGACCACATAGCCATAATCCTGTCATATGACCGACAAAATTTCGATTTTCTGGCGGTGGCGAGTCAGCAGGAAATTCACAAGGAAATCCACCGGCTTTTTCGAAGAAATGAATAAGATAATCAACCCAATTATTTGTAAATTGAATAAGGTTTTCAGGAATGCTTTTCTGACATAAAACTAATTCATACCACGCTCTGGCAGCAGAAGCGAATGCACGAGGTTGATAGCCAGCCCATGCATCACTACCCCAATGATTAAAAGTAAAGGTATCTGCCTCACCATACTCAATGTTATCCCATCGGTTCCACACATATGCCATCGCGACGGGTCCTTTTATCTTAAATTTATCTTCATAAGCTTTCTGAGCATCAAACAGAAACTGACACATATTTTCTAAATGTATCTGCGCATTTTCTTCATAAATATAAATAAATGGATGTTGATAACCGGGATAAGGTAATCCACGCCACGAATCGAATTGAGATGAATCTTTTGTAGAATTATTGGAGAAAGGAATAACGCCAGGTGTATATGCGAGCTTATTGAGGTCATTATAGCTAATGTCACAATCACCAATCAGCCCTTCAAAACTATCATTACCGGATAGAGTGATTGAAAACTTATGTGTCCAACCATCAAGATCATTAAAATGAGTTGGTATATCGTTAAAGCAATACCAAGTGATTTCTGAACTATCGCCTTCTTCAAGTTCATAAATAGCAAGAGTGACACTAGAGACTGCTTGTAAATTCGGATGTGTAGGTTTAATTTCATTGCCTGAATAATAAGGCTGATAATCCATTAATATAAGTGTTTCAGGCGTTAATTGAATAGTAGACCACTGATCTTTCGTCATAGGTAATATCCAATACCAACGCCAGAGATAAGCATCGTAAATAATGATTTTCCATTTATCTCTATCCAATTTATACGTAAATGATGTTGGTATCGCCTTTCCTTCAGTTGTTAACCAAAAACCCACCATTATTTTACTGTTCTCTTTGAGCCGCACATGTTGTACAGTGGCTGAACGACCATCAATAATATTATCTTTGAACTCAAATGAAGTTTCGATATCTTCGTCGAGTTTAATATATCCCACATCATTAACTGTAAGATATTCAATATCATTATTTTTTTGAACAAATGAACTTACATTAAATTCATACTTTATAACGTCATTATTAATAGAGGTATGAGGAAGGTGTAAAAACCAATTTTTCACAACATCACTATTTCTTTGTGAAGTAGTATCCATATTAATTCTGACTTTTAATGGTACTTTATTTTTATCGACTCCCCCTACATTAATAGTTATTTTAGAGTTCTGATCAATTTTCTTTGAAATACTTTGTTGTTCTAAAGTCACTACTGCTTTTCCATCTGTCTCTATTCGAATAAAACCTTGTTTATTTCTATCAAGAGAGATATGACGGCTCTTGGGGTAGTGATACTCGTAGGAAATCCCATCAGTAAATGGACTTAACTCAGTGGTCGATTGCCTGAAAAACTTATCGTTAGAATCAATATTCGCATATCGCATACACATTAATGCACTGTTTCGCCAAGCTAACCAATAACGGCGTTCGTTCGTTATTTTCCATAATGTATAACTTGCCTCTAAAAACCATTCTTCAGCATCAGCAGCATTACCATAATTTCGCTTATCGATAATAGGAATATTGAGTGGTCGATTATGCCATGCCATATTTCGTGTTATCAGAAAGCCGCCTTGTTCAACAGGCTGAATATTGGCATGACACAATTTCCATAATCCATTAATTGGCGATGCCATTTTTACATAACCTTTAGGTTCAATTGCTCTTTCTTCTAAAATATGGCCTTGGTTATCAATTTTTCGTCCATATAAATCAATCAACCATGCTAATTCAACAGACTCACCCTTTTGGCTCCAATTAATACTTCCATCATTATTCAGTTCAACAACTCGGGCATTTATATTAGGATAAGATAATACGCCACGATAAGCTTGTGTCACGATATCAAGATATTCCCCCCAATAAGGCGCTCCGTGTGGTATTTGACATGTTCCATCAACAAACATAATTTCAGTATCAATAAATCCTGAATTAGTGGGTTCATCAAAGTTAATTGGCCAATTAGATAAAGTAGGCTCTTTACCATTAATAATCCATTGACTTAACCATCTATCATGGGGAGGGTCGGGTATTTCTTGGCCTTGATAGAAATATTTAATATAGGCATCAAAACACCAGATTGCCTTATCTAGCCAATACTTATCTTTTGTTGCTTTATATACATAGAGATAACCTAATATTTGTAAAGATTGACCTTCAGTTGTTGCATCTCCATTAGGTTGTGACTCTAAGCGTGTATATCCGATTGTATGCCTATTATTTGATAAAACACCATCAGGATTAAAAACAAAGTGCTGTTTACTTCTATCTATTGTTAAACCGGTATTATTATCAAGAAAACGTTGGTGCCCAAATAACAAATTATAGACAGACATTAAATTGTCATTCTGATACATGCATACCTCCACCAATAAATCGCCCTAACCACGTCCCGTTAAGGGCTATAAATTGAATCATATCAATAGCATTTTTATTCCAAGATAAGAGAGGCTTACGACCTAAAGGCCATAATACTTCATCAATAAAAACGACTTGATTTGCGCCTGAACCTTGCGTCATATGAAGTAAAATCTGAGAGCCAGATATAGCAGTAGGAAGTTGAATAAACGTTATTGGTTCATTAAGTGTTGTGGTATACCAGGCATTTATGGAGTAAGGTAAATATAATTTATCTCTAATTGGTTTAATATCCATTATATCTATGCCAATTTGTTCTTCTTTATTAAATTTCCTTTCTCCTATTACTGTTTTTAATATCTTCATTATTTTCATAAAATTAGCCTTATTTAAAATATATTTAAGATAATCAATAAAAATATATTAATCTCATTACTCTAATAATGGATAAGGTTGTTTATTACTGGATTTTACTTAACATCTTATCTTTAATGTATTATTTACCTTAGTAAATATTATTTATGAAATCTCTTCGTTAAGTAAAAACACCAACATTAGATAATTAAATTAATAAAAAACCTATTCCCTTCTATATTTAATAATAGAAGAAAATAGGTTAATTTATCGATTAATATTTAAATTTATTAGGCCATCGCCGAAATGGTTTTTCTAAAACGTAATAATGCTAATGAGAAAAACACCGAACCAATAACAATTAAGATAATGAATTGTGGCCACACAATAGAGAAGTCAGCACCACGATATAAAATAGCTTGCGCTAAGCTAACAAAGTGTGTGGTTGGCATTGTTTGCATTACATCCTGTACAAACTGAGGCATACTTTCTCGTGATGTCATCCCTCCTGATAACATATTTAATGGCAATAATACCATAATCATCAATAAACCAAATTGGGGCATTGAGCGTGCCATTGTTCCTAAAAAAATACCTATCGAGGTTGTCGCAAATAAGCTTAAAGCAACACCACACATAAACAGTAAAACAGAGCCTTCAATAGGAACATGAAGTAGAGATTTCACGACTAATACCAGCGACATAGCTGATGCCAATAATACAACCAATCCCATTGACCATATCTTAGAAAGCATAATTTCAAAAGGAGTTACAGGCATAACCAATAAGTGTTCAATGGTGCCGTGCTCTCGCTCTCTTATTAATGCAGCCCCTGTTAATACTATCGATAACATAGTGATATTATTGATAATTGCCATAACAGAGCCAAACCAAGATTGTGTTAGGTTTGGGTTAAAACTCATTCTAACTTCCAAATCAACAGGTAGTGGATCGTTAGTCCTATTTTTCGCTAAAAAAGTTTTTGCTTCACCCATTACAATGTTTTGAATATAGCTATTACCTAGGAAAGCTTGGCTCATTCTGGTTGCATCGATATTAACTTGTATTTCAGGTTTACGACCGGCTAAAAGATCGCGCTGAAAATTAGGCGGAATATCGAGTGCAAAGGTATAAGCCCCTCTATCTAACAAACCATCAATTTGTTCAGGAGTAATATCGGCTGGAGGCAAGAAATAAGGCATATAAAAACTATTTACAATACGTGCAGATAGCTGTGATTTATCCTGATCAGCAACAGCTATTGGCGCGTGATGTAATGAGCCAGGTGTAACAGTTGCTGATGAATAAATTGATACCGTAAAAGCAAATACAATTAATGCCAGCATCGCTTTATCACGAGAGAGACTGCGTAGCTCTTTTACGCCTAAATTAAACACATTTTGGATTGTGCGCCACATTTAAGCCTCCTGCTTTTTCAAGAAAAAGACACTCAACCCAATAACAATTGGGATAGTGATAAGCAAAGGAATAAAAGACCAAGGTAAATCAAAAAGGTTTAATCCTTTAGAGAATGTCCCTCTAGAGATAGTTAAAAAGTGAGATGTAGGATAAATATGCCCTATCCATTTACCGATACCTTCCAGTGACGAAACAGGATCAATCATTCCTGAAAATTGCGTTGCTGGAATTAAGGTAATAATTGAAGTACCAAAAATGGCAGCAATCTGACTTTTCATAAAACAAGAAATAAGTAATCCCATTCCTGTAGCAATAGTGATATAGAGTAATGCCCCTAAAGAAAGCGTTAACATACTCCCTTTAAAATTCACCCCAAATACAAAGACCGAAAGCGCACAGAGCATAAAAAAGTTAAACATGCCCAATAAGATATAAGGAAATTGTTTACCTAATAAAAACTCTGCTTTGGTAATGGGGGTAACATAAAGATTAATAATAGAACCAAGCTCTTTTTCACGAACGACGCTCAACGCACTTAACATTGCAGGGATCATCATTAATAAAAGAGGAATAACTGCGGGTACAATTGCGGGTAAACTTTTTACATCAGGGTTATAGCGATAGCGAGTTTCTATATTAATAGGTGCCAACTTATCAACCACATTAGTGGGTTGACGCATAGCCATATCGAGCATCCATGTTGAATGCATTGCCTGAATATAACCACGAACAGTTTCAGCCCGATTAGGCATTGCACCATCAATCCAAACACCTATTTTTACCGTATGACCTTTAGCAACATCTCGTGCAAAATTGGGTGGAATTTCAATCGCAACTGTAATATCACCACTACGTAGTCGCTTTTCTAGTTGGTCATAATCTGTGATTGGTGCTTTTTCAATAAAATAACGAGAGCCTGAAAGGTTTTGGCTATATGCCTGACTTAGCCCTGTCTTATCTCTATCCATGATACCAAAACGTAAGTTTTCAACGTCCAAGCTAATACCGTAACCCATAATAAACATCAGGATCACCGTACCTAATAGCGCTAAGGTAAGACGAACAGGATCTCGGCGTAACTCCATACCTTCACGAATACTGTAGCTAAATAAACGTCGTAAGCTAAATCGTTGCTTTAATGCTTTTTCTGCACTTTCATTACTAGATGTAGGAAGCTGCAAGCTTTTTTCATCAAGTTCAGGTGTTTCTTGTTCACCTGATGCTTTTTTAAGATAATCAATAAAGACTTCTTCAAGTGTATCAAATTGGCTATTTTTAACTAAATTTGCAGGTGTATCTGTCACTAATACTTTACCAGCATGCATCAAGGACATTCGGTCACAACGCGCTGCTTCATTCATAAAGTGAGTTGAGATAAAAATAGTGACACCGTCACGTCTAGATAGATCAACCATCAAGTTCCAGAACATATCTCGCGCAATGGGGTCAACTCCTGAAGTGGGTTCGTCAAGGATCAACATTTCAGGTTTATGGATAACAGCGACAGCAAGCGACAAGCGTTGACGAATACCTAATGGCAAACCATCGGGCATTATTTCTTCTACGTCAGTTAAATTAAAACGCTCACTCATGTCCTTAACACGCTGAGGAATTTCCTCTTCTGGAATATGAAAAAGCTTGGCGTGTAACTCAAGATTTTGTCGTACAGTCAATTCACTATAAAGTGAAAATGCTTGTGACATATAACCAACACGACGGCGAGTCTCAATATCTTTAGGGTCAACTTCTTGACCAAATAACCAGGCTCGCCCTTCACTGGCTTCTAGTAAACCAGTTAGCATTTTCATGGTAGTTGATTTACCACAACCATTCGATCCTAAGAAACCAAAAATTTCTCCTTTAGGAATACGAAAGCTAACATGGTCTACGGCAACAAACTGACCAAAACGCATGGTTAAATCTTGTGCTTCAATGGCGATAGTATCATCGTCACTTTTATCTCTTGGCGGGATAATAACTTTTTGGTGATCTTTCTTTTTCTCTTCTGGTAATAATTCGATAAAAGCAGCTTCTAGTTCATTAGTATGAGTTTTGGCTTTTAATTCATCCGCGTGACCTGTTGCTAATATTTTTCCTGCATCCATAGCAACCAGCCAATCAAAACGTTCAGCTTCTTCCATATAAGCGGTCGCAACTAATACGCTCATATTTTTTTGACGCTTACGTATACGATTAATTAATTCCCAAAATTGTGCCCGTGATAATGGGTCAACCCCTGTAGTGGGTTCATCAAGGATCAGCAATTCTGGATCATGAATAAGCGCACAACATAAACCTAGTTTCTGTTTCATTCCCCCAGAAAGTTTACCCGCAGGTCTATCTCTAAATGGCGCTAAACCGGTACTTTCAAGTAAGTCATTTATGCGTTCTGCCCGTTCTTGTTTTGATTGCCCAAATAAACGACCAAAGAAATCAACGTTTTCAAAAACAGAAAGTGTGTGATAAAGGTTTTTACCTAACCCTTGAGGCATATAAGCAATGCGAGGGCAAACGGCTCTTCGATGTTCAACATCACTCATATCTCCTTTTAAAACAATTACTTGCCCTGTTTGAATCTCTCTCGCACCAGAAATAAGAGAGATCAAACTCGATTTTCCTACGCCATCAGGACCAATTAATCCGACCATTTTTCCCGCAGGAATAGTCAATGTCACATCATCAAGCGCTTTGGTATCGCCATAATGTTGGGATACATGAGTCAATTCAATGATATGAGAATGACTTTGCGTTCTCATTGTTTGACTCATTGTGGTAATTTCACCTCTAAATCAGTTGGCCAAGATTGGTTGTTATCTAAGCGAATATAAGCACGACCCGGTAAACCAGTTTTGACATATTCAAGGTGTTTTTCAAGTAATTCAGGAGCAATACGAGCTCTTACACGGAACATGAGTTTCAATCGTTCATTATCAGTTTCAACAGTTTTGGGTGTAAATTGAGCGACACTGGCAACATAGGTTGTTTTAGCAGGAATAACGATATGAGGTGCGGCATCTAAAATAATGTGAACTTCACTTCCTAATGCAGCTTTACCCGCGGCTTCTGTTGGTAAAAAGAAAGTCATATACACATCACTTAGATCAACCATATTTAATACACGACCGCCAGCACCTAAAACTTCACCAGGCTCTGCGACGCGATACTGAACACGACCGTTACGCGGTGCTTTTAAAATACTGTCATCCAATTCCGCCAGAATACGTCTTTCGGTTGCTGTTGCTGCATCCACTTTTGTATTGGCTTGAATGATCCCCGCTTTAGCCGATTCTATTGCGGCAATAGTCGCCGTTTCTTGAGCTTTAGCAGCTTCAACCGCTGCTCTTGCACCTTCTGTTCTTGCAATATCATCATCTAATTGTTGAATAGAAATGGCATTCGTTTTTACTAATGCACGAGAACGGTTAAGTCTTTTTTGTGCGGCATCAAGCTCAGCAATACGTTGACGAACAACTGCTTGGGCTGCAAGTTGTTCACTTTTACGTTGTGATAATGCAGATTGCGCAGTGACCACGCTACTTTTTGCTTGGTTTAATTGAGCTTGAACTTCATGAAGTTGTTCTTTAAGTGTTCGAGTATCCATGTATGCTAACACTTCACCCGCTTTAACAAAATCACCTTCTTGAACTAAAATAGAGTCTATTCTTCCCGGACTTTTCGTTGAAATATCAATTTCTGTTGCTTCTATTCTCCCATTACTTTGAGCAAATCCTGAAGGAAGTGTTGGCGCTTGAGATTTCCACCAAAAAACTCCCGCAGCAACAACTGCGACGAGAATGATGCTATAAACAAAAAAACGACTCTTTTTTTGATTTTTCATATAAATTATTTAACCTTCCTTTAGCCATAAAAGAATACCAAAAATATGTTTATCCGCTGTATGTAAGAAAATAGTTAAACAATGAGACGTATTAGTTTTTTTATTTTATATCTATTTAAAAATAGTTCATTTGTGTTGATAAAGCTAACTCACTCACTATAAAAAAAATAAAATTTCAAACCCTAACCTTATGAATTATAAATGTTATGTCATTATAATAGAGCTTTAACTCAAATTAATGTAGTACTTTTATCACATAATCCACCATCTATTTTTGATTATTCAAGGAAACACACAAATTGTATATAGAAAATCCATTTTCGTTACATTCAAATACAAATGAAATAATAACGAATAGTTATCAACTGCTCGTTAATATTAAAACATTACTTAATTTTTTCATAAGAATTCAATTTTAAATTGAATTCTTCTCTAATTTAAAATTATCAAAAAATGTATTTATCATATAATTTAATAAATTTTATATTTTAAATCTCATCATATAAAATAAAAATAAAAATAAAAAGTAAAAATAGCATTATTATTTTTGTTTTTAAAAAATATTATTAGCTACGATTTATATTTATTCCCTTCTTTAAGAAAAAAAAACTAAAAAATATAACGTGTTGATTTTTCCAATTAAAAAATAAAAGAAAACTATTACATGATGAAGATCGACAAATTAAAAAGAAAATTGAGTGTTCAGACCACTTATGTCTTAAACTTTTTATATAGTGATTATTGCCGTTAGTTATCAAAGTACGTTGATGCAATTAATTAGAATTTAAGATCAAGATCGTAAAATCCATATGATGATATCAAATCAATTTTAATTAAAAACAAGAAGGGTTATATGAATAATATTAAGTATAAACTCGCCACAATGACACTTTGCACTCTATTTGCTACCTCTGTTTTTGCAAATATCGACACACCAATTCGCCTTGTTATTCATGGTGGTGCAGGAACAATCACTAAAGACACTATCACGCCAGAGCAAGAAAAAGAGTACAAAGAGAAACTAACCGAAGCATTAAATGCAGGATATGCTGTTTTAAATAGTGGAGGCACTAGCATAGAAGCCGTTCAAAAATGCATTAATGTTATGGAAGATTCACCATTATTTAATGCAGGAAAAGGTGCCGTTTTTACCCATGATGGTCGTAATGAACTTGACGCTTCTATTATGGATGGTAAAACCCGTAAAGCTGGTGCTGTTGCTGGTGTAACTACGGTTAAAAATCCAATTAACGCAGCCATTGCGGTGATGGAAAAAAGCCCACACGTTATGATGGTATCAAATGGTGCCGATCTTTTTGCTAAAGAACAAGGACTTACTATTGTTGATCCTTCCTATTTTAGAACTGAACATCGTTGGCAACAACTTCAAAAAGCGATAGAAAAAGAACAAGTTGTTTTAGACCATGATGGTAAAACAGCCGCCCTTTTTGCTGATCCTATGATGTACGATTATAAATATGGCACCGTAGGTGCAGTCGCTCTTGACCAACATGGTAATTTAGCAGCGGGAACTTCTACGGGAGGAATGACAAACAAGCGTTATGGTAGAGTTGGTGATTCCCCAATTATTGGAGCGGGTAACTATGCTGATAATGAAACCGTTGCTGTATCCGCAACAGGATCTGGTGAAATGTTTATCAGAACATTAACTGCCTTCAATATTGCAGCCCAAGTTAATTATAAAAATTTACCTTTAGAAGAAGCCGCTCAAAATGCACTTGATGAAGTTAAAGCCATTAATGGTAGTGGTGGTGTTATCGTATTAGATAAAACAGGTAACTACACAATGAGTTTTAATTCTGAAGGTATGTATCGTGGCACAATTGGTAATGACGGAAAACCTGTTGTCGCAATTTATAAAGAGTGATTTAAATAGCTATTGATTATTTAGCACCCGATTTTTACTGCTATCTTCATTATTTTCAAGTCGATAAAAAGTGAAAATTTTGGGTGCTAAAATGGCCTAATCTCCCTTTTCCTCCTATTATTCCTTACTTTTTTTCTTAACGTTATTTATCACTATTTTTTCCTTAACTTAACTTGATCGTTATTTACCCCAAAAGTGCTCATCAAGCAATCAAATCGATGACAAAACAAACAAGATCGTTTCTACTTATTAAAATGATCCTTTGAAAAAGTAGCTTTTTTCTTTTTTGGATCTGTTAGAATATTCATCATGGTTATGTTGATTTAATAAGGAAATCATAGTGGAATTTCACCACGACGATCAGGAGTTAACACCTGAAACATCGCTAGTTTTGTCTGAAAAACAAGCATTATTGGATCTTAATACAACATTCACCTCGCCTGCTCATACTAATCCTGCAATGGCATATTTAATGAGTTTGGGTTCAAAACGTAGTCGTCAAACAATGGGATCGTTTTTAACTATTGTTGCTAAGATGATCGGTTTTTCTTCTCTTAAAAATTGCCAATGGGGAGCACTTCGTCGTCATCATATTCAAGCTATTATTGATATGTTATCTGATGCCAATAAGGCTCCTGCCACTATCAATACTTATCTTGCTGCGTTAAAAGGTGTTGCTTTAGAAGCTTGGGCAATGAAACAAATGGATACTGAAAGTTATCAGCATATCCGCCAAGTTAAATCGGTAAGAGGAAGTCGATTACCTAAAGGCCGAGCACTCACTAGTAGTGAAATTCGTGCTTTATTCAGAAATTGTGAAAAAGACAATTCATCGAAAGGTTTAAGAGATGCTGCAATATTAAGTGTGTTATTAGGCTGTGGATTACGTCGTTCAGAAATAGTGGCGATCAATTACGAGCACATTCAATTTCGAGATCAAGCTTTTCTTGTTAGAGGTAAAGGTAATAAAGAACGTATATCTTATATGCCCGATGATACTTGGGATCGCGTTCAACTATGGATTGATGAAATAAGAGGCACACAAGATGGTCCTCTTTTCACTCGTATTCGCCGATTTGATGATGTCACCGATGAGCGGATCACCGATCAAGCTATTTACTATATTTTAGAAACTCGACAACAAGAAAGTGGTATTGATAAATTTGCTCCTCATGATCTACGAAGAACATTTGCTTCTGCAATGCTTGATAATGGTGAAGATATTGTCACTGTAAAAGATGCCATGGGACATGCCAGTATTATGACGACTCAACGTTACGATAGGCGTGGCGATGATCGACTAAGAAAAGCAGCTAGACATTTACGTTTTTAAGTTTTTTAAATAATTTACTTTTGATAAAATTTAATAATAATCCCAAATCATTGAATTAATTATAATTTGGGATTTATTGTTACTTAAAATTTATCTGAAAGGCGGTTCATTAAAAGTTCTCAATTTACGAGAATGTAAGCTACTCTCCTCTTGTTTAAGCAATTCAATAGATTCAATACCAATTTGTAAATGCTCTGATACTGCACCTTCATAAAAATGATTAGCCTGACCGGGTAATTTAATTTCACCATGTAAAGGTTTATCAGATACACACAATAATGTGCCGTAAGGAACTCTAAAACGATAACCTTGTGCTGCGATTGTTGCACTTTCCATATCAACAGCAACGGCACGACTTAAGTTAAATCGTCTAGCTGAGACAGAAAAACGTAATTCCCAGTTACGATCGTCTGTTGTTACAACAGTTCCTGTTCTTAATCTTTGTTTTATTTCATGCCCCGGTTTTCCACTAATTATTTTTGTTGCATCGTAAAGCGCGCGCTGCACTTCAGCAATATTAGGAATTGGAATATCAGGTGGTAATACGTCATCTAAAATATGATCATCACGTAAATATGCATGCGCTAATACATAATCGCCAAGTTGTTGGCTTTCACGTAAACCACCACAATGGCCAATCATTAACCAAACATGAGGGCGTAAAACAGCTAAATGATCGCAAATTGTTTTTGCATTTGAAGGCCCTACACCAATATTAACTAATGTTATTCCTGGACCTTCTTTTGCAATTAAATGGTAGGCTGGCATTTGATATTTTTTCCAAGTTAAATCGGATATTAACTTTTCAGGATCAACAGTTTCAGCCGTAATTTGCTGAAAGCCAGCACAAGAAAGCGCGCAATATGGACTATTTTTGTCTGCGACTTGTTCACAAGCCCAACGAACAAATTCATCAACATAGCGGTTATAGTTAGTGAATAAAATATAAGGTTGAACATCTTCAGGTAATGTACCTGTGTAATGTTTTAAACGAGCCAATGAAAAATCTGTACGTAAAGCATCAAAATGAGAAAGTGGTAAAACATCCCTATCAAAAATTAATCCATCAGTAACTTCGTCACCAATTTTAGATAAGTCAGTTGTCGGGAAATATTTAGCTAAAGAAGCACTCATTTTTCTATCAAAGCCAATGCCTGTTCCATCAATGACAAAAGGATAAGGGATTTCTTGTTTTGAGGCGCTGACTTCAAAAGTTGTATAGTAGGCATCAGCAATAAGTTGCAATTGTTCTGATAAATAATTTTCAAATAAAGCGGGATTAGTAATAGTGGTAGAATAAGTTCCTGAGCGAGATAAACGCCCATAAGCTCTCGTTTTATCTTCTGTTTTTGTTTCACCAGACCAATATACCGTTAATTGAGGATAAGCAAATAATCCTTCAGCTCTTTGTTTTACATCGGGTAATTTTCCATCTTGTGCGTAATCAACAATTGCATTACGTAATGCATCAACAGCATTTTGATATTGTTCTTTTAGTTTGGTAATAACTGCTTGGATTTCAAGGTGATGAGGTTGCGACATAAAAAGAGCCTCTTACTTATTATTAATTTATAACCATAATAGCAAGAAGCTCTGTTTAGCCCAATAGTCAATATTTCAAGATTGCGTATTCATATTCACTTTCGTTATCAAGAACAAGTGTTTTATTTTTAATATCATACTCAAAAATTAATTTAGTTTTATCTTCTAACGTAATACCCCTTCCGACTAATAATAACTCTGAAATATTAGAGTTAACAATACCCTTAATATTCATATATTTCTCTAATGAAAAAGGCTTTCCTATAAGTTCTTTACTAACGAGGTTGACTAAATTACAGTGTTGCTCATTAACATAAGGTAACTCTGATTCCATTAAATTCACTATATTTTCTTTATTATTAGTACTTTTATCTTTTAATGATTTTTTATTTTCTATTTTAATTTTTATTGTATTTTTACTATTATCTTTTATAATATCTATTGCCGTTTCTGCTGAATAAGGAACATTAATTAATCCCGCAAGTGTATCTTGTTTCATCAAAAATGATTTAAATTCAAGAAGTCCTTTTTGATATAATAAGGAATAAATTAGTTCCTTATCATTTTCATCCAAATCTGTAAATTCATTTTTTAATTTTTCAAACTCTAATTCTTTGAATAAATCCTCGGCTAATCCTTCTGGTTTATCTCTTAGGCCAGCAATAGAAACACCATTAATTTTCAATGACATCCTTGATAAATCAGTAAGTAGTTCAGCCTCGATTTTATCTAATAATCTTTTACCTTCTTTATTTGCTTTTTTCCTTTCATCTTCAATTAGTACCTTAAATTCACCAGGGAATTTCTTACAATCAAAATTAGCTTTTTTATATAATCTATTTGCTAATATGAAATCTCTATCAAATTTATTTTCATTTACAATCTTAATTCTATTGTTTATTAAATCAATAATAACTTCTTTTTTAATATCATCGCTTTTATTAATGTTATTCTTATTTTTTTCAACCCAGATTGCTATAGCATCAAATATAAACTCATCAAAATTATTTTCTTTTAATGCTATTATTATATCTGTTATTGATTTCAAATCCTGGTCAATATCATTTATATTATATGAGAAGCTTATTCTTTCACCGTAAGGATTTTCATCCAATTTAATAGAATAAGTTATTTCATCACCGTTTATTTCAATCAAAAAAATTTTTTTATATTCATCACCAATAGTAAGGTGTTCTAATTTACAGAACCCAAGCAGGTTACCTAAATTATATATACCATTACTAAAAAAAGTATTTTTAATTAATGGGATAACCGTACTTTCTTGTCCAAAACCAAACCAATTTTTTATTTTTTCCCATATAGTTCTTGCATCTAGTGGATTGGGTGTATTTTTTATTTGTTTTGCATTCACAGAACTTATTGAATAATCAGCAATTTTCATTATCATAATATTCTCCTAATATTATAAAATAAAAATATCAGGATAAAGATTTTATGATATAAAAAAACAATCTAGTTATTTTTAATAATGAAACCTTTCTATATTGCTAAAAAACTTAAAATAATAGGCAATGTCAGCACTGCAAATATCGTCTGAGATGTAATGATCCCTGCCATTAACTCAGAATCCCCCCCTAACTGCCGGGTTAAAATATAAGAAGTGGGCGCTGTTGGAATAGAAAAGAAAACAACAAAAAGCGTCATAACTAATGAAGATAAGCCTAAAAAACAAGCAATGCTATACGCGATTACCGGTACTATAAGCAAACGAGTAACTGTGTTAATACCAATCATTTTGCTTTCTGCTTTTAGTGTTGATAGATGCAATGCCGCACCAATGCAAATAAGGCCTAAAGGTAAACTCGTTGCTGCTAACAATTTCAGAAATTGATCACTACCAAAAGGAAGCCCAACCCCTAACAAATTTATTATGATGCCAATAACACAAGAGATAATTAAAGGGTTTTTTATGATAGGCAATATCAGCTGACGCGAAGTCACATTTTGCCCTGCTGTTAAACAAAGTACCGAGGTCACATTTGATAGGGGAACTAGTGTTGCTAGAATCAAAGCCGCTATTCCCAAACCTTCAACTCCAAATAAATCAGCAACAATAGCTAAGCCTAGATAAGTGTTAAACCGAATATTGCCTTGAACAATCGCACCGAAGCGACCAGCAGACCACCCTGTTATTTTTTTCAAGATAATGCACAATATAGTGACAATTAAAACGACAGAAAAAATAGCACCAGCAAGGTGAGGTAATTGCGGATCAGATAAAGGAGCATTTGCCAAGCTATTAATCAATAAGGCAGGAAAAAGTAAAAAATAGTTAAGTTTTTCAGCTCCAACCCAAAATGCAGGTTCAAACGTTTTATTTCTTCTTAAAATTGCACCTAGCGCAATTAACGCAAATAACGGCCATAACGTTAATAACACATTTTGCATAATATTTATCCCAAAGATACTGTGATACTTCACAATATCGCAACATCATGAGGATTGCTATTTTATCTTATTAATATAAAAGCTAATTCAAAAAATGATAAAAATAAATTTATACCGCATTTTAAGAATAGCTTTTTTATTATTAGTCCATTATAAAAAATATCCTTTTAAGATCGTCGAAATACAAGCGACTAATCTAAATCAATGTACATGCGGTAACAATGTAAACTTGCTTTCGCTAAATCAGAATAATAATCACGCTCTTCTAATGCTTTAAAACCCTGTTTTAAATAAAATAATACTGCATTAGGTGTTGCATCTAAAAATAATTTAGATTGCCCTCTTTTAATTGCCTCATGCTTCAGTTGCTTTAAAATTAATCCTGCAAATCCTTTTCCCATGTATTCAGGGAATGTAAAAATAGCTTCAGCAAAACCAGTTTTAACATCTAAGAAACCCGAAGAAACAGGAATATTGTATTCTTGATAATCAATCACATAAAATGGATTATCAATAATAGCCTGCCGATATCCTTCAGGCATCTCATCAGGAGTCCAAGCGGCTAAAATCTCTGATGGATAAACATTCTCACAACCAAATCGCAATGCTTGATTTCGTAAATACCACAGCCTTCTTGCTTCCTGTGGTTCAGCGAGTCTAAGTTGAATCATACTCATTTCCATCTTATTCATTAGAATTAAGAGCCTCAAATTAGTAAAATAATTTATTCTAACAATACATTTTAAATTTTAATTTTTTAGTGTTACTTTTTTAAGAGCGTGATATGTTTTTGCAGAAGGAATAATGTAAGGAAATCTTATGCCCAATTCAATATTACCTTCACCAATAAAAAAAACCTCCTTTTTTGTTGCTGGTTCTCCACTTCCTTTTTATTATCAATGCATCTCAGGTGCAATTAGAGAAATCTACTTTTCCAAAATTTCACTTATTCACCATAATGGATATCAAACTGAAAATACACATCCAAAGTTAATTCTATGTAGTCATCGGAACAGTGCTTTTGATGGCTACATTGCATTAAAGGCATTTCCTCAAGCTCAAGCTTTAGCATCAATTCAATTATTAAATAGTCGTTTAATGAGAACTTTTTTTACAGGTATTCCTGTAGTTAGAAAAAAGGATAGACAACGTTTAGGTGTAAATGCAAATACATTTTCAAGTCCTTCAGATGCTGCAATTGCGCATATAAAAGCAGGTGGCAACTTACTCTTATTCCCTGAGGGCAGTAGTGAGTGGGGTTTCCAGCCATTACCTTATCAACGAGGGGCAGCAAGAATTATTAGAACACTAATCAGTGAGGGAGTAGTTTTTGATATTATCCCTATGGGCTTGTTTTATATAGCCCCTGATAAATTCAGTTCAAAAGTTGAAGTTTATATTGGCGAAAATATTTTTATAAATTCACAAAAAGATAATTTGTCAACCAGAGAATGGGAACAAAATATTCATACTGAAGTTTCTACAGCATTAAATAAAATTTCCGTTAATTGTCCAAACATTGATATTTTTGAGAAAGCATCAGCCTATGCGTTTAATAAAAATAAGGACGGTCATTCTTATGCTGAATCCTTTATTGCCTATCAAAACAACCTAGTTGAATCAAATAATGACAATCAAAATATAGAAAGAAATTCTCAATTTCCTATATTACTTTTGCGTTATATTTCATTTTTATTCATGTATATTTTATTTCCAATATTATTATCGTCATTTATTGCGTCTCATTTTGCTGATGCCCGTAATACCATTAGCTTTTTCAAAATATTAGGAGGCGCAATAGCGGCTGCAATTTGGATCCCCATCTTAATCATGCTCCTATTCTTTTTCCCTATATTTATTGGTATAAGTTTAGCTAGTGCACTATTCGGTTTTATCTTAATAAGGAAGAAAGGCGCTCAAATATGTTAACCATGAAAACCAGAGTGCTTTTTAACCATTTATTTTCTCTACAACTGTTTATTATTTGGGCATTAGGAACTTACGGAAGTTGGTTAACGAATGCGACAGAAATGTTGTATCCCATATTTTTAGGCTCTTTTTTATGGGTAACACTCGTTTTTGTTGGATACAAAACACAACATGCAACCTCTTATTCTAGATTCTATTGGTTTGGTTTATTACAACTGATTACTTGTTGGACTATTTTTCCTCTATTTAAATCGATTCGCTATGGTTTATATCAATGGAATTTTGATGATATTTTATATAAATTAGATAAAATCCTATGGGGTGGAAAAAGCTTGCCAGAATGGACAATTTCTTTACAGTCAGGTTGGCTAAGTGAATTTCTTTCTTTTTGCTATTTTAGTTTCTACTTCTTGATTATTGGCAGTGCCCTTTTCTTCTTTTTTAGCCGAAATAATATACTGGCTAAAAACTATTTTTTCGGCTTAATGCTAATGTATTTTTTCGGCTTTATTGGTTACTTCTCTATCCCCGCAGCCGGCCCTTACTCTGCTTTTCCTTCTGATTTTAACTATCCAGTTTACTCTGGTGCTATGACATTATTTCTGACTGATCTTGTTGATAAAGGAATTACAGGAATGGATGTCTTTCCTTCATTGCATACAGGGATCACTCTTTATATTGTTGGCTTTTTCTATTTTTCAGGTTATCGAAAAACAGCGTATTGCTTATCTCCTATCTTAATAGGGCTTATTTTAGCAACTGTCTATTTACATTATCACTACGGCATTGATGTTATTGTCGGTGCTTTGCTTGCATCATTGGTGCTTTACATCACTTGTAAAAATAATAAGGTCGAATATGGAACTCATTTATAAAATTAACGAACCTATTGCTTCTGAAGTATCTATTAGTGGAGGTAAAGGCGCGAGTTTAGCAAAAACAATTCAATCACTGCCTGTTCCTGATGGTTTAATCCTCTCTTGTCAAGCTTACCAGTTATTTATTACACCCTTACTACCTGAAATTAATCGCTTATTATCAGAAAAAAAGCAAGAAATTGAAGTCGTTAGTAAAAATATTCGCCATTTAATTTTACAAGCATCCATGCCAGAGAGCTTAATTCATTCTTTAAGTTCAAGATTAAAAGAACTCCAATTAAATAATACTGCTTTAGCCGTAAGATCTTCCGGAACATTGGAAGATATGCCTGGAGCCGCCTTTGCAGGGCAACACGATACGGTATTAGGTGTTAAAACTTTGCCTAATTTACTGGACGCAATTCGCCAATGTTATGCATCTTTATGGCACACGCACGTTATGCTCTATCGCCAACATTTAAATTTACCCCATACTCAAGCATCAATGGCAGTTGTGCTACAAAGAATGATTAACGTCCAAGAAAATGAAGCTGCGGGTGTGGCTTTTTCTGTTGATCCAGTTCAAGGCTCTCTTTCTACTGTATTAATTAATGCTGCATTTGGATTAGGTGAAACTGTTGTTGCTGGTGAAGATCCTGTTGATGAATTTCTTATTGATAGAGAGAGTTTCACATTAAAACAAAAAACGATTGCTCAAAAAATAAATGCCATTGTTATGGTTGATAATGGTACTCAAATCTTACCACTTAAATCTGCTCAACAATCCATATCCTCGCTGACAGCAGACCAGTGTAGACAAGTGGCGGAACTTGCTATCTCAGCAGAAAAATATTTTGATTTCCCACAAGATATAGAATGGGCATTTCATGATGGAAAATTATGGCTTTTGCAATCACGTAATGTGACACAAATTGCCCCCATTTGGACAAGAGAAGAATCAGCAGAAAGATTTCCTAATCCTATCACGCCATTAACATGGGATATGTGTGAAGCAGGTTTTCATTCATCATTAAACTTTAGCCTTAATCTTATGGGACTTCCTTCATTTAATGGTAAATGGTTCGGAATGCAAGATTATTATATTTACGGCAACCAAAATGCGGTTTCCTTGTATAATAATCGTCTCCCTACATCGATGATGAATGATTTGCCTACCCTGTTAAAATCTTTGCCTGAAATTGCACAAAAATTCAGTTGGGTACAGGAATTACCTATCACTTGGATGCGTGATTTAGATAAATATTTAATCTCTATTGGCGCATTGATGAATGAACCATTGCAGGATAAAAGTTTGCTTCAACTATGGGATTATGTGCAAAGAATTAATAAATTAGGTGCTGATTACTTTTTACCTAACATTGCCATATCCTTGACTCAGCGCTCACTCTATTCTGCATTGATGGCATTGCTAAAACTCTTCTTTAAAGAAGAAAAATATGCACATACAGCATTCGATAATTTAATTGCTATGTCTGAAACTAAAACTGGACAAGTGAATGCAGAACTCTGGGCTCTTTCTCGTTATGTTCGACAGCACCCTCAACTTCTCAAACTTATAACATCCATTGTTCCTGAAAGTATTATGCAAGAAATTGAGGTATGTGATCCTCATTTTTACCAGCAATTTACCTTATTCTTAGCTAATCATGGTCATAGAGAATTAGATTTTGATGCATATCATCCTACTTGGTTAGATGCCCCACATATTGTATTAACTCAAATTAAAGCAATGGCAGATTTAACAGATGATAAACAAACAGATGATCCGTTAGGCAAAAAAATCCTACAGTCAGAAACTGAATTTTCAATTATCTCTGATGCGCCTGAAGAGTTGCGCTTTTTCTTACAAGAGATTATTCGATTAGCTCGCGTCTATACTGCACTTGATGACTTAGAGCATTATCAAACAACTCGATTAGCCTTACCTATGCGTCGCGGATTAAAAGCGTTAGGAGAGCGATTAGTTATCCGTAGTGTTTTAGATTGCCCAATGGATATTTATTTTGCTAATGAACAACCTTTAGCTGATGCAATTCTTGCAGATAATCCTACTGAGTGGAATCAGTTACGTCATCATATCTACCAAAACAAAGCAGGATATCTAAAAGCAAAATCAGTCACTCCACAATGGATCTATGGTGAAGATAGTTGTAATGAACTAAATACAAATAAGCATCAATTAAAAGGCTTAGCTGGTAGTGCAGGTATTATCGAAGGCGAAGTTTATCTTGTTTATGGCCCAGAGAATTTTGCCGAATTTCCACAGAATGCCATTTTAGTTGCAAGAACAACTAATCCTGCATGGACTGCTCTCTTTTATCGCGCATCTGGCATTATTACAGAAAGCGGTGGGCCATTATCTCATGGTGCGGTTACTGCTAGAGAATTGGGATTACCTGCAGTAATGGGGGTTCGCAATATCTTAAATATTTTAAAAAATGGGCAAAAAGTGAAAGTTGATGGACAAAAAGGCATAATTGAGATTTTGTCCTAATAATTTGAAAATCATCACCGCTAGATCAGGAAAAGCATCTAAACGATGCTTTTCTTTTTTTATTTTACTGACTTTTTAACTATCCATTTTACTGTTGTTATCTCTCTCTTTTGAAACCTTGTTAATATCAACTTTATAAGCAGATGGTGCAAGTAAAGCGACCAACCCAGTTATTAATAAAATGGCATATAATATCGTTAACATAGATGGTGCATTAAAGAATAAATATGGTGTTAATAAGATAGGAGTAACCGTTAAAATAATTGAAATAACAACAGGATAACCTATGCCTATATCTCTTACTCGTTGAGATAATATGAGCGTAAATATGTAGACTTGTGTTATTAAAAATACTAATTCTATTAGGCCATATGATGTAAAAGAGAATTGATAGTAAAAATAATATTCAGTAACCAACTCTACCTTTTCGGGATAAAGTGATATAAACCATCGATCTGCTAAGTTCTCTGCAATAGAAAAGAACATTGTCCAAGCAATTTCTAGACCTAAAAAAGAGAGTCTTCCACGCCTTTGTTGTTTCCATTGATAAGCAAGTTTAGCTTGCATAATAAATCCCTTCATTTTTAAAGTATATCTCTATCTTTTTTATCATAATACACTTAATATTTATCTCCAAAATAATGATGTGATAATCTGATAACAGCACAAAAATACCTTCAAATTTTGATATTTAGTTTAACAATCGCCTCTTATTATTTTGCTTTTTTTTATCTAACTAAAATATTAAATATATAAAGAGCTACTATGCTACCTATTCAAACAACCCGTTTTGCCCTTCTTCGTTAAAAACAACCTTATTACTTAACAAGAAGGGCTTTAAAAATGAATTATGAAAAAATCAAATTAGAACAATGGAATAGAAAAGAACATTTCTTACATTATCGACATAACCTACAGTGTGGTTTTAGCTTAACAACTAAAATAGATATTACTGTCTTGAAGACAGTATTAGCTAAAAATAATCTTAAGCTTTACCCTGCAATGATCTATTTAATTGCGAAAACAGTTAATAACTACTCTGAGTCTAGAATGACAATCAAAGATGATGAATTAGTTATTTGGGATTATATCAATCCCGCATACACAATTTTTCATCCAGAGACTGAGACTTTTTCAGAGTTATGGAGCGAATACGTTGAGGATTGGCGTTCTTTTCTAGAAGGATATAATCAAGATTATCAAAAATATAAAGATAATCTAAGTCTATCCGCTAAAGGTAATTTACCAGAAAATCATTTCTGCATTTCGATGATCCCATGGGTAAGTTTTGACGGATTTAATTTAAATATAGCTAATGTCAAAGATTATTTTCCCCCTATTTTTACTATGGGAAAATATACTCAACAAAATGGTAAATTTCTATTACCGATATCTATTCAAGTGCATCATGCTACATGTGATGGTTTTCATATGGCTAGAATGATCAATAAACTTCAAGAGTTATGTGATGGTTTTTCGGGCTAACAATATTGATTTTTAAATAAAAAACACCGCTCTTTTATCAATTAAATAAAAGAGCGGATTATTATTAGAGAAACTCACTTGAAAACCAATAATTATCTAACTTGTTTATTGATCCATTTAATTTCTTCATTGGTGAATCGAATATTACTTTCTTTAGTTGTATCAGTATCTAATTAGCTAATAACTTATGTACAAAAAAAGCATCTTAAAAAAGATGCCTTTCTCTATAACTTATTGATTATCTTTGATTTACTTATTTTGCACTGGTACGAATTAAGTAATCAAATGCGCTTAATGAGGCTTTAGCACCTTCACCGGCGGCGATAATGATTTGCTTATAAGGAACTGTTGTACAGTCACCGGCAGCAAATACACCTTTGATATTAGTTTCGCCACGGGCATCAACAACAATTTCGCCCATCTTATTACGCTCAACAGTACCTTCTAACCACTGTGTATTAGGTAATAAACCGATTTGAACGAAAATACCTGCTAATGCAATATCGTGCATAGAATCATTAGTACGATCTTTGTATTTTAGGCCAGTTAACTTAGTGCCATCGCCATACACTTCTGTGGTTTGCGCATTTAAGATAACTTCTACATTGCCTAAGCTACGTAATTTCTTCTGTAATACCGCATCTGCTCTCATTTCTGGCGCAAATTCTAATACTGTTACGTGTTCAACTAAGCCAGCTAAGTCAATTGCAGCTTCAACACCTGAGTTACCACCGCCAATAACAGCAACTCTTTTACCTTTAAACAGTGGGCCGTCACAGTGTGGGCAATAAGTTACACCACGAGTACGGTACTCATTTTCACCGGGAACATTCATATTTCTCCAGCGAGCACCTGTTGCAATAATTAAGCTACGAGTTTTTAAAATTGCACCTGACGCCGTTTCAATTTGGTGTAATTCCCCTTCAGACGCCCCCGGAATTAAACGACTAACAGTTTGGCTATCAATCACATCCACTTGGTAATCATCAACATGGGCTTTTAATGCACCAGCAAGTTTTGCACCTTCGGTTTTCGGTACTGAAATATAGTTTTCAATATCAACAGTATCAAGAACTTGGCCACCAAAACGTTCACCGATAAGACCTGTATTTAAACCTTTACGAGCAGAATAAACAGCAGCTGATGCACCAGCAGGGCCACTACCCACAATCAATACATCAAATGCATCTTTTTGATTTAATAATTCCGCAGTACGTTTTTCTGCATTGCTGTCTACTTTATTAACAATTTCAGCTAAGGTCATGCGACCTTGACCAAATTCGTTACCATTTAAGAATACAGCAGGAACGCCCATGATATTACGTTCCTGAATTTCATTTTGGAACATGCCTCCGTCAATCGCAGTATGTGTGATCTTCGGATTTAAAATCGCCATTAAGTTTAATGCCTGAACAACATCAGGGCAGTTATGACAAGAGAGCGAATAATAGGTTTCGAAATGAAACTCACCGTCTAACTGACGAATTTGTTCAAGTAATTCTTGTGCTTCTTTTGATGGGTGACCACCGGTTTGCAATAATGCTAAAACCAATGAAGTAAATTCATGACCTAATGGCGAGCCCGCAAAGCGAACCCCGGTTTCTTTCCCTGGGTTGGTAATAAGAAAAGATGGTTTACGTACATTAGCGTTATTATCTTCACGATAAGTGACTTTATCGGATAATGGTTCGATTTCTTTTAGTAACGCTTGGATATCAGCAGAATGTTTACTGTCGTCTAATGTTGCTACTAACTCAACTGGCTGGGTTAATCGTTCTAAATAAGCTTTCAATTGAGCTTTTAAATTATTATCTAACATTTTTGCACCCTCAATAAAATCGGGTGCCGAAACACCCGATAAATAACTTTTTAGTGGCTTAATTCTTATTTAGATTTTGCCAACTAAATCCAGTGATGGAGCTAAGGTTGCATCACCTTCTTTCCATTTTGCTGGGCAAACTTCACCTGGGTGGCTAGCTACATACTGAGCAGCTTTAACTTTACGCAGCAGGTCTGATGCATCACGGCCAATACCTTCAGCTGTGATTTCAATTGCTTGGATGATACCTTGTGGGTCAACAACAAAAGTACCACGGTCAGCAAGGCCTTCATTCTCACGCATATTTTCGAAGTTACGAGTTAATGCGCCAGTTGGGTCGCCAATCATGCCATATTTGATTTTACCGATAGTTTCTGAGCTGCTGTGCCATGCTTTATGGGTAAAATGTGTGTCAGTAGAAACTGAGTAAATTTCTACGCCCATTTTTTGGAACTCAGCATAATGATCAGCTAAGTCACCTAATTCAGTTGGGCACACGAAAGTGAAGTCTGCAGGGTAAAAGAAGAAAACGCTCCATTTGCCTTCGACGTCCTTTTCAGTCACTTCTACGAATTGACCGTCTTTAAATGCCATGTTTTTGAATGGTTTGATTGGGGTATTAATTAAAGACATTGTATTTCCTCCTGTTTGGTATGGGTCTAATGTACCTATTCCACTTGAGAATAGCTAATACATTCCTGCTATCAGTTCAATAGGTTTTACCTAATGAGTTGAAGAAATTGATAGAGGTAGGTTAACGAAATGTAGCTATTAAAGCAAATGTACAACAAGTAAATTATGCCTACTTTCTATTAGCCTATTCTTTGTTTAATATCTTTATCCTCAGTAACAGAAAAATCATAACCTAATGAATTATAAAATTAATATCCATCATCATAGGTAAATTAAATATTATTTCGCTAATTTAGCAGGTTTAAGAATAGTATAAGTACATTCAAATGCTGCTTTTTGAATACGATAAACATCTTGGCTATCTGTTGTGGATTGCACAACAGCATCACCCGATTGAAAACGTTGTAATTCTCCCCAAGGTGCCTTCATTGCAAATGGAGGTGCAGAGTCAGGAACGATAAAGTAATTCATCTCAATGCCTTTGGGGGTAAAAGGCTGATAACCATTAGGATAAGATGCTTGATTAATTTCACTTTTCTCTGTGGGATTGTAACGCTGAGCAAATTTTGTTTTTCTTACCAAGATCTCCTCATTACCTGTTTCTGGGCAAATGTTTTGTACTACCCAATCACCTACTTTTGCTGGTTCTGAAACGGTTTCAACCCCTTCTCCTTTAATTATTGTGGTGATAATCTCACCTTCTTTGGCTGGTCTTGCTAGGACAGGCTTGGTTTTAATTGCAACACCTGTTATCCCTGCTTGCTGAGCCTGAGTAAAGTAAGCTACGCGTTCTTTTTGTGGCAATTGAGAAAGGTCATTAGCAAATACAAATGAAGGAATTAAGGCTAAGCCTATTAATGGTATTTTTGTTCTACTTTTCTTATAGGTTTTATCGTTATTTGAATTGCTGCTTTGTATATAGAAAGACATTGAATTATTTCCTGATAAATATCATTCGTACTTAATACGCTGTTTAAGCGTCTGTAAACGTTAAATCGATTATGGCAGGAAATAAAACAAAAGTACCCGTAAAATCAGTTACCTAATTAAGAAAAATTCAAAAATTCGAGAGGTCTCACAACTAGAAATAATCAAGGTTCAGAAAGTAAAGAGTGGTAAGTTCAAAAAATCAATCTAGTTAATAGATTTAATGACTATATACATTATATAAGAAAAAAGACTCCAACTAATGTTTTGAAGTCTTTATATATGAAGCTAATCGCTAACTTTGAGTATAAAGGCAAGGTTAAAATAGATATTTAAAGCGGATACGGGCACCGTAACGATCTTTATCACTACTATGTACATTAATATCGCCTTTACCATCTATACGCGAATAATAAGCACCTAAATAGGTTTTAAAATTATCCATATCTAAAATATTTGGTAATTCATAAGAAGTAAATACAGTGTTGATATTGTACTTGCCAGGATTGAGCGTTAAATAGGTATCATTTTGACCACTGCTATTTTCGCTTTTTTGATAGTAAGCTTTGATATCATTATAAGCATAAATATAACCAAGTTGAAATTTGTGCCATAAGACATTACTACCAATAGAAAAATCATTTTCACCTTTAGCATCAAGATAAGCAGCACTTAAATTTGCAACAATACCGTTAATAGGATCATCAGCTAAAGTGTCCCATTTTACAGTTAAGCCATAACCTGTACGTCGCGATTGATCTTGAAATTTTCCATTTTCATCATCATAGCCATAGGCTTTACTTATTACGTTTGCGTCTATAGCACCTGCAATTGTTAAGTTATCTTTTTGCCATGCAACAACAGGTCGCATATAAATAACATTTTTACGATTATCAAGTTTACGCCCGTGATACTCACCATCTTTGAAAACAGAAGTTCCATCTTCAACTAAAGCATTTAGCTCAAAATACCAGTCGTTATAGCGTGTATTAACCATCATGCTACCACCATCACTACTACGACCTCGCCCTTCTTTCATCATATAGATATAGCCAAAACCGTCACCATATAAATCATTTGCTGTATTACCTGAATACTCAACAAATGTATCTTGATTTAGTGGAAACATGTCGTAAGCTTCATAACGACCTATTTTATATTGCCATTTATCACGTTGACCAAAGTAGAAAACAGCATCATCTAGATTCATTTTACCCGTCATGTCAGCCATTGGCTGAGCACGAAAACCAGCATAATTACCGTTTTTTAATTCTCGTTCACCATCCACACCAATTAAAATACGCCCGTTAAGTGACCATTTTTCATTATCATCAAAATTTTTTTGATTACCAGGCATCATTCTCATCGATGTTAGTTGCCCTTTCTTACTAGCAGCATCGATATTATATTCCACGTCACCGTACAATTTGAGATCACCCCAATTTGTATTGGTAGAGAAAAAACCTGTACCTTCTTTATTTTTCGTACTAGCAAACTGAGAGGATTGTTTTTGTTGGATTTCATTAAGTTGAGTTTGTGCAATGTTTACTTTTGCTTGTGCCTCATCAGATTGCATTTCTAATATAGCAATGCGTTGCTCCATGTTGGCGGTTGTAACATGATTCATTGCTTTCTTTTCTTGAGATAAGCTGTTGGAATTAATTAATTGCTCAAGGCGAGCCGCTTTTTGTTCTGCTGCGGTGGCTCTAGCCTCCGCGGCGGCTGCACGTTGTTCAAGGCTATTTAACCTTGCTTCTATTGCACTTATGTCAGTTTGTGCGTTTGAGCAAAATGGCGTAGCGAGTATTAAACTTATCACAACAGATAATGCTTTTACTTTCATTTGAATATTCCTAAATTAGCAAATGTTGGTTCAACAGGTACGGCAAATACAGAACAATCGATTTGGTTAATTGATTGTTCTATCTAATGAGCGTATTGTTATTTTTATTCGATAATATTATATAAATATCAATCGGTTATTCGCATCGTTATTTCTATTCTTAACAATAAATAAACCCATATCTTCATTACCTTGCCATTATTTTTACTGATTAACTTTCAGTATCATAAGTAAGGCTATGTTTGAACTGAGGTACTTATTCTCGTTTAAGTACTTACAAACATTTATTATTTTGATTTGGTATTTAATTTATTGTTATTTCAGCATATCTCTGGTTTAAGTTTTCAAATTTTTTAATGGGTTCACTAGCCTAAATAAAATAATCGTTAATATGGAACATTTCCACAATCATTTGTGATTTTTTTGATATTGGTACAATAACCTAAGAAAAAAGACACAAATGACCATCAAAAATGGGAATATAGAAAGGAAATAAAGTGATTTATTAAGTAAGGTTTAAACTAAGCAAAAGAGAGTTAAGATCTGAAGAGAATAATTTTATAACGGTGTTATTAGCTTCTATCATTTAGACACCTTGCTATAAGGGTAAGCTAATACGGTGGAAGGAGAATAAATAAAATGAGAAAGGAGAAGAACTGACAGAGGTCATATCATTATAACCTCCGTCCATCATTATCATATTCTGCCAGGTTTACGTAACGCTCTACGAAAGTAAGAAACTGGCATTTTAGGGCAAATTTGTTCTTTTACTGCTGGATTATTCTCCAAATCATCTTTGTCTATTTTATTATTTCTTCTTGAATTTTGTAGCTGAGTATCTGTTTTATTCATCTTCCCTTTCCTCTGAGATCAATGCCTCATTAATAGCTTCAATTTTCTCAACTGCTTCATTAAGAATAGAAGCAATACGTCCTGCTCTTTCCACAGAGAGCTCTTTTAACACTAATTTATGGCGTAAAACTGCTTTTAATTTACCAACAGCAGATTCAATTTCCTCAGAAACACCACCTGCGTTTTGAGATAAATCTCTTGCGTAAGCCAGTTTTCTTTGAATATTGGTATCTATTTCCTGATGTTCTGCTAAAAATGCAGCACCCTCAGGTGTAATGCTGTAGTTTTTACGGCCTTTTTCAGCAATCGTAGCAAGTAATAGATCTTGCTCTTCAAGTAGTGTTAGCGTTGGATAAATAACGCCTGGGCTAGGTACATATAATCCTGAAGAAGCCTCATCTATTTCTTTAATAATTTCATAACCATGACTTGGTTTTTTCGAGATCATGCTAAGTAACAGAACTCGTAAATCACCGTGATCAAACATACGTTTTAATTGGCGACCTTGACCTTTTCCTCTGCTACCACATCCACGACCACGTTGTTTACCGCGCCCTTCAGGACCATGTTCTCCATGGCAGCATTCACCACGTCCTTCGTGTCCATGACCATGTTCGCCATGACGACATTCTCCACGACCTTCATGTTCATGACCGTGTTCTCCATGGCAGCATTCACCACGTTCTTCGTGCCCATGGCCATGTTCGCCATGACAACAATGTTCACCATGATGTTCTTGGTGTTGGCTATGTTTACCTTTACCACCACAACGCCCTTTTCCGTGGCCATGTCCATGACCACCACGTTCGCCATTTTCAGCACGCTGTTGATAAAGTGAGTTTAATGCTCGAATCATCATAAATATTCCCTCATTGTTTTAGATATATCGAATTGATGTAATGTAATATAATCCGATATATCTAAATGATCAAGTTTTAGATATATCTAAATACACATCTAAATCGATTCTTTCACTAACAATATGATTTATTTATGATTAAACTTTAAAATCACTGACTCAATTATGAATGATTCTCATTCTCTAGCTTGCTTTTATGTGCTATCAGTGAAAATAAAAGAAGGTAATTAATAGAGAAGAATAAAAACAGATATTGTTAGCTTAAAATTCATACGAAACAATTAACCATCCTTAGAACAAAATAAGTGACACTGTCACTTATCGCTATTTAAAAAAAGCGAAGATAATGAGTAATAACCTCACTACTTCGCTTTTTAACAAAATTTATTTTAATTGTAGGAAATATAACAAAAACGAGATATCGCTACTTATTATCTAATGCTGATAAAACCACTTTCTTAATATATTGATATCCAGCCTCAATTTGTTGTTCATCACAGGTTTCAGTACTTTTTATAGTCAACTGTAACAAATTTAAGTGTTTGATAGTTTCCCACTCATTGTTATCAAAATTGCACTCAGAACAAAACTGTGCTGGTGCATTATCACTATTGCGAGCACAAAGCGTTAACAAACTTAAATCTTGTTTATGATGACTTTTTATAACCAAGTTTTCATAGATTGTTTTATTAAGGTCATTTTGCGTTTCTAAATCCTTATTTCCTTTTCTTACAATCGCAAAATTTAATTTATTAAAATCAGATGCAGATAAAACACGAATATAATAGTGCTCACCTTCTTTTTCGAAAGCCGTTGCTTGATTAAAAAACTGCTCAAGTTTGACGCGCGTTTCCCATTGAATTTGTGCATATTTTCCATACCCAGATGAAGTAAAAGGATAGAGTTGATGCACACTCCACATCGACGCTACTGCTGGTGCGGATTGAATACCATCAATTTTAGGAACATCATCCGCTTGCTCTGGGCATAATCTAGGAGGATTTGTTAAAAAACGACTAATACGCGCATCTTTAATACATACAACACCCGTAGGATATGGTGAAAACCCAGCTTGAAACGGTTCAAAAGAGACTGAATCAGCGAGAGAAAGTTGTGCGATACTTTCATATATTTCGGGTGTCAACTCAAGTAATGGTGCTTCTTTTTTTAATTTCTTACACAGAATCTGATAAGGGATAAGATCGTAGTTATCATCAAGAAATAAGCTTTTCATATAGCCAAATTGAGACGCATCAATATGGATATAAAATGAATTGTTGTATTTTTCTTCGCACTCTTTTCTTAGTTCAAAAAGTGGCTTTAACTTATCAACACAACCATAAGACGGTGCACCCAATATTCCTATAACGCCAAGAATGGGCTCACCTTGTTCAATCAGACGAAAAACAATACTGCGTGTTTTTTCAATATCAGTTTTAAATGTTTCATCAATAGGCAATGCAATAAGGTTGTCATACCCTAACCCTAGGATATCCATTGCTTTTTTCCAAAATTCAAACCGAGATACAGGAACAAGTAGTTTTCCTAAATGCATTGTTTTTGTCATGCCCGTTCCTCGGCATGTTAAATGACTAACATCATCAAAAATCCCACGATCATTGAGTTGTTCGCTTATTGCTAAAATATCTGTGACAGGCATATTGAATAACTCAAATGCTTTTTTATCTGCAACCAAATCTCGTGATTTTGGGTGGCGAGCAATTGCCATAGGTAATGTTTTTAAATTTCTGAGCGCCCATAATATTTCATAGCAAGCAAGAGTATGGCTTGTTGTGATATGACCAAATGCATCTTCGGATGAAAAACCAATCAACCTACAGAGATCATCTGTAATTTTCTTTTCTTGTTCTTTTAATAAGGGTGAATAGTTATTAAAAACATTATCTGAATTATAAACTAATGCAGAAAGGTAGCCGAATTTCGCCAATTGCATCACTTGTGACTGATGATGGGAAAAATAAGGTTCAATATCAGATTGACTATAACTATTTTGCTGTTTTAAAGTCTCTAAAATACATTCATAAGCATTATCTACTGCTTTTTTTTCAATAGTATTATTTTTTATTTTAGCGTCTAAACTCTCGCTATTATTTCTTTTCACTTTATTTTCTTTAGGAAAAGAATACTCACTATTCATTAATATTTTTGCCATCTCTCGATGATAACATGTAAGGGTATCAACGGTTCGGGTATGGTATACACGCTCTGTAGCACTCAGACAGGTTTGTTTGTAATTTGCCATCATCGCACCTATATATAAATTTTTATTATCTGTTTTAATGAGAATTATGTTTACTGATCGTTAATAATTAACCTTTATTCAAATGATATACTACATGATGAGTAAGAATCCTCTTTATTTTATTGATATTAGTTAATATTTTCCCAATTTAATTTAAGTAACTGACACTTTGAGGATAAATGATTTAGCTTTATTTGTTAGTTTCTTTAACTTATTATCAATTTTGATTTAAGTTATATTTCTGTAAATATGATATTATTTTTGCTAAGGTCAATACTTAAACCTACCCTAATTAGAATCAATGAATAATTCTATCGCTTAATATCTATTATAAAGAATAGATGTCAAATTACTTATCTAAAATAGGAGTTTATTTATTTAAATGTAATTCATTTTTTCTTCAATATATAAAAAAACACATGAAATATTGAACATGTGTTTTTCGGAATATTCGCTTTTTAGGAAAGGAAATAATTTCTTACTCTTATATCAAATAAGTTTTAATTGCTCTTATTTTTACTCTTTTTTGTTATAAGGTAAAATTTCAAGCATCACTTTACCAATTAAATCACCAGACTCCATTAGTTGATGTGCTTTTCCCACTTCTTTTAATGGGAAAGTAGCATTAATGATGGGCTTAATTTTCCCTTCAGCAATAAGTGGCCACACTTGTTGTTTTAGTTCTTGCGCTATTTGTGCCTTTTCTTCTATTGAACGGGATCGCATCGTTGAACCAGTGTGAATTAAACGCTTAATCATCATTGGCATCATATTTAAATTTTTAGGCATTCCTTTCATCATGCCCACTTGTATAACTCGCCCAAATTTGCCGGCAACTTGATAATTCTTTTCTACGTAATCCCCACCAATAATATCAAGGATGACATCAATGCCTTTCCCTTCAGTTAAAATAGGAATTTCTTTAGCAAAATCAACTTGTTTGTAGTTAATGATATAATCAGCGCCAAGATCACGAGCTACGGCCGCTTTTTCTTCAGAGCCAACCGTTGTATAAACTGTCGCACCTATTGTATGAGCCAGCATTATGGCTGTTGAACCAATTCCCGAGGTTCCGCCATGAATAAGAACAGATTCACCTTGTGTTAGTTTTCCTAACTGGAATAAATTAGCCCAGACAGTAAAAAAATTCTCGGGCAATGCGGCTGCTTCAATATCCGTTAAATTCATTGACGGTAGTGCGATGTCTTCATGCGCAATACAATATTGAGCATAACCACCACCAGCAACTAAAGCACAAACTCTATCTCCCAGTTGCCATTTAGTGCAGTTTTCACCTAATGCGACAACTTCTCCAGCAACTTCAAGACCAGGAATAGGTGAAGCATCAGCTGGTGGCGGATAACTACCTTGACGTTGAAAAATATCAGGGCGATTAACACCAGAAGCGCCAACTTTGATCAAAAGATAATGTGGGGGAAGTGGAGGTATCGGTGATAATTGAGGTTGTAATTTATCTATATCACCTGGCTCTGTGATGGCAATTTCTAACATATTTGCAGGTAAAACAGTTGTTTTCATCATATGCTCCCATTTTATTTAGCCACACTCGGAATTTAATGATAAATAAGAAAAATCAACACCCTATTTCTGATTTTAATCAGGGTATTGGCTTATGAAGCAATAAATAACTTAAGTGTATTTGAGAGAGATTATAACCAACCTTGCTTCTGATGTTGTATGCAAATCGGGCACAATTTTGCTTCTGGCGTCCATGATAAAAAAGCTAAACGGCATTTTTCACAGTGAGCATTATAATAATGATAGTGTGTGGGTTCGTTATTTTTAGCAACTTGTTCATTAACATGAATAGATTTAGGAAAACAAACTACTTCACAACTCATGCAACCTGTACAGCGCTTTTCATCAAGTGTAAATATATTATTTTCAAGTTCAATAGCTCCTTCATCACACACTTTGGCACAGGCAGAACAAAGAATACAACTGTCTTTATCTAGCTGAATTTGAAACCAACTGTCTTCAGGATAAAGTTGTTTTCTTGCATTTAATCCTGTTCTTACTTGATTTTTATTGAGTGGCTTCTCATCCAGTTTTTGACGAAAAAGCATAAAGCGACGCCCACTATCAATATCAGTAGGTTCTGTGATAACCAATTGCCAAATAGGCTCTTGTAACGTTTTTAATTGAAGATTTAAGTTTGCTAAAACAGGAAGCCATTTATCCACTAAAGGCTGTGCTATCTTCATCCCTCTAATTTGATATTGGCGATGCCACACTAACAATTCTTCTGTACTTGCTAACGGTTCATCATGATTAACAACAAGGTAATTATCTTGATGTGTTCTTTCATGAGGTGCGATATTTTCTATCGCATCAACGGGACAAGTAAATAGGCAATTACCACATTGAAAACAGAGTTCATTGTCTATTCTTACATCTAAGTGAGCAAAAGTGATAGCGCCCACAGGGCAAACTTTGGAGCAACTATCACATAGGCTTTGTTTGAGGCGTTTTCTAACACATTTATCATTAATAATTGGTTCAGGAGGAAGATCCACCTTAATAAAACGCCTCATACATCACTACTCCACTACTTAACAATAAAGAATGCAAAACGATTAAGAATTTCTGCAATCAGTATTATTGCGCTACTCGCTAAAACCATGCGCAATCCTGAAGTAAATACAGCATTGCGATATTTCCATACGCTGTATCCCATCATTAAAATACCAAAAACTGACATAAGCCATGCAAATATTCTTAATCCGAATGTTTCATTATACGCAATGATAGGCGTATGAGGGAACGTTATTGCATCATTTGTTGAAATGACTGCTGACATCCATTCCAAATAGAACGGCTGTACAGCCATACGTATTGTTACCGCAAGGAAAACAACGACTAATGCACTTATTACAACCTTTTTTGCTAATTCACCATTCACAAATGCTTTAACACGAAACGCTGTTATTGATAGTGCAATAGCCGCACCCGCTGCAAATAATGCCCCTATAAACATAAAATAGGTATTTGCGTGCATCCATGTCAGCATTGAGGTGTTGTAATACAATGATGCCATACAGAATATATCGATAATGCCAAGTAAACCAATAATTGCCAGTATGGTTCTATTCATATGCCCTTTTATCAAAATAATTAAGGTATAAAGGCATAATGCACCAAGATAAACTGCAGCAAATATGATTTCACGACTTAGCCATGATGAAGATATATGGCGTAATGCATGAAAAGCATTCCATGGATATCCCATGTGTAAAGTTGAAGCTAATAATCCTAAGCAACCTAAAATAGCGGCTGTTAATAATACAGGACGCATAGCAACAGTTGCTCTTTGATTACCAATTTCTTTTTCTAGCCAGCAAAAATAAAGTGCGGTAAAAATTGTCACACCCACAGAACTTTGGACGAACAAAGTAAAGGTAACTAATGGCCATTCACTCATGCTTTAACTCCTCCCTTTTTCGTCGCTCCGGTATGAGGTTTGATAACTAAATTCGGATTGGTCATCGTAAAATCGGGTAATCCTTGAACTTGGTTTAAATGCCCATACTTCGCTCTTAGATCTTTAATTTTGCCAAACTTAATTGCATTTAACGGACAGGTATCAACACAAATTGGATTTTTGCCTTCGGCTAACAAATCGATACAAAAATCGCATTTTGACATTTGCCCGGTTTCTTCATTCATTTGTGGTGCACCGTAAGGACATGACCAAGCACAATATCCACAACCGACACATTTAGAGGTATCCACACGAACAATGCCATCACCTTCACGCTTATGCATTGCGGTAGTTGGGCAGTTTTTCACACAGACAGGTGAATCACAGTGGTTACAAGATATGGTTAATGTATAAGCAAAAACATTATTAACCAGACCGCCTTGTCCTGTTGGTGCAAAACCACCACCTTTTACTTCATAAATACGGCGAAAACGGCGTCCTACTTCCAAGTTATTTTTGTCTTTGCATGCCACTTGGCAAGCTTTGCAACCAGAGCAACGAGAGGAATCAATAAAGAAACCGAGCTGTTCATCACTCACCGATGCATATTCTTTAAAGTCACTCATGCTTTGGCTACCTCAACTAAAACGGTTAAATGCGAGTTACCATGGGCTAATGGTGTCATTCGTGTTGATGTTAAAACATTAGGACATCCACCATGATCAACACCATTTTCATCAGGTGTCCACCATGCACCGGCTTGCAATCCCACTACACCAGGAATAATGCGTTGTGTAACCAATGCTGGGATTTGAGTTATTCCTCTATCGTTATAGATGCGCACCATATCGCCATTTTTGATACCTCTATTTTCAGCATCAATTGGATTTATCCATGCTTCTTGGCGTTGTGCTTCTTGTAACCAAGGATTTGCATATTGTGTTGAATTTGCACGATTTTTCCCTTTCCAAGTTAGCATTTGCAATGGATATTTTGCTGTTAACTTATCTTCAGGGCCTTCAATAGCAGGTACATAATGAGATAAAGCCGGAATATCCGGATTATTCATGTCATAAAGACGCTTAGAAAAAATTTCAATTTTTCCTGATGGCGTTGGGAATGGATTATTTGCAAAGTCATTAATATTTTCTTCAAAGGCAACAAAAGGTTCATCTTTGAAAAGATAACGGCGTGTTTTTACTAGTTCTTCAAAATTAGGGAAGTCAGGTCTATCTTTGAAACGCTCTTTATTAGTATCAACAAGATGCGCTATCCACTCTTTTTCACTTCGACCTTCAGTAAACGCTTCTTTTACTCCCATTTTTTCTGCAACGTCTGTTATCCACTCATAATCAGAACGACGTTCAAAAGCCGGCTCAACCACTTTTTCAGATAGAAGAAAATAGTTACCCGTTCCCCAAGTATTACCAATGTTCCAACGTTCTAGAAAACTGGTTTCAGGTAAAACTAGATCGGCATATTTTGCAGATGGAGAGAGATATAAGTCACTAGCAACAATAAATTCAACTTTTGAATCATCAGCTAATAATTTAGCTGCCGCATTTACATCTGGGTTTTGGTTAACTAAATAGTTACCTGCTAAAGAAAATATCATTTTGATATTGGTATCGAGTTTATCAACACCTAAAAGACCATCTTCAACACGTACTTGGCTTGCATCATCAACCGCTTGCATCCAATTCATGATGGAAATTTGCGCTTTAATTGGGTTCTTCCCAACATTCGGCCCACGCATAGATTGACGATTACCAATACCGCCGTAACCTGCCGCCCATGCCCCTTTTTTACCCACATTCCCAGTAATTGCAGCGAGTAATGTTGAACCACGAGCACTACGCTCACCACAAATATGGCGTTGAGGGCCCCAGCCTTGAATTAGGGCTGCTGGTTTTGTCATGGCGTATTCGCGTGCCAGTTGACGAATGGTATTTGCGGGTACTCGCGTGATTTTCTCTGCCCATTCAGGCGTTTTTTCTATTCCATCTTTTTGCCCCGTTAAATAAGCCACTAAGGACTCATTAGCAGGAACACCTTCTGGCATATGTTCTTCATCAAAACCAACAACATATTTATCAATAAAAGGCTTGTCATGAAGGTTTTCGGTAACAATGACATACATCATTGCATCCATTAAAGCATTATCTGTTGTTGGTAAAAGAGGTATCCATTGGTCAGCAAGAGATTGAGCCGTATCTGAATAACGAGGATCGACCACAATAAACTTGGTCCCCTTATTTTTCATTTTTTGAAAATAATGGTTTGTATGACCAAAAATGGTTTCATTAGGGTTATGACCCCATAAAATCACTAGTGGCGTATCTTCAAGTGTATCGAGTGAACTGCCTGTTTTAGATATACCGTAAGTATAAGGGGTCACTTTGACCGTATTCCCTAAACTAACAGAGTGATAATAAGGTAAGTATCCACCTGTTAAATTGAAGAGTTTCTTCATCATGGTATCGCCAGAGAAGATCCCTCCTGTTACAGCGGTATTGACGGTTAAGAAACGGCTTGCTGCACCATATTTTTCGGTTAAACGTGTAATATTTTCTGCAATAAGTGTTGTGGCTTCATCCCATGAAATGCGTTCAAATTTACCTTCACCACGTTTACCCACGCGTTTCATTGGGTATTTTAGTCTGTCTGCATGATAAGAAAATTTACGATAACCTCTGCCGCGCACGCACGCTCTCATAATAGGCATTGATTCATCGAGTTCATTATCAGGTCTTGTTGTTATCCGAGTGACAATCCCTTCTTTTATATGGGCGCGAATATCGCACTTACCACCACAGTCAAAAGTACTACATGTTGCTACAACGGTAGCTGGGTTTCCGTCCATTTTTGCAATAGACAAACTTTCATCTACATTAGCTTGTGCATTTCGTGCGAAAAATGGCACCGTAACTAATGCAGCACTCGTTTGAACAAAGTGGCGACGACTTAGTGACATCATCCCTTTGTTTTTCTCACTTTTTTCTATTTTTTTCATTAGATTATCATTCTCACATAACAACTCTCATCAGTAAAAATGATAGGATATAGTGGTAAACCCTCATTGATGCACATCAATACCACTAAAGAGGTAATAGAATGTTTCAATATTTCGCACTTCTTTGCAGATCCTCCACTTTTTATAAGGAAAAGCTAATTCAAGGTAGCATTAAGTTGTATCAAAAATACATCTAGTTAACTTTACCTAATTTTTTGTTATAAAAATAAAGAGTTATGCAAAAAAAACACGAATTTAAGGTAAAGCCGTAAATAAAATGTCAATATAAAGATAGAAAATATTGAAGCGCCTCTTCATTTTTGGCTTTTGACAAGGATAATTTAGTAATAGCACTATGACTTCGTTAGAAAATCGAATAATATACCAATTGAGTATAGGGTTAGCGCAAATTGTTCTAAATAGACCTTTAAGCAAAACATTGTTTTTATCAAGATACATGTTTTGTTACATTCAGAATTATTTCTACACGTATCGTTATTCCCCTTACTAATTACTGCAATATGTGTTAAAATTGACGCATATCAATATTTTTATTTGTAATGAGCAAGCTTATGATCCCAGAAAAACGCGTCGTTCGCCGAATCCAATCTGGCGGTTGTGCAATCCATTGTCAGGATTGCAGTATTAGCCAGCTCTGCATCCCGTTTACTTTAAACGAGCATGAGCTTGATCAACTCGATAATATTATCGAGCGTAAAAAGCCCATCCAAAAAGGTCAAACCTTGTTTAAAGCAGGTGATGAGCTGAAATCACTTTATGCCATACGTTCCGGTACAATTAAAAGTTATACCATTACGGAAGAAGGCGACGAACAAATAACAGGATTTCATCTTGCTGGTGATTTGGTTGGCTTTGACGCCATTATTAATACTGAACACCCAAGTTTCGCACAAGCTTTAGAAACGTCTATGGTTTGTGAAATTCCATTCGAAACTTTGGATGACCTGTCAGGCAAAATGCCTAACTTACGTCAACAAATGATGCGCCTAATGAGTGGTGAAATCAAAGGTGACCAAGAAATGATCTTACTGCTTTCGAAAAAGAATGCAGAAGAGCGTCTGGCTGCTTTTATTTATAACCTCTCTCGCCGTTTCGCACAGCGTGGTTTTTCTCCTCGTGAATTCCGTTTAACCATGACTCGTGGTGATATCGGTAATTACTTGGGTTTAACCGTTGAAACGATTAGCCGCTTACTTGGTCGCTTCCAGAAAAGTGGCATGTTAAGCGTTAAAGGCAAATACATTACTATCGAAGATAGTACACTGTTAAGTGAACTTGCAGGCAAGCTTCCTTCATCAGTTGAAGTTTAATCTGTTACATTTCACATACTAATTTTATAACGGGGCACACAAATTTGTGCCCCGTTTTCTATTTTATGCTATTGCATTTTATCTTCTTGGGTTATCTTTAAATTGTAGATGGATAAATCCAGCCCTAAAGAGGATATTACAATGGAAAAATATCAAAACCTTCTCGTTGTCATTGATCCTAACCAAGATGACCAACCAGCACTTCGTCGTGCTGTCTATATCGTTCAGCGTAATGGTGGGCGGATAAAAGCTTTTCTACCTGTTTATGATCTCTCTTATGACATGACAACCCTTTTATCTCCCGATGAACGCAATGCAATGCGCAAAGGTGTTATCAGCCAAAAGGCGGCTTGGATAAAACAACAAGCACGCTATTACCTTGAAGCCGGTATAGAGATTGATATCAAAGTCATTTGGCATAATCGCCCTTATGAAGCAATTATTGAAGAAGTCGTTGCACATCAACATGACTTACTGATTAAAATGGCTCACCAACATGATAAATTAGGTTCGCTTATTTTTACCCCGCTTGATTGGCAATTGCTGAGAAAATGCCCTTGCCCTGTTTGGATGGTCAAAGATAAAGAATGGCCTGAATACGGTACCATCGTTGTCGCCGCGAATTTATCAAATGAAGAATCTTATCATGACGCGCTTAATCTAAAACTGATTGAGCTAACAACCGATTTATCTCATCGCATACAAAAAGATCCTGATGTCCATTTACTTAGCGCCTACCCTGTTGCACCTATCAATATTGCGATTGAGTTACCTGATTTTGATCCAAATCTTTATAACAATGCATTACGTGGTCAGCATCTTATTGCGATGAAAGAGCTGCGCCAGAAATTCAGTATCCCAGAAGAGAAAACACATGTTAAAGAAGGATTGCCAGAACAAGTGATCCCTCAAGTTTGTGAAGAGTTAAATGCTGGGATTGTTGTTTTAGGTATATTAGGAAGAACAGGCCTATCTGCTGCATTCTTAGGAAATACAGCAGAACAACTTATTGATCATATTAAGTGTGATTTGTTAGCAATAAAACCGGATGGTTTTACTTGCCCTATTACTGTTGATAGCGATCACGATTAATTGTTAAAGTATCCATTAAAAAAGCCAGTCGATTTTTGACTGGCTTTTTACTATTCACTATTTGTATCTATTACAGCGCTTTTAAAATTGCATCCACACTGGCTTTAGCATCGCCAAACAACATTTGTGTATTCTCTTTAAAAAACAGCGGATTTTGAACCCCAGCATAACCTGTATTCATTGAGCGTTTAAACACAATAACATTCTGCGCTTTCCACACCTCTAATACTGGCATACCTGCAATTGGGCTGTTTGGATCATCTTGTGCTGCTGGGTTTACTGTATCGTTAGCACCAATTACTAAAACCGTATCAGTGTCAGAGAAATCATCATTAATCTCATCCATTTCTAATACAACGTCATAAGGTACTTTGGCTTCTGCTAACAACACATTCATATGGCCCGGTAAACGCCCTGCTACTGGGTGAATACCAAAACGCACTTTCACACCACGTTGGCGTAATTTTTCAGTAATATCATGTACAGGATATTGTGCTTGAGCAACCGCCAACCCGTAACCTGGAGTGATAATAACTGATGTGGAGTTTTTCAGCATATCAGCTACTTCTTCAGCCGTTGTTTCGCGGTACTCACCCATTTCACCTTCTTCTGTTGAAGCTGAGCCATCAGTACCAAATCCGCCAGCTATTACGCTAATAAAAGAGCGATTCATCGCCTTACACATAATATAAGAAAGGATTGCACCTGAAGAACCCACTAATGCACCTGTTACAATCAACAGGTCATTACTTAACATAAAGCCCGCAGCAGCAGCTGCCCATCCAGAGTAAGAGTTCAGCATTGAAACAACAACTGGCATATCCGCGCCACCAATTGATGCAACTAAATGCCAACCAAACGCTAAGGCAATCACAGTCATTACGATGATTAAGAAAACTTGTAAACCGACACTGTCAGTTTTAACAAACCAAACCATCAATAAGAAAGAAACAACTAAAGCTGCAAGATTTAATTTATGGCGATTAGGTAACATCATCGGTTTAGATGACATTTTTCCACTTAATTTACCATAAGCAACAATTGAACCCGTAAATGTAACAGCACCAATGAAGATCCCTAAAAAGACTTCTGTTAGGTGAATATTCACCATTACAGGGTCCATTGCTGTATTGTGGTCAAGATAACTGTTAAAACCGACTAAAACCGCCGCTAAACCTACAAAACTGTGCAAAATTGCGACCAATTCTGGCATCTGAGTCATTTCGACTTTTTTAGCTAAACGAATACCAATAACAGCACCGATTACCATTGCAATAATGATCCAACCCACATTACCAGCATAAGGCCCGAAAATGGTTGCGAACAGAGCAATTGCCATCCCTGCAATACCAAAGTAGTTACCTTGTTTAGAGGTTTCATGCTTTGATAAGCCGGCAAGGCTGAAAATAAATAATATTGCGGCGACAATATATGCCGCTGTAACAACTCCGCTGGACATAATTGTCTCCCTTATCCTTTACGGAACATTTTCAACATACGTTGAGTAACAGTAAACCCACCAAAAATATTAATACTCGCAATCAATATTGCGATAAACGAAAATAGGCTAACCCAGCCACCACTACCAATTTGGAGTAAAGCACCGACGACGATAATGCCTGAAATTGCGTTTGTAACTGACATTAATGGTGTATGCAATGAATGACTTACATTCCAAACAACGTAATAACCTACAACACAAGAAAGTGCGAATACCGTAAAGTGAGATAAAAACTCTTTCGGTGCAACATTTGCAAGCCATGCAAACAATAAGAAAACTATCGCTAATAAACTGTATTTCTTCCAAGGTGAAACTGGTTTAGCAACGGGTTTTTCTTGTGGCTTTGCAGCAGGAGCTGCTTTAGGTTGTGCTGAAACTTGAATTTGTGGCGCAGGCCATGTTACTTCACCAGCACGAATAACGGTCACGCCACGAATAACAACATCATCAAAATCGATATTGATGTTACCGTCTTTTTCTTTACACAATAATTTCAGTAGATTAACTAAGTTAGTACCATAAAGCTGAGATGACTGTGCAGGTAAACGAGCGGCTAAATCAGTGTAACCAATGATTTTTACGCCATGTTCTGTCGTAAAGACTTCATTAGGCACGGTATATTCGCAGTTACCTCCATTTTGAGCTGCAAGATCAACTACAACGCTTCCCGGCTTCATCGAATCGACCATCTCTTTCGTAATTAAACGAGGAGCGGGTTTTCCTGGAATTAATGCCGTTGTAATGATGATATCAACATCTTTTGCCTGTTCTGCAAATAATGCCATTTCAGCATCAATAAATGCTTTTGACATTACCTTAGCGTAGCCATCACCACTGCCTGCTTCTTCTTTAAAATCAAGCTCAAGGAACTCAGCCCCCATGCTTTGAACTTGTTCTTTCACTTCAGGACGAGTATCAAATGCACGAACAATTGCACCGAGGCTTCCTGCCGCACCAATTGCAGCAAGGCCTGCAACACCTGCGCCAATAACCATCACTTTAGCTGGTGGTACTTTACCTGCCGCAGTAATTTGCCCAGTAAAGAATCTTCCGAATTCATGGGCTGCTTCTACAACGGCGCGATAACCTGCAATGTTTGCCATTGAACTTAACGCATCAAGAGATTGTGCACGAGAAATACGTGGTACACTATCCATTGCCATAACGTTAATATTCTTTTCAGCTAACTTTTCAAGCAATGCCGCATTTTGAGCTGGCCAAATAAAACTCACCAGTGTTGCACCATCTTGTAGCAACGCTATTTCATTATCCAGCGGTGCATTTACCTTCAAAATAATGTCTGATTCCCAAACATTTTGAAGAGCGAGGATCTCGGCACCGGCTTCCTGATAAGCTTTATCTTCGAAGCTTGAGGCAATACCTGCACCATTTTCAACTGCGACTGTAAATCCTAATTTTATGAGTTGAGTCACTGTAGCTGGTGTAGCTGCAACCCTTGTTTCATTAGAAAGTCGCTCTTTGGGTATACCAATTCGCATAATTTTCCCTTCTTATCCATAGAGATCTGTTAAAATTTCTCCGTTAACTTCACATTCATGCAAAAAAAATGTTAAAAATAATAATATGCATGTCATTAATCGGAGCTCTAATAACCTACTGAAAATAAAACCAATAATCTATATCTGTGTAAAGCTAAAATTGAACTTAATTGGATCATTTTAGTCGAAAAGGCATATTTATGAATTATTCACTATATTCAGGTAAATATCTGGTAACATATACTGGTCATTTGACTCTGTGGTAATTCGCTAAATAAAATAATGCGACAAATGCTATTATTACATGTAATAATTAATCCCTATGTGATAAACCACGACGTTCAGCACATGACCAATATTAATTGCGCAAGGCGGAAGGATTTTGTATGAAGCTGAAAACCTCAGTCATCGCAGCAGCGATGTTGTCTTTAACTAATATCACTGTTGCGCAGGCTGCTCAGGAATTAACACCCGAACAAGCTGCAGAACTAAAACCATTTGAAAGAATTACAGTTATCGGTCGTTTTAACGCTATTTATGAAGCCGCTGATGCGGTATCTCGTCGTGCGGATAAAGTCGGTGCTGATAGTTTCTATATTCAAGGCCTAGATGATATTAGTGATAGCGGCAACATGAGTGTTACTGCGGACCTATACCATAAAGATGCACCAAAAGCAGAGCAAGAAAGCTATCGCGTTTTTCATGGCGTGAAAGAGCTACCAAAACCTGAAGCAATTCTGCTACAACCATTTGATACAGTTTCTATCCGCGGTTATTTCCCTACAACCCCTGATATTAACGACGCAATTGCAAAAGCAGCAGCCAAAAAAGGTGCAGCATCATTCTTTATTGTACGTAATGTATCGATAAATGATGGTGGTAACCAAGAAGTTACAGCTTATATCTACAAAAAAGATGCACCTAAACGCGCTATTCAAGCACCAGAAGCGGTTGTTCCTTATGATTCTGATGCCGGTCGCGCACTTATTGCAGAAGGCGGAGCCGCTGCCAATAAAGTTGAGAAACCAGGTCTTGCATCAAACACTGATTTTGATAGAAGCGTAGGTACCTTTGCTGAAACGCAAAGTTCTGGTGCAAGTGGTCGTTACACTGTAACTTTACCAAATGGCACTGAAATTCAAGAAGTTAACAAAGCAGCTGCTGCACTAATGGACCCTTTCGATACCATTACTTTTAGTGGATACTTTGTAAACTCACCAGAAATCTCGTATCAGGTTGCTAAGCGTGCAGCAGCAAAAGGCGCTAAGTTCTACCATATTACAAATGAATGGCAAAGTGATGGCGGTACAGTCACTATTACTGCTGATCTGTTCAAGTAATAAAAAATTTCCTATTGATAAAAACCTTGCATCTGCAAGGTTTTTTTTATTCAAAATTTAATCAATCAGACATTATTTTGTAAAAGTGAATAATTTTTATGATTTAATGCATAGACAACCAAGTCAACTCTCCGTAAAATCTCGCTGTTTTTTAGTGTTTTTATCTTTATTTAAATTTGAGATATTCATATTTATTCTATTTACTGACCAAAAAACAAGAAAATACGCTATTTATTTACAATTTTAATCATGTAGGTAATTATCCTTGAATAAGAAACTTGGCTTAATATCACTCACCGCATTAGTATTAAGCTCAATGGTTGGTGCAGGTGTATTCAGTTTGCCTCAAAATATGGCTGAAGTTGCCAGCCCTGCCGCATTGATTATTGGGTGGGTGATAACAGGCATTGGTATCCTCTTTCTTGCTACATCTTTATTACTTCTCTCTCGCCTTCGACCTGATCTTGATGGTGGTATTTTTACCTATGCAAAAGAAGGATTTGGTGAGTTCATTGGTTTTTGTTCAGCATGGGGTTATTGGGTTTGTGCTGTCGTTGCTAACGTTTCTTATCTTGTTATTGTCTTTGCTGCCTTTAGTTTTTTTACAGACACACAAGAGAACGTCATTTTTGGTGATGGAAATACATGGCAAGCATTAATTGGTGAGTCAATCTTACTTTGGGTTGTTCATTTTCTTGTTCTACGGGGTGTTCAAACTGCAGCCAGTATTAATTTAATGGCAACAATGGCAAAGCTACTTCCTTTAGGATTATTTGTTATTGTCGCCCTATTAGCTTTCAATATGGATATATTTACCCTTGATTTTAAAGGTGTAAATCTAGGTGTCCCAGTTTGGGATCAAGTCAAAAATACCATGCTGATCACGCTGTGGGTATTTATTGGTATTGAAGGCGCAGTTGTTGTTTCCGCAAGAGCTAAAAACCGTCGTGATGTTGGTTTAGCAACAGTGCTTGCCGTTGTCATCGCATTGATTATCTATATTCTTGTAACTTTGTTATCACAAGGTTTAGTTACCCAAGCAGAATTGGCGGTGATGAAAAACCCATCAATGGCACCACTACTTGTTCAACTTATTGGTAACATGGGCGAGATAATTATTGCAGCAGGCCTTATTCTTTCTGTATGTGGTGCTTATTTAAGCTGGACAATTATGGCCGCGGAAGTACCGTATATTGCAGCACTACATCACTCTTTCCCGAAACAATTAGGGAAACAGAATAAAAATGATGCTCCTTCAGCTTCGTTATGGTTTACCAATTGTGCGGTTCAATTCTCTTTAGTTTTAATTTGGCTGACAGGAAGTAACTACAACACATTACTGACTATTGCATCAGAGATGATCCTTGTTCCTTACTTCCTCGTAGGTGCATTTTTATTTAAAGTAGCAATTGCTCGCAGTAGTCGTGCTTTATTATTAATTGCCATACCTGCAAGTTTATATGGTTTATGGTTACTTTATGCATCAGGTGTTATTAATTTATTACTCTCTGTTGTTCTGTATGCACCAGGTATTCTGATGTTTTTATATACACGCAAACAATATAAAGATAAAAAACCGCTGCTTTTAAGTGAGAAAATTCTGTTAGCTCTTGTCTTATTTGGCGCTATTCCAGCATTGGGTTACTTAACTATTTACTAAAGATAATCTGAGGGGTACTGAAAAACAGTACCTCTCGGCCTCTCTTCTCTTCAAAAAAATTCCCCTTAAGTCAAAAACCTCCCTTGCTAAGCTGTTATTTTTTACACGGATGGTTAGGTGTGTATAAATCAAGAACTATATAGTATGTTGTAACTAACATATAGATAACTATTAATTAGTAAGGTAATAAAAAACCCACGAGAAGCATAAATTCCCGTGGGTCTAAATATATGATAGTTTGATTAATTGAAACTAATTTGTTCTATCGCCTGCAATATACGTTTATCTGATATTGGATATGGAGTCCCTATCTGTTGAGCAAATAGGCTTACTCTTAGCTCTTCTATCATCCAACGAATATTTTGCACTTCTTCTTGTTGCTTTTGTTTCTCGGTTAGTTTGCCTAACCACTGTTGCCACTGCTGAATAACATTTTCAACTCGACTCATTTGCGCCCGATCGCGATTAGGATCAATAGCTAGTTTTTCCATTCGTTTTTCAATTGCACTCAAATAACGAGGAATATCCGCAAGGCGTTTCCATCCATGAGAGGTAACAAAACCAGGAAAAACTAACTGACCAAGTTGAGCTTTAATATCAGATAATGCAAAAGCAACGCTAATATCCACCCGCCCTTTTAAACGCTTATTAATAGCAAATACTTGAGTTAAAATCGCTTCAACTTGTTTTGCTATTTCAACCACAGCATCGTTTAGTTCACCTCTGACATATTCTTGCAGTTTTTGATATTCATCTTCTTGCCAAATTAAACCACCATAAGACGACATCAGTTTATCAACACCACAAGCAATACAATCATCAATCAGCTCCAACACTTTGCCATAAGGGTTAAAGTAAAGACCAAGTTTTGCTTTATTAGGTAATTTTTCATGCAGATATTTAATAGGTGACGGAATATTTAATAATAATAATCGTCTTACCCCTTCCCACATTGAAGCTTGCTGTTCAGATTCTGTTTCAAAAAGCTTAATACCCACACTGTTTTTTTCATCCACGAGTGCAGGATAAGCTTTCACTGAATAGCCACCCCGTTTTTGCTCATAACGCTGAGGCAAATCACCAAAACTCCAAATATGTAAATCTTGTTGTTCAATACCATCATCGGCGACTGCTGATAATGTTTCTTGCACTTTTTCCTTTAAGTTCTCTTTTAATTTATTGAGATCTTTACTTTCTGCCAGCGTTTTATTTTTTTCGCCAACAACACGGAATGTCATTTTTAAGTGATCAGCGACTTGGTCAAGCTGCCAGCTTTCTCTATCGACAGTCACTCCTGTCATACGGCGCAACTCTTTTTCAAGCCTATCGAGTAAATCACCTTCAACTTGAGGTACACGCTCTAAAAATGCAGAAGCATAATTAGGCGCTGGTACAAAATTACGACGGATAGGTTTTGGTAGTGACTTAATTAAAGCCACAATCAATTCATGGCGAATACCTGGAATTTGCCAGTCAAAACCTTCGTCTTTTACCTGATTCAAAATAGGTAATGGAATATGAACAGTGACACCATCAGCCGCAGTACCCGGTTCAAATTGATAGGTTAAGCGTAATTTTAAATTATCTTGGTGCCAATAATTTGGATAATCTAGCGCACTAACACGTTTAGCATCATCTTTGATAAGCATACTTTTTTCAAAGTTAAGCAGATCAGGTGATGCCTTTTGTGCCTCTTTCCACCATTTATCAAAATGACGAGACGAAACGACATCCTGAGGTATTCGTTGATCGTAGAACGTAAACATTGTTTCATCATCAACAAGAATGTCTCGACGACGAGATTTATGCTCTAACTCTTCAACTTCTGTGCGTAATTTTAAATTGTCACGGAAAAATGCATGGCGAGTTTGCCAATCTCCCTCCACTAACGCGTGGCGAATAAAAAGCTCACGACATAAAAGTGGATCAATTTGACTGTAATTAATAGGTCGAGAAGCTACAATTGGTAAACCATACAGGGTGACTTTTTCATTAGCCATTACAGCGCCTTGCGCTTTTGACCAATGAGGTTCGCTATATTGATGTTTCACCAAATGTTCAGCGATAGGTTCTATCCATTCAGGTTCAACGCGTGCTGCAATTCTTCCCCATAGACGAGATGTCTCGACTAGCTCTGCCACCATTGTCCATTTTGGTGGTTTTTTAAATAAACCTGACCCCGGATAAATAGAAAAACGGGCATTTCTTGCGCCAGTGAATTCTTGTTTATCTGCATCTTTTTGCCCAATATGTGACAACAAGCCACTTAACAACGCAACGTGAACACTTCTAAAATCAGCAGGCTCACTATTAACAGGGAACCCTAACTCTTTAACAACTTGTCGCAACTGTGTATAAACATCTTGCCATTCCCTTACTCGCATAAAGTTTAAGAATTCTTGGCGACACAATTTTCTAAATTGAGATTGACTCAACTCTTTTTGCTGAGTTTTTAAATAATCCCACATATTTAAAAAAGATAAGAAGTCAGAGTCTTTATCTTGGAAGCGTCGATGCTTTTCATCAGAGGCTTGCTGTTTATCCATTGGTCTTTCGCGCGGATCTTGAATCGAAAGTGCGGATGTAATGATCATCAACTCTTTCACTGCGCCATATTTACGCGCTTCAAGTACCATTCTCGCTAAACGAGGATCGATAGGAAGTTGTGCAAGTTGTTTCCCCATTGGAGTTAAACGATAAGCACCATTGTGGTCAGTTTCGTTTTGTAACGCGCCTAGTTCCTCTAATAAACGAACACCATCTTGAATATTGCGTTTATCTGGTGGCTGCACAAATGGGAAAGCACTAATATCACCTAACCCTATCGACGTCATTTGTAAAATAACAGATGCAAGATTAGTTCTTAATATTTCAGGATCAGTAAACTCAGAGCGAGAAATAAAATCATCTTCTGAATAAAGACGAATACAAATACCGTCAGAAACACGACCACAACGCCCTTTTCTTTGATTTGCCGAAGCTTGAGAAATAGGCTCAATTGGAAGCCGTTGTACTTTAGTACGATAACTATAACGGCTAACACGCGCAAAGCCGGTATCAATAACGTACTTAATACCGGGTACAGTTAATGACGTTTCGGCGACGTTAGTCGCTAAAATAATACGTCTACCGTTATGAGGATGAAATATTCGATTCTGTTCACTGTTAGATAAACGGGCAAATAAAGGTAATACTTCCGTATGGCGAAGTTGTAATTTATTCAACGCATCAGCAGTGTCGCGAATTTCGCGCTCACCACTCATAAAAATAAGAATATCACCCGCACTTTCTCTGCTTAATTCATCAATAGCATCAACAATACCATCGGTCATATCCTTATCACTATCAAGTTCGTCACCACCAATAGGACGATATCTAACTTCAACAGGATAAGTTCGACCTGACACCTCAATAATAGGTGCTTGATTAAAATGTTTAGAAAAACGTTCAGGATCGATGGTTGCAGAAGTAATAATAACTTTTAAATCAGGGCGTTTAGGTAATAGCTGTTTTAAATAACCAAGAATAAAATCGATATTTAAACTGCGTTCATGGGCTTCATCAATAATGATAGTGTCATATTGAAGTAACAGCTTATCTTGCTGTAATTCTGCCAATAAAATACCATCTGTCATTAACTTGACGAGAGTATTATCGCCAACATGGTCACTAAAGCGAACCTTATAACCTACAGATTCTCCTAATGTACTTTTTAACTCATGAGCGATACGTTCAGCTACTGACCGTGCAGCTAAACGGCGAGGCTGTGTATGACCAATGAAACCTTTGATCCCTCGTCCTAATTCAAGACAAATTTTAGGGATCTGTGTTGTTTTACCTGAGCCAGTTTCCCCTGCAATAATAACGACTTGGTTATCTCTTATTGCATTATAAATGGCATCTTTCTTTTGGCTAACAGGAAGGTTTTCTGGGTAAGTAATTTCAGGACAATTGGCACGGCGGCGAATTATCATCTGTTGTGCTGTTGTAATATCGTCTTTAATTGCACTTAATACCGCTTGTTTAGACTCTTCATTATTAATTTTAGCGACGCCACGTAGACGTTTTCTTAATCGTTGCTGCTCCCGCAACGATAATTGCTCTATTTCTTGATAGAGTGTGGCAGATGATAATGTCACCTTTTATTATCCTTTTTGAGGTTATTCTAATCAAAACTAATGCCCTTATGATATCACATCCGGCTATTGGCACATAAAGGCTTGATTAAATTTATTAGTATATAATTTTATATAATCAATAATTTTGAATAGCATATTCAAAGGATTGTGATGTGATATTTTAAAGATCGGGTAAACTACTACCAACTAACAAATTTAAATAAATAGAACATTTTATAGACCACGAGAAAATAATGAAAAAGATCCTTGTACTGAAATCCAGTATTTTAGATAGCTATTCGCACAGTAATAAAATGACCGATTACTTAATTGAAAATTGGCAAAGTAATCATAAAGATGACTTAATTACAGTACGTGACCTCGCTAAAAATCCAGTGCCTACTTTAGACCAAGCAACGCTATTTGCTTTTGGCAAAGAAACTGCGATGCTATCGGATGAACAAAAAGCAGCTAGAGCATTATCAGATGAGTTAATTAGTGAATTAAAAGCCCACGATATGATAGTGATTACTGCACCAATGTATAACTTTTCAATTTCGGCTCAATTAAAACATTATATTGATTTTATTGCTCGCGCCGGTGAAACGTTTAAATATACTGAAGCGGGTTCTGTTGGCTTGCTTGAAAATAAACAAGCGATTGTATTAACCAGTCGTGGTGGTGTTCATAAAGATCAACCTTCTGATCTTATTGTTCCATTCCTAAAACAATTTTTAGCTTTTATCGGTATCAATGACGTACAGTTTATTATGGCTGAAGGTACCGCATATGGTGAAGAATACGCACAGCAATCTCACCTACAAGCACAAAAAGAAATTGATGCTGTTGTTAACTCAAGAAGCATTACAGCAAAATAATAATTTATATTTTTCTTAAAGCACCTACTTCAGGTGCTTTTTTTATATCTAAATTTTACACTTCACCAAACACAAAGATATGCTAATTTTTATTTTATAAAAAAATCATTTCTAATTTATAATTTAAAAACCTTAATAGCAAGAAAAACCAAATTTAATCAAACTTTCAAAGTAATAATAAAATACAGATTATTTTAATAGCCATATTTTATTGTTTATTCTTTTATTCATACTACAAATGAATGCTCATATAAAAAACCAATTTGATTTGTAAAAACCAAATTAATAAAATTTAATCGCCTTAAGTAATATAGAAGTAATTAAATAATTCTCTTAATTCAATAAATGGAACTTACGATGAAAAAAAATATACTCTCATTATTTATTCTATCTACGACTCTTTTATCAATTCAATCAAATGCTGCTGAATATACAGAAAAAAATGTAGGAACAATTACAATTAATGGTTCTGTTACACCGAGTCCAAAATGTCAACTAGAGGCAATAAAACCCGTTGAATTACTACCGGTTCAAGAGAATAACTTTGGTAATGATGATATCGCCAACACTGCATTTCAGCCCCTTTCGATTCAATTTACTAACTGTAAAGACAACATTAATAGATTACAATTAAAAATAGAAAAACAAACTAATATGCGTTTGAAAAATTTAGCTGATAATGGTAGCAATGTTGAGGTTGCTATTTTTGATACTGATAAAAACATCATTAATTTAGATAATGAAAAACCTGATGAATTTCAAGTTAATGTGGATAAAGGAAATAACAGCGCACAATTTTTATTTGACGTTAACTATATGAAACCTAATGGCATAGATGCGACACCAGGTGCGGTATCATCCTCTTTAACTTTTGATGTTATATATAGTGATATTGCTATGGATTAAAACTCTATAAATCAACAAAGCTGGAATACCAGCTTTGTTTTAATATTTATACTTTCTACTTTAACTAGCAAAAGAATATGTTTAAAAAATTTAAATTTTTCGTATTATTTTTCATATTTCCCACATATAGTCAATCATCAATAGAAATAAATAAAGATAAATTTATTTTTATTGAAAGTATCAATCAAGAAACAATTGAAATAAATAACAAAACAAATAGTGATTATTTTATACAAAGTTGGATTACACATTATGATAAAGAAAATAATAATGAAATTCCTTTTATGATAACCCCTCCTCTTATTAAGATGGAAAAAGATGAAACCTTTTCTTTAAAAATACTTAAAAACGATAAAATAAAAGAAGAAAACAGAGAGACATTATATAGAATAAACATTAAAAGAATACCGATTCTATCAAATTCCGACAACAATAAAAACATGTTACATGTCTCTTTAAATTCTGTATATAACTTAATATATAGACCTTTATCAATAGAAAAAGATGCGAAATATGCTTATAAAAAAATTGAGTTTTTAAAAAATAAAAATAATGAATTTATTATAAATAATCCCACACCTTATTTTATTACTCTATCTTCAATTTCTTGTGATGATGTTTTAACAATTAATGAAAGTAAAACAATCCCTCCTTTTAAGAAATATAATACAAAAAAAGAAATTTTAATAAACGGGGTCGTAAAATGGAAAATATTTAATCAATATGGTCTTGAAATAGAGGCAGTAGACAAGGAAGTTATTAATGATTATTAATCATATGAAAACAAAAGCAGTATTTTTTATTTTAATTTCCATTTATAACAAAAATACTATAGCTCAAGATAGTTCACTCTCTATTTATGCTCATGCATTTTCTAATATTGATAAAGAAACGATTAAACAATTACTTGAAAATAAAAAACCTGAAGGTTTTTATCATTCTATAATTTATATCAATAATAGAAAAAAATAGCAAAACTTCTTTACTTTAAAAATATAGACAACAAGTTAACCCCTTGTATCTCTGTTAGTGATTTAATTTCTCTTGGTATTGATATCGATTTTTATTCAATAAAAAAAGAATATCAAGATATAATTCCTTTAAGTGACCATTCAATTAATTTTAAATACTCTTTTTCAAATCAAAAATTAAATTTAATTATTCCACAAAAAGCATTAATAAAAAAAGATAATTATATTACCGATAAAAAAGATTGGGATAATGGGATCACTGCACTATTTAGCCAATACTCCTATTCAATTAGACATCATCAAAAAAAAGCACTAGAACAAAAACTCAATTTACAAACAGGCCTTAATTTTGGTGCTTGGCGCATACGCAGTCAGAACAACTTTTATTGGAATAAAAACCGTTACCAATCGAAGCTTTCATCAATATATACCTATCGCCAAATTAATTCTTTTTCTGCTCTTTTTTATGGAGGTAAGTTTTCACCCACAACACGAATATTACCAACAGATAAAATAATTGGCTTTCAATTAATATCCAATAATTTAATTTCAAGTAATACTCTTTATGCTAACAAACCTATTATTGAAGGAATTGCTGATACAGAAGCTCAAGTAATGATTAAACAAGGTGACAAAGTTATTTATGAAAGCACTGTTCCCCCTGGTCCTTTTATTATAAATTCATTACCTGTTTTAGGGAGTGAAAAACTCAGTCTAGAAGTTAAAGAAGCAGATGGAAGAATAAAAATATCAACACATTATTTCACATCATTACCTAATCAACTAAATAAAGGTAGTTATCAATATAATTTTATTTCCGGTACATTAGCTAAGAATAGCCATAAAGAACATTCTATTTTCCTTTTAAGTGAATTTTCATATGGTCTTAGTCAAAGGATCACCTCATATAGCGCAATAAAAAAACGAGATACCCATATGAATTATCTATCTGGACTATCTCTTGATTTAGGTATATTGGGTGGTTTAGCAACAGATTTAAGTTATGAAAATAGTAGAGATAAATTAAAATATCAATTTCGTTATCAAAAAAGCATGTCAAAAACACAAACCTACTTTACTTCTGGAATATCTTTTTATCATTATTTAGATAATTTTCAAAAAAAAGATAGTATTAAAAGAAATTATTCGGTTTCTGTATCACAAAATATTAATGACTTAGGTTATCTTTCTTGTCGGTATCACGAAAAAACATATGAAAATATATCTAAAAACTTTGAATTAGGTACTTCTTTTTCATCCTCAATAAATAAAATAAACTATAATCTTAAATATGAATTTAAAAAAGACAAATCTATTTTTGATCATTCCTTCTCACTCAATCTCCATATACCATTAGGTAATAATAGTGATCACTATAATTGGTTTAATAATCAAACAAATTATCAAAATAAGAAAAAACATTATATCAACACGACCAACATTGGAGGTGCTCTGCTTAACTATAATTTAGGATATTCAGTAAATTATCAACATACTTATAATGAGAAGAGAAAGTCCAACCGTTTTTCTACCAATGCCCGTTATCAAAACAACTATCAATCTTACACATTTAATATGAACAAAATGGAAGATAGTTATAATTACAATGTTTCTATTAATGGAGGAATTGTTCTTCATTCTAATGGTATTACTCTCACTCCTCGTTTAGGTAGAACATTTGCACTGATTAATACTCAAGGAATATCTGGAATTAAAACATCATTTTCAACAAAAACAAAATCAGATATTTTTGGAAATCTAATTTTAAATAACATAACACCTTATCGAATAAATAATATTAAATTAAATGCAACGACATTACCGCAACAAGCAGAAACCGAAATTTATAGCAAAAATATTATTCCCACATTAGGCGCAGTATCTAAAATAACTTTCCCAATAAAAATTGGTTATCGTGTTATTTTTAAATCAACAACCCCACTTCCCTTTGCATCGACAGTCACCACATTCGATAAAAACGGTAATATTATTTCTCATGGGTTAGTATCAGAAAATAATATTATTTTTCTTTCTGGTATTACAGAGAATGGATTAGTAAAAGTAAAATGGGGAGAAGATAAACAGTGTCAATTTATTTATGAAATTGATAATAATGAAAAGAACACCACACTAATAAAAAAAGAAATCAATTGTATTTAAACTAAGTTATCTCTATTAAGAAAAATATGAAAAAAACCATCTATTTAATAATTACGTTACTATTTATCTCTTTTTCACTATCATCAGAACCTAGACGTGGTGATCATAAAATTCCTTTAAGTTGTGATATTGATTATATCTATGAAAACATTAGCGATAAGATTTCTATTAATGAAAATGATTTTTCATCACATGAAGTGGGGACATTAGCCGATACTGATAGCCACATCATTATTATTACTATAAATGACTGTTCGAAAAGCCATGGCGAAGTTCGTTTAAAAATTGAAAATTCAAGCATTGATAGTAATACCGGTTATTTAAAAAATCAGTTCACTGATGATAGTGCAAGTGCTAATATTGCATTTCAATTATTATACAATGAAGAACAAAGACCATTAGATCTTAATAAAGAAAATGAATTTGTTGAGGATCTCATTGATGGAAAAGTTGAGTTTTATTTTTTTGCTAATTATGTAAAAAAAGATGATACACCTCCAAAACCCGGTTATATACAATCCGATATTCAGTTTACTATAAAAATAAATGATGATGTTGTTACATTTGACGATAGTTAGTGATTTCAATTATGGAAAAGCACGATAGCTATTTATAATAGATCGTGCTTTTAATGGAATTAAATGCTTATTTAAAGAGTTACTATTTTTTTACCCATTTACCATTAATACCTTTAACATACTCACCTTCATTAGCTCTTGCGACTAATTTTTCACCTGCAAGTCGAGCCACTGATTCTGGTGTTACTTGGTTAGTTTTAGCAACTTCAACATATTTTGCTTTTCTAGCTTGATTGATTTCATCAACAAGTTGTTGCGCTTGTTTGTTATTTGTTTGTACAAGTTCAATATAACCGCTGAAGGTTTCCCCTACTAACCCTTGTGATCTCGCTTCATCAAGTGTTAATGCGATAGCATTTGTACCAGTTAAAGCTATTATTAGCCCAAAACTTAAGAGATATTTTTTATAATTCATCATTTACCCTTTAAAAAATGGCGCTGTTATTTTTTAAGAGATCTTCAACTTGTCTGTCTATTTTTACATTAATCTCATGTTCAATTTTTACGTTCATATTAATATTTATAGGTTTATCAGGTGTCGCGACTTCTAATCGAATACATCCTGTTAACATTGATATTCCCATTACCATGGCCGTTAATAAAAATAGTTTTTTAAAGAATAATGGTTTCACTCTGACTCACTCCCTAAATCTGATAAGCTTTTTTCTAACCACTCTTCCAATTGTGAACCAAATCGTAAACTTCGCCATAATTGGAAGACATTTTCTTCATGTCGATAATTTAGATTAACCTGACGGCGTTTATCCTCTAAAGGATTCGTTCCCTGAATTTCAGCCTCTAGCACTAACTCACCCAAATTGCTTAAATTAACACGCGTCCAAGAACGACTGATCTCTAGATAACGCAACCATGCCATAGCAACACCGGCTGACATATTGTTATCATCAATTGAATCAACGAAATCTTTATCAAGTCTTAACGTTAGATAAGATGAATTAGCCAGCCAACCATTTTTAATAATTCATTGATTATTATTAATAAAGAATGGAAACTCACCACTCACTTTACCTGACGCTGCAAACTGAGTCACTTTTAATAGAGTAAACAGATGACTTAATTGAATATTATCAATAGAAATAATCGCAGCATCATGTTGTGGTATCGTTAATTCTGCTAAAGATATTGTTCCATCCAGCATTGCGACATTAACGTTAGATAAGATTAGTGGTTTACTTTCAGTTGCTGGATAAAAGCCTTGGAGATCTGCCGTAATATCGGTCATTTCAAAAAGGTTATTAACTCGTTTTATTCGTAACTGAACGGGTTGTTTAACCCCTAATTGCCATTCATCCCTATTTAAACGCCAAGGTAAGATAAAATCTAAACCTTCTAAGACACCATCTTTAAGCCACATTCCGCCCTGTCTAACAACAAGATGCCCACCAGCAACTAATCCTTGTTCTGGTGCAATAGAAAAATCAGCTTGTGTATACAATTCACCTTTATCAAGGGTAATGCCTAAATCTGCAGGTATTAGTGATTGAAAAACATTAATTGGTTGTGAAGGCCAACGCATTTGCCCTCTTAGTCTAGCACCATCCCAACGTGTATTAATTGCAATTGGTCCTATATTAGGTTTAGCGTTTAACTCACCTTTTACATTAAAATTAAAAGGTGATTCACCACTGACCGTAGCAATAAAATCCGCCTTATCTAAAAAACCACCAGCAGGGAAATCAATACGTTGACTCGTTAATTTTAGCTTTCCATTAAATGTTGGCTTTTTATCATCTCTGAACCAACGAAATGGGCTTAATAAAGATAATCGTGGCGCAGTCATTGTAGTATGTTGATATTTTAAAACATCAAAACCTGTATTGAGTTTCTCAAAACTCACTAATTTATCAGCCCAATAACCTGTTCCTGCAATATCCCAATGCGCTTTTAACGGTAGTAAATTTCCATCTCCCCAATAACGCCATTGCCAAGTTCCATTATCAGGTAAGAAATCAATTGCTTTACCTTGAAAATGAATGCGGTAATCTCCCCAAATACTGTCTTGGGCGACGACTATCGCATTTAAACGTCCATTAAAGCCTTTTGATGAAAAGGTGGTTCCAGCTAAAGGTAAACGAGCATCTGTTACAGTCAGTGTTTCAGTAACTGGCCCTTTAAAACGAAACAAAGATCCGGGTTGAAATTCAATAGTAGGATCTGTCAACATGCCAGTGACTTTAACAGGTAATTGCGCGCTGGCTTGCATTAATTCTTTATTAACAACACCGGTGATTTGAATAGGGATTTGTGCATCTATCCAATTTACTGTCGTTTCGGGGATCGATATCACCAAATTTCCTTTCCCTGCTTTACCTTCCGTCATCACGTTTAATCGTGCAGTTAATCTTAAATCCGTTAATCCTTTTTGCCATTGTGCGATATTAATATTTACACCACCTCGTAAAGGTTGGTCTAATCCAAACCATTCCCAACGACCTTGCTTAATAACGATATTTTCAGGAGTGACTGTCCAAGGTAATAAAGCCAGTGCATGGCCTCCACCTTGTTCAGCAATTGAAATAGTGCCAGATTGTCCAACCCATTCAAGAACAAAAACTAACGGATGTTCATAGTGAGAAGTTAATAACGTTGCATCGATGGTACCTTTTTCAGGTAATGACGCGATATCTAGAGGAAGCGCTATTTCGGCTGCCAATTCGATATTATTATCATCAGGTAAATTCACTTTAAGCTGTTTAATATCAAGCCACTGGTTATCTCTAATAGAAATACCAAGTTGAGCATTTTCTCCTTGGTAAGTAATTAGTCGCCCATTATTTTGTGTTTTTAGTTGTAATGCTCCTTGATAACGAGCATTTTCTTTTAAGAGTACATTATCGATATTGACGGATAAATAAGGTATTGAAGTTAATAGAGAATTTATATCAAGTGGAACAGTGGCCGTTTCTTCTTGTTTACTTGCTGGCATCATTGAAAAACATTGTTCATCAATGACGAGTTGCTGGCTATTAAATTGAAGTTTGTCAATTTGCTCTTTTTGATAAGTAAAAACAAAGTTATCAAGACTAGCTAAAGTACAACTTTCTGCCTTTAATGCGATATTTTCAATTGAAACGCCTATGCGCTGTAACTTGGGCTGTGATAAAGAAAGTGTTACACCTTCAGGCAAGTAATAGTGAGCAACCACGGGCAACCAACGAGGAATAGATGCCCATAAAGCAGTGCCAATTAGACCTGTGCCTAGTAGTATCGTCCCTGTCCATTTGATTGTTTTTCTTAACAACACATCATATTCCTTTTAAACAAACCTGAATCATCCACTTACCTCGCTAAATTGTTTATAATGATAATATTAATTTCTTTCATATTGGGGCTGGATAATTCTTGTTTTTCCAGCCTCTGAATAAAAATTTAATCGAGAGTAGAGAAGACTGGATGAAAATCGTTTCCTATAGTACTAAACATTATGATCGTAAGCACATGGAATGGGTCAATCAACATAATGGATACCATTATGATATTGAATATTTCGATTTTAATTTGACAGAACAAACCGCAAAAAATGCCGTTGGTGCTAATGCTGTTTGCATTTTCGTCAATGACGATGCAAATCGAGCGGTTTTACAAGAGCTTGCTAGCCTTAATATACGCATCCTCGCATTACGCTGCGCAGGATTCAATAACGTCGATTTAGAAGCTGCAGCTGAATTAGGAATAACAGTTGTTCGTGTGCCGGCTTATTCACCAGAGGCTATTGCAGAACATGCTGTTGGTATGATGCTATCACTTAATCGTCGTATACACAGAGCTTATCAACGTACTCGTGATGCAAACTTCTCATTAGAAGGCCTAACTGGTTTTAATATGCATAATCGTACTGCTGGTATTATTGGTACAGGTAAAATAGGATTAGCAACATTGCGCATATTAAAAGGCTTTGGCATGAAATTACTTGCTTATGATCCTTATCCAAATCAAGCAGTACTTGATTTAGGTGCCGAATATGTCGATCTAGCAACACTCTATGCAAATTCTAATGTTATTTCGTTACATTGCCCATTAACCGCAGATAATCATCATCTATTAAATGAAACCGCTTTTTCACAAATGAAAGATGGCGTGATGATTATTAACACCAGTCGTGGTGCTTTAGTGGATTCTGCTGCTGCTATTAATGCATTAAAACAAGGTAAGATTGGTGCTTTGGGAATGGACGTTTATGAGAATGAGCGTGACCTTTTCTTTGAAGATAAATCAAATGATGTTATTCAAGATGATATTTTCCGTCGTCTTTCTTCTTGTCATAATGTGTTATTTACAGGACACCAAGCTTTCTTAACGGAAGAAGCATTAATTAGTATTAGCGAAACAACACTGCACAATATTAAAGACGTTGCTTCAGGTAATGAATGCGTTAATCAGATCAAAGCTTAATTTTAAGCATTAAGAAGATATGTAACAAAAAGCCCTCTTAGCCATAAATTAGCAAAGGGGGCTTATTTTATTGATTAGCGATACGCCACTTATTTTTGTTGAGTATCGATAGCTTCTGCTGATTGCGTTGATTCAAAGCGTGAAAGTGTTTCTTTCTCTTCGTCTACTTTGAATTGTGAAACTAATTTAGCTAATTGATGAGCTTCATCATCCATATTCGCTGTGATAGCAGCTGACTCTTCAACCAATGCCGCATTTTGCTGAGTAACAGTATCCATTTCACTAACAGCTAATGCGATTTGATTAATCCCCATACTTTGTTCATTTGAAGCAAGGGCAATCTGTTGCATAAAGTCATTCACCTGGTTTATCGTCGTGACGATCTCTGACATTGAGCGTCCAGCTTGAGCAACTTGCTGAGAGCCAACATGCACTTTATTAACAGAATGTGTGATCAAGTCATTAATCTCTTTCGCAGCTTCCGCACTACGACTCGCTAAACTACGCACTTCAGATGCCACAACGGTAAATCCTCTACCTTGCTCACCTGCTCTTGCCGCTTCAACTGCCGCATTCAATGACAAAATATTTGTTTGATTGGCAATGCTATTAATAATGTCATTGATGTCTGCAATTTTCTTCGCACTTTCAGAGATTGAAGACATGGTTTCTACCACGCTATCCATCACATTTTCGCCATTTTGAGCAGATGCCGTTGCTGTTAGTGCTAATTTGCTTGCTTCACGCGAGTTATCCGCATTTTTCTCAACTGTTGTTTTAATTTGCTCCATACTGGCAACAGTTTCTTGTAATGCGCTAGCCTGCTCTTCAGTTCGAGATGATAAATCTGTATTTCCTGTCGCGATTTCGCTTGCACTAACACTGATAGTATTAACGGCATTTTTCACGGAAGAGATCATATGGCTTAATGAGTTTTTCATTTTATTCATTTCATTGAATAACTGACCAAACTCATTAGTACCGTGATTATCTACACGCATACTTAAATCGCCTTGGCTCATCTTACTAAAAATATTGATTAATATTTTAATATTGCCAATAAAGGTATGGGAAAACCAACGTAATATAATGAAAAATAAGAGAATAACAATAACGCCTGTCGTGATTGATACCAGCATTAAACGTTCTTGAGATGTTTTTGCAATATCGATATAGCTATTTTCGATACCATTAGCCACGGCGTAATATTGCATCGTGATATCATTGAGCTCATCCATTTTAACACTGGCAGAGTGTGTTGTTAGCTCACCTCTACGCAATCTCTCTAGTGCACCAGTGAAAATATCAAGCAATTCATCAAAACGCTTTGTCATTTCATCGGCCAACTCACGCCCTTCTATTGTCAGCTTTTCAGCATCCGCCCAACGGTGGATCTCTTCACGCGTTATTTCAATATATTCTGTGGTTTGATGAAAATATTTTGCTGAAGGTTTTTCATTAACCCGTAATTGTCCATCTAACCCATTAATATTTGCCCTGATCACGGCCATTTGATATCGCGCTTTGCCCATAAGTAACATTTGCTGGCTTAGGTTATTTGATGAAACGAAATTATTATAAGATCGAGTGGAAGCATCATAACTAAAATAAATAATGCTCATTATCAACGCAAATAAAATGGCCAGCATGACCTTAACGGTCTTTTCTATACTGATATTTTTAAACATGGTCATATTCCATCAAAATATACAGAATTTTTTATCTGTACATTTGTAAGATATCAGAATGCACTCTTTCTCTGACAAAGAGCATATTCCCTGGTGTAAATAAAATAAGGCTAAAATTTATTCATTAGAATATAAAGGCACGTAGGATCTGCCTTTGTTTATAATGTCGGTAATAATGAGGAAAAACTTTAGAGTCCAGTGGAAATCATTTTTCATTTATGAAATAAACGATTGTTTTATCCACCTAGATAAAAATTAACTATACAATATCCTGCGATGACGATAATTTTACTCAGAAAAAGATAATTTATTAATTATTTTTTAGTTTTTGAAATTTTATTCGTGTATTTTTACATTAATATTTAATAGGTATATTCACCTATTAACATTAATTTATTTAACTTCAAAGTTAGTTTATAGTGAGTTTTAAAAATAATTTGTTTCCAATAAAAATAAAGCAGTTTCTAAAAACTGCTTTTATTGTTTATTTATTATGAGTAATTTAGTTTTATTTAGAAATTTAAATAATTTTTTTTATTAATAGTTTTTCAGTTAGTTCAATAAGTCTTATCACATTTAATGGGGTTTCTAATTTTTTAACTTCATCCAAAGAAAGCCATTGAAAAGATTTATTTGTTAATTGGCTATTTTTTAACGGTTTACAAAGGTAAATCATATCGATGTGATAATGAAATCCTTGTTTTTTATCGTGGATGGGTTCTTTTAAAATGGCGAGGGGTTTTACAAGTTCAATAACATCATTGTTATTTAGGTTAAGACTAAATTCAGGTTGATAACAAAGACACTCACACAGTAAGCCTGTTTCTTCTTCTATTTCTCTTAATACTGCATCTTGTGGCTCTTCATTTTCTTCTATATGACCACCTGGTGGTAACCAACAGCCTATTTTAGAATGCAAATGGAGAAGGAATTTGCCTTGCTCATTGAATACAATGCCCGTTGCGGTGAAATGGCTCTTAGGCACTTCTATTGTCATAATGTTCTGAACCTTTGTTTTGTGTATTTTGATCCAATGTACATCAACCTATCACTATTTTTGTGCTATTTATGATTTTTTGCATTTATTGAAGATTGTTTTATGCCCATTAAAAAATCAGAAAATATCGTTTTAAACTCCTTACAGGCATTTTCAGGTAATGTAGCTTCATTCTTTAAATTAATCGCGATATGCGTGACAAATCCATAAATTAAATTTACGACAATATCAGGAGAATAGGTACAAATTTCTTGTTTGTTATAGAGGGTATCTACACATTTTTTAATTCGAGGAATAAGAATTTGTGAATCAATTTCATCCCATTCTTTCCAACCTAGAACGGAAATTATTTCTTGTAAGGGAATCAGCTTATCTTTATGTTGATAAATATGATCAACACAGAAGTTAAAAATAACCTCTAACTCTTGCCACTTATCATCATAGGTAGGAATCTGAACCAGTTTTTCGACGACCTTATCAACCTGAAAAAGGTAGCACTCTTTTAATAGTGCTTTCTTATTACTAAAGTGGTGATAAAAGGCCCCTTTCGTTACTCTTGCGTGACGTGATATTTCATCAACGGAAACATCACAATAGTTCTGATTTATAAATAATTCTTGTGCAGCTTCACGTAATGCAGTGCGCGTTTGCTCTGAATTCTCTTGTTGCCGTGATTTTATTTTCATGATAAAACCCTTAAAACATACCATAAGTATGTAATAATATATGGGTATCAGTTTCGTGTAAACTGAACAAAATATTTTCAGGAAATTATCATGTCATCTCAGTACAATGGGCTTATCCCCTCAAATACCTTATCCACTTTTAATATAGAAATTATCAAAGAACTCCTTCTCTGGATTGAGGTGAATCTGGAAAAACCGTTGCTACTTGATGATGTTGCGATCCGTTCTGGTTATACCAAATGGCATTTACAACGCGTGTTTAAACAAGCAACAGGATTAACACTTGCTTCGTATATTCGAGGAAGACGTTTAACAAAAGCGGCAACCGAATTACGATTAACTAAATTGCCTATTCTGACTGTAGCATTACGTTATCAGTTCGATTCCCAGCAATCATTTACGCGTCGTTTTAAAGCGACCTTTGGTGTAACACCCACAGAATATCGTAAACTAGATAATCTTTGTGGTGATAACTTTCAGCCACCAATCAATTTTGATGTTGTTGATTTGCCTATTCCTAAAATTATGGATTTACCTGAAAGTTATGTTTATGGGATGCAATATCAGTATTTTTGCTCTATCGAAGATATAGGTAAATTACACGAAGATATTCGTCACCAATTTTGGAATGATTTTTTACTGTATACGGATAAAAACTTTACAGAAAGTACTGTGCTTATCTCATACCAACCGAACACATTGCGTAAAAATAAAATCCAGATTGATTATGAAATTGGGTTAAATAGCTTAGATCATTTTACAAAAACCAGTGGTTTTAGAAAAAGAGTGATTGAGGCAGGACGTTATGTCAGATTCCAATTTAAGGGAACTCTAGAAGAATATAAACAGTTTGCGATGAAAATTTATTTTTATACCCTTCCCGCATTAGGTTTATGTCGTCGTTTAGGTGCTGATATTGAAAGATATGTCAGTATAGAAACTGATGTTGATTTAATGGAATTGCCAAAAACCTTAGAGATTGATTATTTCGTTCCTATTCATTAAAGATCTCCAGATAGCCTGAATTTTCAGGCTATTATATTAAGAGTGGATTAATTTTATAGAGACTATCTGTGCGATAAATTTTACATCACTTGTTTCTATACAATAATTCACTAAATTAGCTGTTTACTTATTATTAAAATAAAATTTTTTATTGCACCCCTACAAAAACAAACAGGCGATCATGCGCACTTCACTTCTATTTTTACTCTCTACTTTTTTGCTTCCTTCGTTTGCTAGTTATGCAGAAATATCGACACATTCACTCTCACGTAAAGATGGCAGTGAAATTAGCTATTACTTGGATAAACGAGCTGAAAAAAATCAAACTCTATTGGTGTTAATGCAAGGCTCTGACTGTAACAGCATTAAAAATAATACATTTACTCAAGAAATCTTCGGTCAGTGGTTACCCAATAGTGATGTTTTAATGGTAGAAAAATACGGTATTACCGCTCAATTACCTTATTTTCAATATGATGGTGAACGTGTTGATTGCCCTAAAAGCTATAAGCTTCATGATAATCCTAAACAGCGAACTGAAGATTATGAAGCAGTGTTAGATAAATTATCGTCACAGTATCCGAATATTATTTTAATTGGTGGAAGTGAAGGTGCCACGATGGTGCATTTAGTGGTAGCTAAACGCAATGATATAAAAGCGGCTATTGCGCTAAATGGTGGGGGGCGTTTTTTTCTTGATGATGTTCTTTATAATATCCGTCTTACCACACCTAAAGAACACATTAAAGATGCGCTAAATGGCTTTCAGCAATTTGCTGATGCAATAAAAAATAATCAAATAGATGATGAGCAATTTGTCAGTGAACATAGTAAATCATGGTGGCAACAATATTTTGCTATTGATTTACTTAATGTTATTAAAAGTAATCAATATACTCCTATCTTAATTATTCAGACACTTAATGACTCGAATGTAAATGTCGATGCATTTAACCAATTAAGCCAAGATATCAACCAACCTAATGTGAAGTTTATTAAATACGATAAGTTAGATCATGGGTTTTATAATGAACAAGGCGAGCGTTTAACGAGTGAAATAATCAATGATATAAAGCATTGGTACTCTCAATATGAAAAACAATCCAAAGAGTGATTTAACGGCTTATTTATTACTAGCCTTAGTCTCTATCGTTTGGGGTGGGACTTTTATTGCGAGGCGAGTTATCTCACCTGAAATTGATGGTTTATTACTTGCTACATTACGCTTTGTTATCGCGACTATCTGCCTGCTCTTTATTTTATTCTTAACAAAATTCAATTTGGTATTTTTTTAGGCAATCGAGAAAAATAAATTTATCTTTTTTATTGGCTAACATTCTTATTATCCTATACTTAAATAGTAACAAAATTGCTTACTAACTGATTTAAAGCAGGATCTTTATATCGTTAATTCTATATAATGGTAATTATTCTCTCTTTTAAGTTTGGGATAAGAATGGAAAGCACGACTGCACTTTTACGTCTTGATAAAATAGGTTATCGGGTCGATAACAAAACTATCCTTGATAACATCAATTTTGAACTTCAACCTTCTGAATTTAAACTTATCACAGGCCCTTCAGGTTGTGGTAAAAGTACCTTACTCAAGATTGTCGCTTCTCTACTATCATCTACCAGTGGTTCAATTTTCTTTGAAGATAAAGACTATTTAACGTTTTCACCCGAAGAATATCGCCAACAGGTTTCTTATTGTACTCAAACACCGATGTTATTTGGTGAGACTGTTTACGATAACCTTAAATTTCCTTATTTCTTACGAAAACTTTCGGTGGATGATAAGAAACTTGCGCATGATTTGGATTATTTTTGTTTACCTGCATCCATTATGAAAAAAGGAATTAATGAACTTTCGGGAGGAGAAAAACAACGTATTTCACTGATAAGAAATCTGCAATTTATGCCAAAAATCTTATTACTTGATGAGATAACAAGTGCATTAGATGAAGATAATAAAACGAAAGTGAATGATGTTATTCACCACTACGTTAAAGATCAAAATCTCGCCGTATTATGGGTCACTCACGATCAAAATGAAATAAAACATGCTGATGATGTGATCTTATTACCTTCTCACAATGATGCCTGATTTTTTATTTCTTTATCAGTCACCCTTTTGTTATGAGCGAACATAATATTATGAACGAACATACGATAAGCAATGAATCTCTGATTTTCTCGCTTTTATTAGTTCTCGTGGCTATTTTTATTAGTCGCAAAGAAAAGCTAGCTTTAGAAAAAGATATCATTTGGAGTACAGCAAGAGCCATTGTTCAACTGTTAATTGTTGGCTATGTCTTGACCTATATTTTCCATGTTGACCATTTTATTCTTACTTTCTTAATGGTGTTATTTATCTGCTATAACGCAGCCCATAACGCCAAAAAGCGGAGCAAATACGTCAAAGATATCTTTCTGATCTCTTTTACTGCTATTACAACTGGGGCATTATTAACTTTAACTATTTTATTGCTCACCAGTTCCATTGCTTTTACACCCATTCAAATCATTCCTATTACGGGGATGATTGCGGGTAATGCAATGATAGCAACGGGACTTTGTTATAATAATTTAGGTCAACGTTTTCAAAATCAGCAGCAACAATTGCAAGAGATGTTAAGCCTTGGTGCAACACCTAAATTAGCCTCAATGAGTATTATTCGAGATAGCATTAAATCTTCATTAATACCAACTATTGATGCCGCAAAGACTGTCGGTATTGTGAGTTTGCCGGGTATGATGTCAGGGCTTATATTTGCCGGTGTTGATCCATTACAAGCTGTTAAATATCAAATTATGGTGACTTTTATGTTGATGGCAACAGCCAGTATTTCAACTATTATTGCTTGCTATTTAACCTACACGAAGTTTTTTAATCAGCGCCACCAGCTTATTAATTTTGAAAACCGCTAAATATAGCTATTTAGTAATATTACAAAAGGTCACTTTATTAAGTGACCTTTTTTATTACTTACTGAGAAGTCGGTTTAAAAGCTTATTTTAATACCGTACATCCCATTTTTTTGACTAACTCACCTGCTTGAGATTTCACACCTTGAGCACTTTCTGGTAACTGACTCCAAAGTGTTAAACCGGTACGAGCTTCCACTTCTGCTGCCGTTACTTGGAATTCACAGAAATTTGCTTTTTTCGGTGTTTGTTGATCCATAATAAATGCCGCATAAGAGGAGTTTTCTGGTGAATCATTTAGAAAAACCACTTTAAAATAAGCACTTGGAATTGTGTGATCTTTATCTGTACTTGGCAACTTACCCATATCTCTTTCGTAGATAGGCCCTGTAACAGTAAAGACTTTGTGACCTTCTTTTGCCAAATTACGCTCTTGATCTTCTAGTCGTACCCAAGCACCTTGGTTTAAGTCTGCTTTTTGCGGTGTAATATTAGAAAGATAGTTAAGCGCATTCCAGCCTGGTAACGCAGCCAATGAAGCTAGAGGAGCTTGATGACCACGGTCAACTTTTAATGTGGCATTAGCGTTTTTGTAATCCGCTGGCGATAAGGTTTCATCATTACCTAAAGCCGGATCTTTTTTCCAGTTACGTGCTTTACCACTACCAATGCTGTCTTTAGTCACTAAATAAGCAACCCAGTCTGCAAACTTGCTCTCACTATTATTATTTAATGTGTAAACATCGCGTTGAATAGTGGTTTCACTGCCTCCTAATGGACAACCAATACCACAATTTTCATCGTTCATTGCACGCATTGAAGTATCACGAGCAACAACAGATGATTGAGTTTCAAGTTCAGGCACAACCATCATTTCTGAATTAGCATAGCTGGTTGAAACCATAAGCAGTGATAAAACAATTGGAGTAATACGTTTCATATAAAATTCCTTTTTATAAAATAAAGAAACAAAAAAACTCGCCGCAGCGAGTCTTGATGTTTAAATAAGAGAAAATCCAATCTTCTCTTTCAGTAAATTCAGGTAATAAACGGCGAAGAAAAACGCATCATTTTAATAATGATGTACGTTTCAATCACTGAATATGACTCAGAATTTTGCTACGAAATATGGCAGATATTTTCACAACCCTAGAATGCAAAAAGCCCCGCATAAGCGAGGCATTTATTCATCTGGTTGGTGAAATTCAAATTTCCCACCATGAGAATAATAGTGAACTACATTTCCCATTTAGTCAATAGTTTTTCTTAAAAAGATTATTTTGTGAATGATTTATTCTCTTATTAACCTTAAAAGGGGAGTTTTTTGTTACTAACGCAATATCAAGCTATGTAGTTAACATCCCACCGTTTTTCTAAACTTTCGCGTAATTCGAAAGTAAGCGAGATCACCACATTCTCACCAATGTAGGGGTATCTGGCGATAAAAATAACCTGATTATTATTGGGTAACTCAAAGACTTCAGCTTCACCCAAATGAAGTGACATCACAATTTTCTTTTTAGCAAAGCGGATTGGTTTTCCATAATGAGCATGTAACCACTCTTGTGTCATTAATGGCTGTAACCCGAAAGGAAGTGCATGGGGGAAATGAAATTGCTTTGTTTTTTCATCAAATAGCGTCAGCGTGATTTCACTTAAACCGACACCATAGGGCTCAAAATATAAGTGAAGAGATTCTTTTTTCATCGCCAAACTGCCATTTTTAGGTTTGGACTTATAAGGAATTAAATTTTGATCGTAAACATCTTGATACTTCTTCCCTAATTGGGCAATTAGCCCAGCAATATCTATTGTCATTACTTACATTCCTTAATAAAAAGCTCCTATAAAGGAGCTTTTTAATGAAAATAAGAAATTAACCACGCCCTTTCGGACGATTAAGAATATGATCTTCCCAATCTTCAACTTCAGCTTCTGGCACCGCAATATATCTTACAGAAATATTACCTTGGTGCATTTTTGCTTTATTACCTGCAATAAGTGGATGCCAACTTTGTAACGTTTTGCCTTCTGCTAACAGACGATACGCACATGTCATTGGTAACCACTCAAATGTCGGTAAATTATACCGTGTAAGCTTGATACAATCTGGCTCATAACGGAAACGATCTTCGTAATTACTGCATTGGCAGGTTTTAATATTTAGCTGATTACAAGCGACATTGGTAAAATATATCTCGTCAGTATCATCATCCATTAACTTGTGTAAACAACATTGCCCACACCCGTCACAGAGCGATTCCCACTCATCATCACTCATTTCATCTAATGTTTTAGTCTGCCAAAAAGCCTGTGTCATCTCTACGTTATTACCTTATTGCTCATCTAATACGAATTAAATAACCCGCGTTGTCAGCTGATGTTCATTAACACTTAATACCAACATATCGCCTGATTCTAGAGGGCCAACACCTTCCGGAGTTCCCGTTAAAATCACATCACCAGGACGTAGGGTAAAAAAGCGAGACATATAGCTGATAAGGGGTAAAACAGGGGTTAGCATATCACGACTGTTACCCTGCTGACGAATCTCGTCATTAACACGTAACATTAAATTTGCGTTTTGTGGGTCGCCAAATGAATTGACAGGGATAAATCCAGATAATGGTGCAGAGCCATCGAACGCTTTACTTTTTTCCCATGGTTGCCCTGCTTTTTTCAATTTACCTTGTAAGTCACGTAATGTGAGATCAAGGCCAATACCGAAACCCGCAATTGCGCGATCAACTCTATCTTCATTAGCTTGTTTAAGTGGCTGACCAATCAGTACTGCTAATTCAATTTCGTGGTGAACCGCACCCATATCTTTTGGGATAGCAATAGGTTGGCGAATATCACACATAGCTGTTTCTGGTTTGATAAAAATCACAGGCTCTTCTGAGCGAACGGATCCCATCTCTTTAATGTGATTTGCATAGTTACTACCAACGCAAATCACTTTATTGACAGGAAAATCAAGTAATGCACCTTCCCAATCACGATGTTGATACATAATGTGTTCCTTTTAGGTAGATTGCTGTGTTTTATTTCACTGTAAAAAACGCGATTAACTCGCGTTAGGTAGTGAATTTATTTTATTAGCAACGCCATCAGCCATAGTAACGATGCTGAGAGCAAAAAAGTAAGAGCTGTTCCAATGCATAATCGTACGGAAGTTCTGTGTCACTAAATAGCTTCTGTGCAAATCATCATCAGGAATAATTAACCATGTTGACATAGCATCGTTCAATTGACTATTTGCAGGCAATTGAACACCCAATGCTTTCCATTGAGCGACCGTTTTTTTCTGTTCGGTCTTAATACCTTCAAGCTGTTGGTTAAAATCTACCGCTAAAGTAACCTGTTCTCCCCAAGGAAGTCCACTTTTCCAACCTTCCGTCGCTAAATAGTTAGCTGCCGAAGCAAATGCGTCTTCTTGGGTGTTCCAAATATCAATTTTTCCGTCACCATTGCCATCTGCGGCATAAGTTAGGAAAGAAGATGGCATAAACTGAGTTTGTCCCATAGCTCCTGCCCAAGAGCCTTTGAGACGTTGTCCTTGAGGAATATACCCTTCCTCAATAATCTCCAATGCTGCCATTAGTTGGCGTGTAAAGAGTTCTTCTCGACGACCTTCAAATGCGAGTGTTGCAAGTGCAGAAACAACATCTTCTTTGCCCTGCACTTTACCAAAGCCACTCTCAAGTCCCCATAGCGCAACAATATAGTTTGCAGGCACACCATATCTCTTGCTGATTTGTTCTAGAGTATCTTGATTCTCTTGATAGAGCTTAGCCCCTTGGTTTAAACGGCCGTTAGTGACAATGCGTGGTAAATAAACATCGAGTGTGATTTTCTTTTCCGGCTGATTACGGTCTGATTTAATCACTCGTTCAATAAAATGCGCTTCTGAAAAAGCAAAATCTATTGTTTCTTGTTTATATCCCAACTGAGCAGCTTTCAATTTCAGAGCTTCAACATAAGCAGGAAATTGTGCAGAAATACGAGTTTCTTTAGGAAATGCTTGTTCTAACGATGCAACATCCACTTGTTTCCATCGAGGCGTTTTTTGTGTTTCAACTGCCTTTGCCTCTGGTGCAGTAATTTGTCTTTCAGCCAATTTTTGTTGGCTATTAGTACACGCCGATAACATTAAACCGGAAACAATCACAGCGATGAATGAATATTTGAACATTTATGCTCCTTTTATCTCGATGATTTATTCAGTTTTTTCTGATTTTTTTAATTCATCTAAATAAGCATTTAACATACTTTCGACAGGTGGCGGAACTTGTAAATAAAAACCCTGCTCAACTAATGCTTTTTTGACTTTTTCAATGTCAGCATGCGCTAAACGCTGTCTATCCGCGAGATTAAGCAACATTGAAAACTGTGGTTCGCCAAAACTTTGCAATAATTCGTCCGGAATTCGAGAGAAATCACCCTTTTTTTCGATGTATAAATAAGTTTGATCACGTTTGGTACTACGGTAAATTGCACAAATCATTTTCATTAAACTCTAATTATTAAAATAAGCGACTTGCCTGAATATTTTAGTAAATATAACATGCTTATATACTTTCGTAATATCGTCTCTGGTTTTTTGTGCCAGATTATAAAAAATTTACTGAGTCAGATAGATGTCAAACACGCCCATTGAGTTAAAAGGCAGTAATTTTACCCTTTCAGTACTCCATTTAAACGATGGAACACCGAAAGTTATTCGTCAGGCAATTTCAGAAAAAATTGCACAAGCGCCTCAATTTCTGAAAAATGCACCTGTGGTTATCAATGTCTCTGCTTTAGCAGATGAAAATATTGATTTTAAAAAACTGAGGCGAATTGTAGAAGATGCTGGCTTACGAGTCGTGGGAATTAGTGGTAGTTCAGACGCTCAACAGAAAGAAGCGATAATTGCCGCACAGTTACCTATCTTAAATGAAGGTAAAATAGTTAAGCCGAGCACTCAGGCAAATAACGATAAAACGAATGAAGCACCGACAGCTGTTCGTCAAAAAACAAAAATCATCCATACTCCTGTTCGTTCAGGTCAGCGCATTTATGCTCAAAATAGCGATTTAGTTGTTATTAGTAATGTGAGTGCAGGCGCTGAATTAATTGCTGATGGTAATGTTCATATCTACGGTGTATTGCGTGGACGTGTACTTGCTGGCGCATCGGGTGATAAAGAGAGCCATATTTTTTGTACACATCTGTCTGCTGAGCTTGTTTCTATTGCTGGTCAATATTGGCTAAGCGACCAAATTCCTACAGACTTTGTTGGTAAATCAGTACAACTTAGCCTGCAAGAGAATGAATTAACAATCGAGAACTTAATTTAGAGCATCGACAAGGAATCACTCCATGGCACGCATTATTGTTGTTACGTCAGGTAAAGGTGGGGTTGGTAAAACAACTTCCAGCGCGGCCATTTCTACCGGCCTCGCTCAAAAAGGTCATAAGACGGTTGTTATCGACTTTGATATTGGGTTACGTAATTTAGACCTTATCATGGGTTGTGAACGTAGAGTTGTTTATGATTTTGTTAATGTTATTCAGGGCGATGCATCTTTAAATCAAGCATTGATTAAAGATAAGCGTACAGAAAATCTGTTTATTCTCCCTGCTTCACAAACAAGAGATAAAGACGCTCTCACCCGTGATGGTGTAGAACAAGTATTAGATGAACTCGATGAGATGGGTTTTGATTTTATTATTTGTGACTCTCCTGCGGGTATTGAAAGTGGCGCATTAATGGCCCTTTATTTTGCAGATGAAGCCATTATTACAACAAACCCTGAAGTATCATCAGTACGTGACTCCGACCGTATTTTAGGAATTCTTGCTTCTAAATCACGCCGCGCTGAGCGTGGTCAAGATCCAATTAAAGAACATCTTCTATTAACTCGTTATAATCCTGGCCGCGTTAGCCGTGGTGATATGTTAAGTATGGAAGATGTCCTTGAAATTCTATGCATTCCACTATTGGGTGTTATTCCAGAAGATCAATCTGTTTTACGTTCATCTAACCAAGGTGAACCTGTTATTTTAGATGGCGAATCTGATGCAGGTAAAGCCTATTCAGATACAGTAAATCGTTTGTTAGGTGAAGAACATCCATTCCGTTTTATTGAAGAAGAGAAAAAAGGCTTTCTGAAACGCCTTTTTGGGGGGTAAAAGATGGCTTTACTAGATTTTTTCCTGTCGCGTAAAAAGTCGACAGCTAATATTGCCAAGGAGCGTCTACAAATTATCGTGGCAGAACGTCGCCGTGGTGATAGCGAGCCAGCTTATTTACCTGATATGAAAAGAGATTTATTAGGTGTCATCTGTAAATATGTACAGATTGATCCAGAGATGCTTTCTGTTCAATTTGAACAAAAAGGCGATGATATCTCTGTATTAGAGCTAAATGTGACTTTACCTGAGAGTGAAGAGCCTACAAAGTAAATCATATTTTACGCTTTATCTAAGTCATTATTCACAGAGCCAGCCATAAACTATAATCAATTTGATTGGCTCTGTGTTTAATTATATACATATTGAAAACACCTGAATGCGCAAATAGCGCTATATCTTGTTGCTATTTTAATCATTGGTGATAAGTCACAGGAGAGCGATTATTTTGTCATAATACTTACATTTACCAATAATCTATTTAGTCTATTTCTACCTTCACCTTCTTTAGGTGTTTTTTGTGTGCAAAAAATAAGAGCCTCAAAAGAGACTCCTATTGTTATTCTTTGTTTTGTTTATTTATGGAACTAACAATTCCTTTTTATTTTAAGGAGATTAAATATTAGAAAATAAACAATCAGCAAGACTATGGATATTGCGCCAGAATTTCTGTCACTTTTTCTTCTAATAATGCTTTACGCCAACGTGAAGTTAATTCAGGTTGCCCTTCTTTTATTTTCCAATGAATACTTAATAACTGATTAATCTGTCTTCTTGAAGCTAACAGTTCAGGGTTGTAGCGTTTATCTTCACTAATTTCTTGAATAACCGCTTTAATCGCTTTAAATGCTTTTTTGTAGTTTGGTTGTTCAATTAAATTACCAATAGGCTCTGGGCAATCTTCATCTTTAATTTCTTTAGCTTTAGCAACAAAATCTAATAAACGACGACCATGACAACGAATTTCTTGGCCTGAAAGCGATAATGCATCGAGTTCTGCTAATGAGGATGGAAGGTAACGAGCAACAGACCATAGATGTTCTTCTCTTACAACGAAGTTTAATGCCATATCTCGAGCTTTGGCTTGATTTAAGCGCCACTGAGCAAGCATTTGTAAGCATGCTAATTGTTGGTCTTTTAATTGCCATGCATTGCTAATATCACGATAGACGAGCTCTGGTACAACCGTTTCTTGTCGACGTTCTGCAATCATTTTACATTCATCTGCGATCGCATCCATATAGCCTGCTTCTTCAGCTTCTTCAATTAATTTTTCAGCTAAAGGTAGCAAATAGAAAACATCACCACTGGCATATTGGCACTGTTTTTCAGTTAAAGGGCGCGCTAACCAGTCTGTTCGGGATTCACTTTTATCTAGTGCAATATTTTCATATTTCTCAACTAATGTCGCAAAACCACAAGAGATAGGATGCCCTAAAAATGCAGCCACCACTTGAGTGTCAATCATCGGTGTTGGAACACAACCAAACTGGTGAGAAAAAACTTCGAGATCTTCACTTCCAGCATGGAGAAACTTCATGATGCTCGGGTTAGTTAATAGCTCAACGAAAGGAGCCCAATCCTTAATTGCTAACGGATCAATAAGAGAGATCTGTTTACCGTCATACATCTGGATCAAACCAAGATGAGGATAATAGGTACGTATGCGGACAAACTCTGTATCTAAAGCAATTTTTGAAGCCTCTGAAGCAGCTTTACAGGCGGAATCTAGTGCAGTGTCTGTCGTAATCAATTGATAATTCAAAACAGGTTTCTCTTGTTTTTATGTCTAATGACTTTTTTATGTAATCACAAAAACGCCGGTATAAACCGGCGAAATTGAAAAAGGTTATTGAGTGTTGTATCAAGATTCAGTTGAGGTTTTCAACTCTTTTTCTTCATTTCTTAACTCTCTGCGTAAAATTTTACCAACATTTGATTTTGGTAATTCATCACGAAACTCAATAATTTTAGGGACTTTATAACCTGTTAGGTAACGACGACAGTGCGTTTTTATCTCATCTTCCGTTAATGATGGATCTTTTTTCACAACGAAAACTTTAACTGTTTCACCTGAGTTTTTGCTTGGTACACCAATTGCAGCCGACTCCAAAACCTTAGGATGTGCCGTAACGACTTCTTCGACTTCATTAGGGTATACATTAAAACCCGAAACTAAGATCATATCTTTTTTGCGGTCAATGATACGAATAAAGCCTTCGTCATCCATTGTGGCAATATCACCTGTTGCAACCCAGCCATCATGTAGGACTTCATCAGTTGCATCAGGACGATTCCAATAACCTTTCATTACCTGAGGGCCACGAACCCACATTTCACCGCCTACAGTGCGGTCAACTTCGTTACCTTCATCATCCATAAACTTCACATCCGTTGAAGGTACAGGTAATCCAATACTGCCACTGTATTTTTTCAGATTATAAGGGTTACCGGTGACTAAAGGAGAACATTCCGTCAAGCCATAACCTTCTAATAAATGCTTACCTGTTAACTCTTCCCACTCTTTAGCAACACTACTTTGAACAGGCATACCGCCGCCAACGGAGAGATTCAATTTGGAGAAATCGAGTTGACGAAATTCTGGATTTTGCAACCAAGCATTAAATAAAGTATTTACGCCAGTGATTGCCGTGACAGGGTAACGTCCTAGTTCTTTAATTGTACCTTTCACATCACGAGGGTTAGTGATAAGTAAGTTTTTACCACCAATTTCAATAAAGAGTAGACAATTAACGGTTAAAGCAAAAACGTGATACAGCGGTAATGCAGTGACCACCAGCTCTTTACCAACGTTTAGCGCTGGTACATAAGCTGCTTTCGCTTGCTCAAGGTTCGCTAACATATTGCGATGCGTTAACATTGCACCTTTAGCAATTCCCGTTGTGCCTCCTGTATATTGCAAGAAGGCTAAATCTTCACCTGTAATTTCAGGTTTAATATATTGCATACGATAGCCAAAATGCATTGCTCTACGAAATGAAATGGCATCAGGCAAGTTATATTTAGGCACTAATCGTTTGATATATTTAACAACAAAATCAACGAGTGTTGCTTTAGGACGAGATAATTGATCGCCCATTCGAGTTAAAATAACGTGCTTAATGCTGGTATTAAACACAATTTTTTCGAGCGTATGCGCAAAGTTAGAGACTATTACAATGGCACTTGCACCACTGTCATTTAATTGATGTTCAAGTTCTCTTGGTGTGTAAAGTGGGTTTACGTTTACGACAACCATGCCTGCACGAAGAATACCGAAAAGCGCGATAGGATATTGCAGTAAATTAGGCATCATTAAGGCGACACGATCACCTTTTTTCAATCCTAAGCCATTTTGCAGGTATGCTGCAAAAGCACGGCTACGCTCTTCAAGTTTGCGATAAGTCATGACCTCGCCCATATTGATAAAGGCGGGTTGATCTGCGTAATTTGCGACAGCGTTTTCAAGCATCTCAGCAAGGGATGCGAAACGGTCCGGGTCAATTTCAGCCGGAACATCTGCCGGATAACGTTTAAGCCAGACTTTTTCCAAAGTAGTACTCCTGATTAATCGCACTTCTTGGGTTAATATTATGTTTCATTTTTAACAAAGTATTAACTCATCCTACCAGCACAAACAATTTTCTGTTGTGAAGATGCGAAGTGTGTCACTAAATATTTTATTTTTAGATTAACAAAAAAGAAGGCGGTCAAAACCGCCCTCTCTTTTATTTTTTATTCAACTTTAATAACTCTATTAGATAGTTACCTAATATATTATAGATATCGATTATACACCGTTTTACACAAATGGAGGTGAAATATTATATCGTCATGCGATCTAATACCCACTTTTTATTCTAAAACGGGCACAACCTGACCAGTTCCATATGGATATCCACCATAACCGCCATATCCATGGTGATAACCCCAATATGGGCCATCGCCATAATATCCCCATGTCATAACTGGTGCGGGCATAATGACTTGCTGTGTCAGTGTCCAGCGTTTCATACCTGTCACATCAATACGTAAAAATGGATAACTAGCCTCACCAACTTTGCCAGTTTCAACACCTTTGATAGTACCAACAACGGTTACGTATTGATTTTTATAATCAGAGGGATCTAAGAAATGCATAACATTAGCATAGAGACGCCCAACAGAAGGTTGATGTAATTCGGGCGCAGCATCGTATTGAGAAAGAGGCATAACGGCAATTTCTAGCTGCGTTGATGATTGAAGATTTTTAACATCAATCACACGTCCACCAAAACGCCCTTCTTGACCAATATAAAGTTCAGGCGCAACAAAAACACCATTTAAATTAGTCACTGGCGTTGCTGATGTACCTTTTATTGATTCAGGTATAGAGACGCATCCCGCTAGAAACAAAGCACCAGATAAAAATAGCGCTTTGCTTACCAAACGGTAGTTTAATTGTCTGTTCATAAACCACCTCATTGCAAGTCAATATTAACGTTACTCTATAATAATATTATAGCTTCACTCTTCCGCATCTAATAGATACTTCTAAATCTATTCACGGCCAGGCAGTTTTTTCCATGTCACTTCATTACGTAAATAAACTGGCTCGGCGTCTTCAACTTTCGTTGCTTTACCTTCATGCCAAGCGGTTACAGCGAGAGGTAACATATCTTGTGCAGCAGGAAGCGTAATCTCAGTTTCAACGACAGTAAAAGGCAGTGCCTCTTTTAAATCAGGATAAGCTTGCCATCCTGTACCTGCCATCGCCCATGTTCCTGTTGTTAATTGTAATGCTTCAATAAATTGCTCAGGTTTCATCACAGCTTCAGTGTCTTCGCCTATCCAAATACCTGCATCATTACGCTGATATTGAGCGCAATAAATTTCACCCATACGCGCATCTATTGCCACAAGAACTTGTTTGATGCCCGTTGTTCTAAAGACACCTTCAGCCATTGTGGCAAGTGATGAAATACCAACCATTGGTAACCCTGCACCTAGCGCGATACCTTGCGCAACACCTACACCAATACGAACACCTGTAAAACTTCCGGGACCTCGTCCAAAAGCAAGTGCATCTAATGATTGCAATGTGATGTTTGCTTCTTCTAAGGCGCTTTTCACCATAGGCAAAATCTTTTGTGTATGTTCACGAGGTGAGATTTCAAAACGTGAAGCAACAACGCCTTCATTCCAAACTGCAACTGAACAAGATTCTGTTGCAGTATCAATTGCTAAAATTCGCAGTGACACGCCATAACTCCGGCAAATTCGATAATTAAAAGAGGAAGAATAATATCATAATAGTGTTCAACAGAATAAACACACATTCTGTGCAATCGCTATTATGAATCCGATATTTCTTGTATTTCATTCTGCTGTGCGCGTTGGCTCAAAAATTTCATTGTTTTTTCGAGTGAACGCGTGCGAGGTGATGGAGGCAAACTACTTAAAAAAACTTCACCATAAGCACGAGAAACTAACCTATCATCACAAACTATAATTGCACCATAATCGTGTACATCACGAATTAATCGCCCGACACCTTGTTTTAAACTAATAACAGCATCAGGAATTTGGACGTCTCTAAAAGCATCTCCGCCTCGCAATTCACAATCTTCAATGCGTGCTCTTAATAAAGGATCATCAGGTGCTGTAAATGGTAATTTGTCAATAATCACGCAAGACAACGTATCGCCACGCACGTCAACACCTTCCCAAAAACTTTGGGTCGCAACTAAAAGCGCATTTCCTGATGAAATAAATTTTTGCAGTAATTGCGTCTTACTCATTTCACCTTGCATCAATACAGGTAATGGCAAATTGGCTTTAAACTCTTCAGCAAGTCCACGCATCATTGCATGTGAGGTACAGAGGAAAAAACAGCGACCTTGGTTTTTTAAAATAACTGGCGTTAGCATAGTGGCTAAACGTTTCGCCGTATAAGGCTGATTTAATGGTGGCAGATAACGTGGCACACAGAGTAATGTTTGATGTTGATAATCAAATGGGCTGTTTAGGATCAGGGTTGTCGCATTTTCTAAGCCCAATCTATCTGTGTAATAAGACATCTGCTCATTTACAGAAAGTGTTGCTGAGGTAAATATCCAACTGCTTTTATGCGATTTGATTAATTCGCGAAATTTATCCGCAACAGATAGTGGTGTGATAGCTAATAAGAAATGGCGACCATAACTTTCAAACCAATAACTATAACCCGGAATTGTGGTATCAATCAGGCGTTTTAAGCGATTGCGGTAAACTGTGGCACGTTCAAAAGCACTATCAAGTAATTGGCTTCGCCCTAACGAGAGTTTCATTACGTCATAACTCAGTTCTAAGGCATCATCCAGTAACGTTAGAAAACGTTTTGTTTCACCACCTTGCAATAGCTCACGTAAGTTTCCTCGATAACCTGTCTCCCCTAACGCTAGGCGAAAATCCATCACCATTTGCGTTAATCTATCAGCACTTTTTTGTAACTGAACTTGGTCTCTCACTTCTGTGCGATAAGCAACGGTCATATCTCTGGCGAGATCAAACAACTGTCTACTGGTAAGTTGTTGGCCAAAATAATGGCTAGCAATATCTGGAATTTGATGAGCTTCATCAAAGATCATAATTTCAGCTTCCGGAATTAGCTCACCAAAACCGGTATCTTTAACGACAGTATCCGCCATAAATAAATGGTGATTAACCACCACGACATCCGCATCCATTGCTTTTTTACGTGCGCTTAAAACATAGCACTCTTTATAACGAGGGCAATCACTCCCCAAGCAGTTATCGTTAGTGCTGGTGACTAAAGGCCAAACTCGACTATCTTCAGCAACACTATGACAACGGCTAACGTCACCATCTTCTGTTTGTGTTGACCATTGGCGCACATACATGACGTCAGACAAAACTTCAGCTTCCAGATCACCACCACTGAGCATTTGCTGATCAAGTCGTTCTAAACAGAGATAGTTAGAGCGCCCTTTTAATAACGCCGTATTACCATCATAATTAATCGCTTCAATGATCGTAGGTAAATCTCGACTATATAATTGATCTTGCAAGGCTTTAGAGCCTGTTGAGATAATAGTTTTTTTACCCGAACGCAATGCAGGTACAAGATAGGCATACGTTTTTCCAGTACCTGTACCCGCTTCAGCAATAAGTACACCTTGCTTATCAATAGTTTCCGTTATTGATTTCGCCATTTGTCGTTGAGCTTCACGGGGATGAAATCCTGGAATAGTTCGGGTTAAAATCCCGTTTTCTGCAAAATCGTCTGACACAGGCATACTCTTTTTATAAAATAAGACGTAAATTATGCCAGTGGATAACCAAAAGTACCACCTATGCCGTTAATACAAAGGAGAACTCATAATGACAATTAAACGTATCGACCCTGAAGATCGCTGGTCTGAAGCCGTTATTCATAACGACACCATTTATTACACTGCCGTACCAGAAAACTTATCAGGCGATATTATTGAACAAACAGCAGACACATTAGCGGCAATTGACGTTTTGTTACAACGTGTAGGTTCTGATAAAACTAAAATTCTTGATGCGACAATCTTTTTAGCTGATAAAGCCGATTTTGAAGGTATGAATAAAGCGTGGGATGCATGGGTTGCCAAAGGTAGCGCACCTGTGCGTTGTACTGTGCAAGCACAATTAATGCACCCTGAATATAAAGTTGAAATTAAGATTATTGCGGCAATGTAAAAATATTTAATGAGCACCTTTAAAGGTGCTTATTTTTTAAATTAACTTTATTGGCTAAATCAAGATAGTATTCTGACAAATGCTCATTACCATATACTTCACCAATATGACTCTTACCCATAAATGTTAAGAAAAACTCAAAAGGCCCATAAAATTTTTGAGAAGTAAAATGACGTAATATAAAAATAGTCATTTTTCTTAATGCATCAGGTAAGTGGATGATTTTTATTTTTTTATTTAATGCCATACTTGCAAGTTCAGCAATTTGATTTAATGACAAAATATCAGGTCCACCCACAGAAATTTCTTTCGTATCATGCCCTATCATTTTAATCACAAATTCGGCTAGATCTTTTCCAGAAATAGGATTTATTTGCTGTTCTCCAGAACCAAATAAATAGATTTTTCCTGTAGAAGCCATTTGCAAAAAATCCCCCATATCACTGAAATAGCCATTAGGTCGAATAATACAATAAGGCAATTTAGATTGTTTTAACTTATCAACAAACCGTTCTTTAGCTTCAAAGATCTTTAACTGACGATATTTATCGCCATCAATCGCCGAAATATAAATAAACTGTTTAACTGATGATTTTGTTGATTCATTTAACAAATTTAGATTAGCTTGATAATCAACATCCATATAGGTTAACCCCTCTTTTTGTCGAGTGATCCCTACTGTGGAAATAACACAATCAATATCTTTTGTACTATTTGTTAATTGCTCAGGCTTTGTTATTTGACCAATAAAAATATCATCAACATCAGTAAACAGTGTTGCTTGCGAGCGACTTCTGACTAAAACACGCACCCAATAGCCTTGTGTTTTTAATGCTTGTACAAGAAATCGCCCTAAATAACCTGTTGCACCTGCAACTAATATCCGTTTCATCTTTATTCCTATTTTTTCCATGTTATCAGTAAAAAATAACATCAATAAGAAAATAATAACAATAGTGTTTTTCCATAAAAACTCTGCACATTCACTATTATTAAAGATATAAAGAATATTTTAATTTTACTGCTGTTTTGATCTCAACTTATAACCTTTGAAATGTCAACAGACTATCAGTCTGCAATTTTAGATACCTTTTTCTACTATTTAAATTTATTGTCATTATGTTTTATATCGTAATCGGTTTGTATATAAAATAACTTTTAGGACAATGAAGCAAAAATTAAATTTAATTTATATCGCTCTAAAGAGATTAAACAGTAGATACAAAAAAGCTGAGTTCAGATGAATTCAGCTTTTTTAATATAATTTATTCTTGCTGTGATTATTAAATTTCTATTTTTACCAAAATGGTACTTATTAACTTACTGAGATTTAAGCAAATTTAATCATTACCATACCAACCAGTAATAATATAATTCCACCCCATCCTTTATAATTGAGTCTTTGATTAAATAAAATCCAACCGGCAGCGATAGTTGCAATAATTCCGAATGCTCCCCAAAGTGCATAAGCTACCGAAAGTTCTATCCCTTTAACAGCCATTGCCAGTGCACTAAAAGCACCTAACACACAAAACAGTGATAATATCCCTAATCCCATTCGACTAAAGCCGTTCGACATTTTTAAGAATATATTCGCGACGATCTCGAGCACTACAGCAAGTATTAAAAATGCACCGTGCCACCATTCAAATTGAGCTAACATAATTAAGCCTCCTTAATATTGGCAGGAATTGGCTTATTCGCTCCTTTTACAGCACTGGCAACATGCTTAGCTTTACCGGCAATACTTTTTACCGATTCTGTTGTTTTCTTAGCAACAGCCGATTTTTTAGTACCTGATTTGATAAGCGTGATCCCTGCAATTAACATTGCTAGACCACCTAACTTTAATGGTGATAGTGATTCCCCAAACCATAGAACGCTGAATGTCGTAATAATGACAATTCCAATACCTTCCCACAGTGCATATGCTACACCTAATGCCACTTTCTTAACGGCTATGGCTAAAAAGATATAGGAAGTGGCAATCATTAACCACATCACAATCATACCGGTGTAACCACCGCTGACACTGGCGTACTTCATAGATAAAGTACCGATAACTTCACAAACAATAGCTAATGCTAAAAATATCCAATAAATCATTTTTTCATCTCTCATACACATTAGAAATACGCCAAAACGTTTCTTGCGCAGAAGATAGAGAATATGTAGATAGTCTTTCTGGCGACAATAGTAGCCGAACGTTAAGGCAACGTCGTTTCCTGATAACTCAGGAATTAAGATGAGAGGTTTCTATAATGCGCCACACCAGTAGTGTTCGCTGGATAAAATAGCAGAAAGGAATAACTTATAAGTAGAACGTTTAACTTTGACGCTTTTGGCGCTAGTCATGATTATTTATTCTTTCATCGCACAGACCATCCGCACGATATACTCCGAACCCTCATATAAGATGGTTAAATGTTACATGATATTTCTATCATGCCGAATTATTTAAAGCAATGCCTTTCAGCAAAATATTTTTTTTAATTGATTGGTTTCATTTAAGTTTTAGTTTCTAACCAAAATCAGATTGCATAGTTAATCAGTGGTTTTACTATCCTTCAGTAGTTTTATTCATCTAAATTGTTGTAATTATGCTTAAAGGTATTTAGTTGATAAAAAAACACCCAGCATTGCTGGGTATTTTTTCTTTAGAATGGATAATTAAAATCAATTATTCAATTTCATTCCAAGAACGACCATCACGCGTGATCATTGCAACAGATGCCACTGGTCCCCAAGTGCCTGCTTGATATGGTTTAGGTAGCTCATTATCGCATTCCCATGCATTGATAATTGAATCAACCCATTTCCATGCTTCTTCCACTTCGTCACGACGCACGAATAACGCTTGGATACCGCGCATGGCTTCTAATAATAAACGCTCGTAAGCATCCGCTAAATGCGTTTGATTGAATGTTTCAGAGAAACTCAAGTCCAGCTTGGTTGTTTGTAAACGGTGTTTATGATCGAGTCCCGGCGCTTTATTTAGCACTTCAATATCGATACCTTCATCTGGCTGTAGACGAATAGTCAGCTTATTTTGTGGTAACTCTTGATAAGTCTCACTGAAGATATTCAGCGCAGGCTTTTTAAAATAAACTACAACTTCTGAACATTTACTTGGTAGGCGTTTACCTGTTCTTAGATAGAACGGAACACCTGCCCAACGCCAGTTGTCAATATCAGCGCGGATTGCCACAAATGTTTCTGTATTACTGGTTTTATTCGCACCTTCTTCATCAAGATAACCAGGTACTTTTTTGCCTTGTACAAAACCACCAGTATATTGTCCACGAACCGTTTTTTCGCGAATATTGGTGTTATCAATACGGCGTAATGAACGTAAGACTTTCACTTTTTCTTGGCGAATACTGTCAGCCGTTAAATCAGCGGGGGGTGACATCGCTATCATAGTCAGAATTTGTAATAGATGGTTTTGCACCATATCACGCATTTGACCAGCTTGATCAAAGTATCCCCAACGCCCTTCAATACCCACTTCTTCTGCAACCGTAATTTGGACATGATCAATCGTTTTATTGTCCCAGTTGTTGACAAATAATGAGTTTGCGAAGCGCAGTGCTAATAGGTTTAAAACGGTTTCTTTACCTAAATAGTGGTCAATACGATAAATTTGTGTCTCTTTAAAGTATTTCGCCACACTATCGTTAATAGAAACTGAAGACGCTAAATCTGTCCCTAATGGTTTTTCCATTACGACACGATTAGGCTCTTTATTTAATTTTGCATGCCCTAATCCCTGACACATTGCACTAAAGGTGCTTGGAGGCATAGCAAAGTAATAAATAGCCGGTAATTTATCTTGTTTTAGATGCTTTGATAACTCAATGAAATGGTCGGTTTCATTAACATCAAGATTACAAAAATCTAAGCGATCACTTAAGCGTTGCCAAATTTCAGGATTAATTTCTTCTTTTAAAAAGGTTTTTAACGCTTCATGAGCGACATTTTTATATGCCTCAACATCCCAATCAGCACGACCGACACCAATAATGCGAGAGTCAGGGTGAATATATCCTGCTTTTTCCAATTGATATAATGATGGAATGAGCTTACGGCGTGCTAGATCCCCTTTCGTACCGAAGATAACCAGATCACAGGCCTGAGCAGTCGATATCGCTGCCATAGAACGTCTCCTCATGATGAGATTTTGTAATTTTGTTACAGAATTTTGTATTAATGTACTCTTTTGGATGTATTCAGTAAATACACTTGCACATTTTAGTCTCTAACTTACCACACATATTATAATGCTTCATTTTATGCCTAGTGTTTTATCCTTTCTTGTAACTTTACTACAGTTTTGTTTCTTGTTTTCAGCTTTGAAAGTTAGACACACGTCATACTTTAACGAAAAAAGCCCTGTTTACCGATGGTTTACACTGCAAGCCTTGTTCTTTGCGTAGTATATTTTCATAAAACCGTTATAGATTTCTCCTTTTATTGAAATTGGCAAAGCCAAGGATCTGTATATTTAATGAATATATTGGAAAGGGTTCAGTCTAATCTGGACATCTTGAGTAAATCAGAAAAAAAAGTCGCAGAGGCTGTTTTAACTGCGCCACAAACAGTTATCCATTCAAGTATTGCCTTAATGGCTAAAACGGCTGATGTCAGTGAACCCACTGTTAATCGATTTTGCCGACGTATGGCAACAAAAGGATTTCCTGATTTCAAATTACAATTAGCACAAAGCATTGCCAACGGCACGCCTTATGTAAATCGTAATATTGATGATTCCGATACTGTCTCTTCTTATACCAATAAAATTTTTGAGTCCGCAATGGCAGGACTAGAAAACGTTAAAAATAATATTGATATCGCTGCTATCAATCGTGCAGTTGATATTTTGACACAAGCTAAAAAAATCTCTTTTTTTGGTTTAGGTGCATCAGCCGCTGTTGCTCACGATGCCATGAATAAATTTTCTCGTTTTAATATTCCTGTCACTTATTTTGATGATGTTGTTATGCAACGTATGAGTTGTATAAATAGTAGTGATGGCGATGTAGTTGTTATTATTTCTCATACAGGGCGTACTAAAAATTTAGTTGAAATTGCTAAGATCGCACGCGAAAACGATGCAGCCGTTATTGCCATTACAACTCCGAATTCTCTTTTAGCCTCTGAAGCTACCCTTCCCATCTTGCTTGATGTGCCTGAAGATACTGATATCTACATGCCGATGATCTCCCGCCTTGCACAACTCACTATTATTGATGTTCTTACAACAGGATTTATTTTACGTCGAGGACCAAAATTCAGAGATAACTTGAAGCGCGTCAAAGAAGCTTTACGTGATTCACGGTTTGATAAGTAACCGTTTTTAATTATTCTGTTAGTATTGTCACACTTACGATTGTGCCCCTGACTAGATAAGTTTTTGAAAAATGGTAGCATATCTGCGAGCTAACTCTGCAAATTATGAAAACTGTAGTGTATGTTGCAATTAGCTTGAAGCGTTTCAATTAACATATTGGATAAAACACAGTCTGATTTCTGTTTTATCCAATTGCCAACACCTTTCGTTCAAGGTCAACGGAGTAATACATGTCCAGACGGCTCAGAAGAACAAAAATTGTTACCACCTTAGGCCCAGCAACAGATCGTGATAATAACTTAGAAAAAATTATTATTGCTGGCGCAAATGTTGTTCGATTAAATTTCTCTCATGGTTCTGCGGAAGATCATCTTGCTCGCGCTAATCGTACGCGTGAAATTGCCGCAAGATTAGGTCGCCATGTTGCTATTCTCGGGGATTTACAAGGCCCTAAAATCCGTGTATCTACCTTTAAAGACGGAAAAGTTTTCCTGAATGTCGGTGATAAATTCTTACTTGATGCAGCGCTTGAAAAAGGCGAAGGCAACCAAAATCAAGTAGGTATCGATTATAAAAGCTTACCTGCCGACGTGGTTCCAGGCGATATTTTACTTCTTGATGATGGTCGAGTTCAGTTAAAAGTCCTCAAAGTTGAGGGTTTAAAAGTCTTTACTGAAGTGACGGTTGGTGGTCCTTTATCTAACAATAAAGGCATTAATAAGCTTGGTGGAGGCCTCTCTGCTGATGCATTAACAGAAAAAGATAAGCAAGATATTATCACTGCGGCAAAAATCGGTGTTGATTACCTTGCCGTTTCATTCCCAAGAACAGGTGAAGATCTTAACCTTGCTCGCCGTTTAGCCCGTGATGCAGGCTGTGAATGCCAAATCGTTTCTAAAGTAGAACGTGCTGAAGCAGTTGCTAATGATGAAATCATTGATGAAATTATTCTTGCTTCTGATGTGGTGATGGTTGCTCGTGGCGATTTAGGTGTTGAAATTGGTGATCCTGAGTTGGTGGGTGTACAGAAAAAATTAATTCGTCGTGCTCGTCAGCTTAATCGTGTCGTTATCACTGCTACTCAAATGATGGAGTCAATGATAACAAATCCAATGCCAACTCGTGCTGAAGTAATGGACGTTGCTAACGCCGTATTAGATGGCACTGATGCTGTTATGCTTTCAGCAGAAACCGCAGCAGGACAATATCCAGCAGAAACGGTCGCTTCAATGGCGCAGGTCTGCTTAGGTGCCGAAAAAATGCCAGCCGCCAATGTTTCTAAGCACCGTTTAGATATGGTTTTTGATACAGTGGAAGAAGCTATTGCGATGTCTACAATGTATGCAGCTAACCACATGAAAGGCGTTAATGCGATTATTGCGATGACTGAATCCGGTCGTACTGCACGCATGATGTCTCGTATCAGTACAGGTTTACCGATTTTCTCAATGTCTCGTCATGAGAAAACATTGAATCAAACCGCACTTTATCGTGGCGTAACGCCTGTTTATTGCAGTACTCACACTGATGGTATTGCAGCTGCTAATGAGGCTATTGGTCGTTTACGTGATAAAGGTTTCTTGGTTTCTGGTGATTTAGTGTTAGTCACTCAAGGTGACCAAATGGGCACTGTGGGTAGCACCAATACATGCCGTATTCTGACGGTTGAATAATACAGAATCCTAAACCTTAATAACAAAACGGGCACTTTATTAAGTGCCCGTTTTATTTTTAATTTACTTCTTTTTCGTGCAAGGACTAATCCAAAATATTCTCACGAGCGTAAGGCTCTATTTCGCCCTCTTTACGTGTCTTCAATAATTTTAAGATCCACGTATATTGCTCTGGTGTTGGTGTCACTAGTGCTTCTAACTCTTCATTCATTCTACGCGCAATGTACGCATCATCTTTATCTTCAATATCATCCATTGGTTCACGAACAATAATACTAAGCTGATGTGTTTTATGACAATACACTGGGAACAACGGCACAATAGCCGCTCGGCATACTTTCATTAACCGTCCAATCGCGGGTAATGTCGCTTTATAAGTACCGAAAAAATCCACAAATTGACTATGCTCTGCACCATGATCTTGATCTGGCAGATAATAGCCCCAGTAACCTTGTCGCACAGAAGAAATAAAAGGCTTAATACCTGCTTCGCGTGAATGTAATCGACCATCAAAATGATGACGTGCTTTATTCCATAAATAATCAGCAACGGGATCTTTTTGATGATGGAACATCGCAGCCATTTTCTGACCTGTTGATGCTAACAGCATTGCAGGAATATCAACCGCCCATCCATGAGGCACCATAAAAATGACATTACGACCTTGCTCTTTAAAACGCTCAATAATTTCTAGTCCCTGCCAAGATGTGCGCTTTAATATACGCTCAGGGCCTCTTAAACAAAGCTCTGCTAACATCACAAAGGATTGAGGCGCAGTTTCAAACATATTATCAAGAACTGTTTCACGTTGTGTTTTATTCCATGTTGGAAAACAGTATCTCAAGTTGATATCTGCACGACGTCTTGCGCTTTTCGCTTTACGTCCAACAAAGCGACCAATAGAAGCAAGAAATGGATCACGCCATTTTACTGGCATATAAGCTAATGCACTTAATACACCTGCACCTAACCATGTTCCCCAATGACGAGGATGCAAATATGCACGGTGAAAAGTAGGTACATAACCCGCTTTGCTATCTGTATCTTTTTCTTTATTCATCAGATAACTCTCTGAACTGATACCCCAAAGAGGCGTAAAAAACATTAAAACAAAAGCGGATGATATCAACCATCCGCTTTTATGTCTTTAAAATCATATTTATTGTCAATCAGCTAGCACTAATTGCGGCTTAATCTCTTTTACTTTAGCAAGATATTCTTGTTTATCTTTGCCTGTTAAACCATCAGCACGAGGTAATGTGGCTGTTAGTGGATTAACTGCTTGTTGGTTTATCCACAACTCATAGTGCAAATGAGGCCCCGTAGAACGTCCTGTATTGCCTGACAACGCAATTCTATCTCCACGCTTAACACGTTGCCCAGGTTTTACAAGTAACTGGCGTAAGTGCATATAACGTGTTGTGTATTGGCTACCATGGCGAATAGCAATAAAGTTACCTGCGGCACCGCTGTATTTAGCCACAATAACTTCGCCATCCCCTGTTGCTAATACCGGTGTACCTACTGGCATAGCAAAGTCGACACCTTTATGAGCAGCTAAACGACCTGTAACAGGATTAATACGACGAGGGTTAAATTGGGAGGAAACTCTAAACTGTTTCACTGTTGGGAATCGCATAAATCCACGTTCTAATCCACCAGCTTGGCTATCATAAAAACGACCATCTTCAGCAAGGAAAGCGTAGTAGTCTTTACCAGCGCTGCGTAAACGTACACCAATAAGTTCACTTTGTTCTGTACGACCATCAAGCACTTCTCGAGAGAAGAGTGCTGCAAATTGATCGCCACTTTGTAGTTTTTTAAAGTCTACTTGCCATTGCAATGCTTTAGTCACTGCACGTGCTTCTGAATTAGTTAAACCTGCATTCGTTGCACTAACAGAGAAACTTCCACGAATAACACCAGTGGTGACACTGTTTTTCCACTCACCTTTTTGAAACTCTTTAGTCTCTTTAAAGCCCGTTTCTGTACGGGTATAAATACGAGTTTCACGGCGAGAAACACCCCAACTTAACTCTTTTAGCAACCCATTATCATCAAGCTCCCAACTAATAGATTGCCCAATTTTAAGATTTCTAAGGTCTTTATTTTGATTAGAGATAGTTGCGATATCAGCAGAATCAATACCAAACTGAGTCAATATTGAACTTAATGAATCACCACTAGAGACAATATAAGTATGAGGGACTTGTGCAACTGCAGTACTTGTATCTGTACCATCTTCCGCACCAACTAAGCCTTCATCGGTAAGTTGATCACTACTATCAGTGATAATGTCATCCGTATTTTCACCTTGATTGGCAAGTGGCATTTGGATACTGACAGGAACTTCTCGGGTTTGCTCATTTTGAAGAACCACTGGCCGCCAAATTGCGACGGCCAGTGTTGCTGCAGTTAACGAACCGAGCATGATCTTATGTGGGAGTGGTAAACTTAAATATACCTGTGCAATGGATTTCTTCTGCTGCACGTTCTTAATTCCTTATTGTGTTTCATTCAGGCAGCTCTCATATTGGTTAGCTAGTTGGGTAAGGAATTTTATATAGCTCTCTTGAGTCAGAGCAATCCCACTTCCTAGGGGGTCTAATACACCCATTTTAACCCCAGTGCCTTTCGCCACTGTTTCTATTACTGTCGGCCTAAATTGTGGCTCAGCAAAAATGCAAGTTGCTTTTTGCTCAACCAACTGTGTTCGTATTTGATGTAATTTCTGCGCACCCGGCTGTATTTCAGGGTTGATCGTAAAATGACCTAACGGCTTTAAATTATAATGTTTTTCGAAGTAGCCATAAGCATCATGAAAGACAAAATAACCCTTATTTTTCACAGGCGACAGAATATTAACAAGATTCTTATCAGTTTGCTTGAGTTGTTCGCTGAATTTACCTAGGTTTACGTCCAGAAGTTCTTTTTTATCTGGATACAGTGCAATTAACCTTTCGTGGATCTGTTTTGCAGACGACAACGCAATCTCTGGTGATAACCAGATGTGCATATTATAATCACCGTGAGAATGATGTTCGTGATTTTCCTCATGTTTATGCACATTGTCATCATCATCTTTCAATAAAAGTGACTTTATTTCGTCAGTTTCCGCTAAAGCCAACTTATGATTGTCAGTAAGTCTGTTTAATGGCTTATCTAAAAACACTTCCATATCAGGCCCTACCCATACCATCAGGTCTGCGGAGGTGATTTTTTTCAAATCAGAGGGTTTTAATGCATAATCGTGTGGAGATGCCCCATCTGGTAATAAAACGTCCGTTGGTGTTACTCCATCAGCGATGGCAGCAGCAATAAATCCTAATGGCCTAATAGAAACGACGACATCAGCCTTCACTGAAGCACTGAATGAACTTATCATCGCTGTCGCTAAAAATGATTTCAATAAAAAACGGTGCGCAAATTTGTTGTTTTTATGTAACATAGGAAGAATTCTCGTGAATCATCATTGGAAATGTTATATTATAACGTTTCAATGATTCTGCAAGTGCTAATTTTATGTCTGACTTCATTTGTTTAAAATCGGTTTGTGTTTCTTTTGGTGAAAGAGAAATTTTAAAAGATATCTCTTTTGATCTAAAAGCAGGCCGTATTCTTACTTTACTTGGCCCTAATGGTGCGGGTAAATCTACGGTTATCCGTTTAGTTCTTGGTTTATTAAATCCAACCTCAGGAAAAGTTGAGCGTCAAAATGCGCTACGAGTGGGCTATGTGCCACAAAAACTTTATCTCGATCCTACAATGCCACTCACCGTTAAACGGTTTATGACACTAAAACCAGGTGTTCATGATAAAGATATTCTCCCAGCTTTAGAACGAGTTAATGCGGCGAAATTAATCGATCAGCCTATGCAGAAACTTTCTGGTGGTGAGTCTCAACGTGTCTTGTTAGCAAGAGCATTGCTTAATCAACCCCAACTTTTAGTTTTAGACGAACCCACTCAAGGTGTTGATGTTAATGGTCAATTAGCACTTTATGATTTGATTAATCAGCTTCGTCACGAATTAGGTTGCGCCATCTTAATGGTTTCTCATGATCTTCATCTTGTGATGGCAAAAACAGATGAAGTCCTCTGTTTAAATGGTCATATTTGCTGTTCAGGCACACCTGACGTTGTTTCTTCTCATCCTGAATTTATTGCCATGTTTGGAAGTCGTGGTGCTGAGCAACTTGGTATTTATCGTCATCATCACCAGCATAGTAAGGAGTGTCGTCATGATTGAGTTGCTGTTACCGGGTTGGATTGCCGGTATGCTCTTAGCAATGGCGGCAGGCCCTTTGGGTTCTTTTGTCGTTTGGCGTCGTATGTCTTATTTTGGTGATACCTTAGCGCACGCTTCACTACTTGGTGTTGCATTTGGTTTGCTGTTTAATATCGAGCCTTTTTACGCTGTTATTGCAGTCACCCTTCTTCTCGCTATTCTATTGGTTTGGTTAGAATTAAAACCTCAACTCTCTGTCGATACGCTTTTAGGGATCATGGCGCACAGTGCACTTTCTTTAGGGCTAGTGGTCGTCAGTTTAATGTCGAATGTGCGTGTTGATTTAATGGCTTATCTGTTTGGTGATTTGCTGTCAGTAAACTATCAAGACGTTATCAGTATTTTTATTGGTGTTGTAATTGTTTTATTTGTCATTATTCGCTCATGGCGCCCACTGCTCTCCATGACTATCAATCAAGATATGGCATTTGTTGATGGTGTGAATATTCAGCGAGAACGTTTAAAACTAATGATGATCACCGCGTTAACTATTGGTTTAGCCATGAAATTTGTAGGTGCGCTGATCATTACCTCTTTACTGATCATTCCTGCGGCAACAGCACGTCGTTTTGCTCGTTCTCCAGAACAAATGGCTCTGATTGCGATCGCTGTTGGTATGTTGGCAATTACGGGCGGTTTAACATTCTCTGCTTTCTATGACACCCCTGCTGGCCCTTCTGTTGTTTTAGCCGCAAGTTGCCTATTTATCTTGAGTTTATTTGCACCCACTAAACAGTAATTATTTCCCACACATTAGATAAACAAAACCCCAACAACGCGATGTTCTTGGGGTTTGTTTTTATCTTTTATAAGTGAATATCTGAAAATTAATTTTTCTACTTTTTGCTTAATTCAGTTTCGTCTATGGGAGCATAAATTAGCACATGAACATCCGCTAAAGGTTCCATTGCGCTTTTAATTTTTTCATACACCACAGACCATTCTAGGCCACCTAAACCCGCCCCTAAAGGTGGGATGGCAATAGATTTAATATTGCGCTGTTTAATTTCATCAACCAGTGCAATTAATCCAGCTTCAATATCTTCAATACAACTTGCATTTCGCCAGTGTCGTTTTGTTGGGAAATTGACAATAAAACGAGGATAAGTCGTTTTTTGTATCTCATAAATAAACATCACACCAGGTGTCAGTTCTTTATTTTTGCACGCTAAAGCATAAGCTTTAAAATTATCAGGCCATGCTTTTTTAAACTGTAAGGCGATACCACGCCCCATTACACCAACACAATTAACGGCATTTACAATCGCCTCGGTGTTTGCATGTAAAAGATTACCTTGAGTCAGTTCTATCATTTAAATCACCTTCAGCCTCATACTGATATAAATATTAAGGCTCTTCTACAATACGATTAAAATGACGATAGGCGTGATTAGTCGCAACTCGACCTCTTGGTGTGCGTTGAATAAAACCTTGCTGAATTAAATAAGGTTCTAATACGTCTTCTATAGTTTCTCGTTCTTCACCAATAGCTGCCGCAAGGTTATCTAATCCTACTGGGCCACCCATAAATTTATCGATGATGGCAAAAAGGAGCTTACGATCTAAATAGTCAAAACCTGCCGCATCCACATTCAACATATCAAGCGCTTTAGAAGCAATCTCTTCATCAATGGCACCATTGCCCTTTACTTGAGCAAAGTCTCTCACACGGCGCAATAATCGATTAGTAATACGAGGGGTGCCTCGTGAACGCATAGCAATTTGACGAGCACCTTCGTCTGTCATTTCTAATCCCATAAAACTGGCACTACGAGAGACAATATGCTGAAGATCGTCAACATTATAAAACTCAAGACGTTGAACAATACCAAAACGGTCACGCAATGGAGACGTTAAAGAGCCCGCTCTGGTAGTTGCCCCCACTAAGGTAAATGGAGGTAAATCAATTTTAATTGAACGAGCAGCCGGTCCTTCACCAATCATGATATCGAGTTGATAATCTTCCATTGCAGGGTAAAGGATCTCTTCAACAACAGGTGAAAGACGATGGATTTCATCAATAAACAGCACGTCATGAGGTTCAAGGTTAGTTAGCATAGCCGCTAAATCACCCGCTTTTTCAAGTACTGGGCCTGATGTCGTGCGTAGATTAACGCCCATTTCATTAGCAATAATATTTGCTAATGTGGTTTTACCTAATCCGGGAGGTCCAAAAATAAGCAAATGATCGAGTGCATCATGACGCAATTTAGCCGCCTGAATAAAAATCTCCATTTGTTCTCGAACTTGCGGTTGCCCAACATATTCGGCAAGAGATTTAGGGCGAATAGCCCTATCAATAATTTCTTCTTCAGGTTGTTGAATTTCTGCTGAAATCAGGCGATCTGCTTCAATCACAATGTGTTACTCCTAAATAGCCGCACGCAACGCTTCTTTAATAAGCGTTTCGCTATCTGTACCCAGTTTTGCCACTTTACTGATCATTTTTGCAGCTTCTTGTGGTTTATAGCCTAATGCGATTAATGCAGCAGAGGCTTCAGCTTCAATATCAGCTGCTTTTGGCGCTTTAGGTGAAGTGCTTTCTGGTAGCTCGATATCACTATTTTCGAATAAATCACCATTAAGACCTTTAAAGCGATCTTTCATTTCAACCACTAAACGCTCAGCGGTTTTCTTACCTACGCCCGGTAATTTCACTAATGAAGTGATAGATTCATTTTCGATAGCAGTCACAAATTGGCGAGCAGACATACCAGATAGAATGGCTAAAGCGAGTTTAGGCCCCACTCCATTTACTTTAATTAATTCACGAAAGAGTGCACGCTCTTGTTTTTGGTTAAAACCATAAAGTAATTGTGCATCTTCACGTACAATAAATTGCGTGTAGATAATGGCTTCTTGACCAATATCAGGCAATTCATAAAAACAGGTCATTGGCATATTGATTTCATAACCTACACCATTACCTGCCTCGATCAGCACCACTGGTGGCTGTTTTTCAAGAATAATTCCTCTGATACGACCTATCACCCTAACGCCTCCGCAAAAATAATTACGTCAAGTTTATAACATAAAAAAAGCTGGACGTATATCCAGCTTGTGAAAAACCAAAGACATTTGCCAAGATAACAACTTATCTTAACCGACCTCGCGTTAAAACCAGACGCGGATCACCTACACGTAATAAATTTTGGTTAAAGTGACAATGTGTTATCGCAATGGCTAATGCATCAGCAGCATCCGATTGTGGTGCGGCGGATAATTTTAATATTGAACGCACCATATGTTGCACTTGGCTTTTTTCAGCAGCCCCTGTACCCACAACAGTTTGCTTGACTTGGCGAGCAGCATATTCAAAAACAGGTAGGTCATTATTAACTGCCGCAAGTATTGCTACACCGCGCGCTTGCCCAAGTTTGAGAGCAGAGTCAGCATTTTTAGCCATAAACACTTGCTCAACCGCAAACACATCTGGCGAAAACTGAGTAATAATTTCGCTAACACCTGCATAAATACGTTTAAGTCGATTAGGAAGGTCGGGAACTTGTGTGCGAATACAACCGCTTCCCAAATAGATAAGTTGTCGCCCTTGCTGTCGAATTACGCCGTAGCCTGTAACACGCGAGCCGGGGTCTATACCGAGAATGATAGCCATATCAATTCCTGTTGCCGATATGGTCGATGGCGAGAGAAAAGAGCAAAAAATCTGCTCTGCTCTTCTCTTCGCACTTTTAATAACAGCGTTAAACACCGTTATTTTCGATAATCGCTAGAACGATTACAGGATATCTTCCAGTTGTTTTGCAACTTCATCTGAGATATCACCGTTGTGATACACTTCTTGCACATCATCACTGTCTTCTAGCATATCGATAAGACGCATTAATTTTGGTGCAGTTTCAATATCTAATTCTGCTTTAGTCGATGGGATCATTGAAACTTCTGCTGATTCAGCAACAAAACCTGCTGCATCCATCGCATCTTTTACTTCACCAAAAGATTCTGGTGTAGTGTAAACATCAATAGCGCCATCATCAAAAGTTTCAACGTCGTCAGCACCGGCTTCTAACGCAGCTTCCATAACAGCATCTTCATCAACACCCGGTGCGTATGAAATAACACCTTTTTTGGTAAATAGATAAGATACAGAACCATCTGTTCCTAAGTTACCACCTGTTTTGGTAAATGCATGGCGAACATCGGAAACAGTACGGTTACGATTATCACTTAAGCATTCAACCATCACAGCAGTACCTGCTGGGCCATAGCCTTCATAAATGATGGTTTCCATATTATCGTTCTCATCATTACCCACACCACGTGCAATTGCACGGTTTAAGGTATCACGAGTCATGTTGTTCGATAATGCTTTATCAACTGCCGCACGTAAACGCGGGTTAGTTGCAGGATCACCACCACCTAAACGTGCTGCTGTAACTAATTCGCGGATGATTTTAGTGAAAATTTTACCGCGTTTCGCATCTTGTGCTGCTTTACGGTGTTTTGTATTGGCCCATTTACTATGACCTGCCATGAAATATCTCCAAACGTGGTCTAATCATTAAATAACAAATTCTTCAATTGCTTGCTGATTACTGGCGGATTTTGTTAGTTTTGCCGCCAGTGATGCGTCTAGCCATTGGTATTGCGAATGCTCAGTTAGCACAATATCTCGCTCTGCGGGTAGTGCTAATGTAAACCAATGTTCCTGACAATGTGTAACATCTGGTGCATAACGATGCCGAAAATGTGCAAAAATCTCAAAAAGAATTGAGCGATGGCAATCCACCAGCTCAAGATTTTCTTTTATGATATCAATTCCAACTTCTTCTTGCACTTCGCGCAATGCCGTTTGAAAAGGCGTTTCTTCCGCTTCTAAACTGCCGGTCACAGATTGCCAGAAATCAGGATCATCTCGACGCTTCAGCATAAGCACCCGTTTGGTCTCTTTTGCATAAATAACAACTAAAACGGATATCGGGCGCTTATATTTCATCATTTACTCTTTATCTTCGCTAACTTCTTTTTGAGTTACTGCAATTGCTAACTCTTTTAAAGAGTCTTCATTAGCAAAGCTTGGTGCATTAGTCATTAAACACGCAGCGGCAGTTGTTTTAGGGAAAGCAATAACATCACGAATGTTATCAGTACCCGTTAACAACATCACTAAGCGGTCTAAACCAAATGCTAAACCTGCATGTGGTGGAGTACCAAATTTAAGCGCATCTAATAAGAAACCAAATTTCTCTTGTTGTTCATTCGGTGCAATACCTAAAATGCTAAATACTGCTTGTTGCATTTCATTACGGTGAATACGCACTGAACCGCCACCCACTTCATAACCATTAATAACCATATCATAAGCATTTGCCACAGCACCTACTGGGTGAGCAGTCAATTCAGCTGGTGATAAGTCTTTTGGAGAAGTAAATGGATGGTGCATCGCACTTAAGCTACCTGTTTCTTCATCTTCTTCAAACATTGGGAAGTCGATAACCCACAATGGTTTCCATGCATTTAAATCGGTCAACTCAAGATCACGACCCACTTTCAGACGCAGAGCGCCCATCGCATCACTCATTGTGCCTTTACGACCTGCACCAAAGAAAATTAAATCGCCGTCTGTTGCCCCTGTTGTTTCTAAAATTGAGTTAACAACATCGTTAGTCAGGAATTTAGCGATTGGACTTTGTACACCTTCAATGCCTTTCGCGCTTTCGTTGACTTTCATCCACGCAAGGCCTTTAGCACCGTAAATACCAACAAACTGTGTATATTCGTCGATATTTTTACGGGTTAATGATGCGCCACCCGGTACACGCAATGCGATAACACGGCATCTTTCATCATTTGCCGCTTGTGCAAATACACTGAACTCAACATCTTTGACTAAATCAGCGATGTCTTTAAGTTCCATTGGGTTACGTAAATCTGGTTTGTCTGAACCATAACGACGCATTGCTTCAGCAAAAGTCATTACTGGGAACGCACCTAAATCGACATTCAGAATATCTAACCATAATGCATGGATCATGCGCTCCATCACTTCGCGCACTTGGTCCGCACTCATGAAAGAGGTTTCAACATCGATTTGTGTAAATTCAGGCTGACGATCAGCACGTAAGTCTTCATCACGGAAACATTTTACGATTTGATAATAACGATCAAAGCCAGACATCATCAGTAGCTGTTTAAAAAGCTGCGGTGATTGTGGTAATGCGTAGAATTTACCTTTATGTACACGGCTTGGAACTAAATAGTCACGCGCACCTTCTGGTGTCGCTTTTGTCAGCATTGGGGTTTCAACATCAAGGAAACCTTCACCATCCATAAAACGGCGAACAAAGCTTGTGATTTTAGCACGGATTTTTAAGCGATCTGACATTTCAGGGCGACGCAGGTCTAAATAACGATAAGTTAAACGACGCTCTTCAGTATTTGTTTGATTGCTATCTAACGGTAATGGCTCTGAACGGTTAAAAATAGACAGAGATTCTGCCGCTAACTCAATTTCACCTGTTGCCATATTTTTATTAACTTGGCTATCAGGACGAGCGCGTACTGTTCCTGTGACTTGAATACAAAATTCATTACGCAGTTCTGAAGCCTGAGAAAATGCCTCTTTCTGCTCTGGGTCAAAGAAGACTTGAACAATACCTTCGCGATCTCGCATATCAATAAAGATAAGTCCACCTAAGTCACGGCGACGGTTAACCCAACCACAAAGAGTCACTTTTTGGCCCACATGGGCGCTATTCAACTGCCCACAATAATTAGTACGCATACAATATCCTTTTACTCAGCTTGTTGTGCTTTCTGCTGCGGAAATTTTGGCAATAGTCTTTTTCGAGTAGTGTCAAAAAAAAGGCAGACATTATAACGAAAATTCTTCCCGGAGATAAGAGTATAGACCTAGTTTATATGATACATCTTTTCAAGGATTTGCTAATCCCCAAACAATTAATTAATAATAATTATTTATAGCGACAGAAGTCGCTTTGAGGTTTATCATTAAATTTGCCGTTTTTTGGCTTTGGCAATGGAGAAAAGATGGTTAGCTCGCTTTATATCGTACTGGGCGCACTATTATTGATTAAATTGTCCCTCAATGTCGTAAAACTCAGAACACAATATCGGGTTGCTTATGGTGATGGTGGCTTTTATGAATTACAAACTGCCATCCGTGTTCACGGTAATGCGGTAGAATATATTCCAATTTCCATGATCTTATTACTGGTCATGGAAATGAATGGTGCTTTTGTTTGGATGGTACACATCTGTGGCTCAATTTTAATCGTAGGTCGTTTTTTACACTCTTATGGATTAAAACACCGTGAACTTCGCTGGCGTCGTTCAGGCATGGCTGCCACTTACTTATCAATGGCATTGATGGTCATTGCTAATATTTATTTCCTTCCTTGGATACAAATCTTTTCCTTTTATTACTAAGTCCTCGCGGGAATAACATGATCATCCATGATCAAAACCGACATCCTTGCTGTTGTGTCTAATAACGGCAAGGTATCAAAAAGGTTTATTCATTTTTTCCAATTTCTTTCTAAATAATGCAACTTTGTGAGCACCGTCGCTTCTGGTAGAATGCTTGCTTCTTTTATTCCTTAAACCTATTTTAGTTATGTCGAATTCAAAATCATCACAACAAGACAGCTTATTTGCGACACCTATCGCTAATCTTGGTGACTGGCGCTTTGATGAAAAAGTCGCTGAAGTGTTTCCTGATATGATAAAACGCTCAGTACCAGGCTACTCTAATATTATTTCCATGATTGGCATGCTTGCAGGTCGCTTTGTTACACCCAATAGCCAAGTCTATGATTTAGGCTGTTCTTTAGGTGCAGCAACCCTTTCCATGCGTCGTAATATTGATGTTGCTGGTTGCAAAATTATTGGTGTTGATAATTCACCTGCAATGGTAGAACGCTGTCAGCGCCATATTGATGCCTATAAAGCAGATACACCCGTTGATATTATTGAAGGTGATATTCTTGATATCGAGATCAACAACGCCTCAATGGTCGTGCTGAACTTCACTTTGCAATTCTTAGCGCCAAACGATCGTCAAATATTATTAAACCGAATTTACCAAGGTCTTAATCCCGGCGGAGTGTTAGTACTTTCTGAAAAATTCAGTTTTGAAGATAAAGAAATTGGTGAGTTATTGTTTAATATGCACCATGATTTCAAACGTGCTAACGGTTACAGCGAATTAGAAATTAGTCAAAAACGCAGCATGTTAGAAAATGTCATGCTGACCGATTCTGTTGAAACACATAAAACTCGCTTACATAATGCAGGTTTCCCTCATGCGGAAGTTTGGTTCCAATGTTTTAATTTCGGCTCTCTTTTAGCGATTAAAGGCAATAATTAATGATTAATTTTGGCTCGTTTTATCAACTTATTGCGCAAGATGAGCGCTTATTTCATTGGTTAGATACATTACCTGCTCAATTATCAGAATGGCGCTCAAATGCGTTACACGGTCACTTTTCCTCATGGGAAAGAATGCTCGATGGTTTACCTGAGATAACCCCTACTGAGATTGATTTGAAGAATGGCGTAATTGCTCAACATACACCAGCGTTAAGCGCAGGCGAGCAACTGGGATTAAGCAACGTTTTAAAAAATTTAATGCCGTGGCGTAAAGGTCCATTTTCACTTTATGGCGTCGATGTCGATACAGAATGGCGCTCAGATTGGAAATGGGATCGTGTTTTACCCCATCTTTCACCACTTGAAGGCCGTTTAATCTTAGATGTTGGTTGTGGCAGTGGTTATCACATGTGGCGCATGCTAGGTGAAGGCGCAGAATTTGTTGTTGGGATCGACCCTACTCAACTTTTCTTATGTCAATTTGAAGCTGTCAGAAAATTATTAGGTAATGACCAACGCGCACATTTAATTCCTGTTGGTATTGAACAAATGCCAGAATTAAATGCCTTCGATACCGTATTCTCTATGGGGGTACTTTATCATCGCCGCTCACCTCTCGATCATTTATGGCAATTAAAAAACCAATTAGTTTCTGGTGGCGAATTAGTATTAGAAAGCCTCGTTGTTGATGGTGATGAATTCCAATGCCTGATCCCGGGAGAGCGTTATGCTCAAATGCGTAATGTGTACTTTATTCCATCTGCAAAAATGCTGAAAGTTTGGCTAGAAAAATGTGGCTTTAAAGATGTACGCATTGTTGATGAAAACACAACCTCTCTTGATGAACAACGCAAAACAGATTGGATGGTGACGGATTCATTAGATGCATTCTTAGATGCTAATGATAAAACAAAAACAGTTGAAGGTTATCCCGCACCTAAACGGGCGATATTAATTGCAACTAAACCCTAGGCTTTATTTATTTTAAGTGTGTTACAGATAATCATTACAAAAAGGGTATCTTATAGAGATATCCTTTTTTCTATATCAATCTAAATGTTTTAAAATCACTTATTCTAACTTTTCTATTTTGCATCTTCTTAATTGCAATAATTCGCTTTATTGTTCCTTATGGTGGATTAACACCTGAATATTTAGATAAAGTAAATTACTTAAATTTAATCACCTCACATAGTGAATATTTTAATGCACCTCATGTTGGTATGGCGTTAGGAACACTTTTATATACCATTCCCTTTATTTTTCTGACAATTACAATGTTTTCACCTCTTTATAGAAAAATTAAATTTAGTTATAACAGAGAAAAAGCAACACGCGGATCACGACGTTAATCATCTATTGATCTAGGCATGTTTATCGCTATAATGAGCACGCCACATTCCCTATCCTATTTTATTTTTAAGAAGGCACTTCCCTACGATGAATTAAATTCTGCCAGAAAATTTTTTCAAATACCTTTTTGAGTATTTATTTTCTGTTACTGGCAGACAATAATTTATTTCGTCGCATCTAAAAAAGATCACGGCTGTCTGCCACCTATTTTGTTTAGGAGGTATTAATATGACAATAGCCTGTCACTTCTCACAACTTACTATTGAATTTAATCAACAAGCTCTTTTTCCACCATTAACTCGCTCATTGGCTTGTCAGCAAAATGCATTAATCGGTCATAATGGTAAAGGAAAATCTGTACTATTAAGATTATTAGCACAAAAAATATTACCAACATCAGGTCAAGTTAATTGGAATATGCCTTTTGTTCACGTTGATCAATTAACCCGATTACAAGGCGATACACTTGCTCAAGCGTTAGATATTCATGAAATTTATCAAGCATTCCAACGCGTTGATGCAGGTATTGCTACATTAGAAGATATTGAGTTACTCGATGGCAAATGGCAACTTCCGGTTACGTGGCAGAATTTATTAGATTCAGCACAACTCCCAGTCGCATTAGATACCCCTATTGCACATCTAAGTGGTGGAGAGCAAACTCGTTTAGCACTTTGTCGTGCTTTTTTATGCGAGCAGAGCTTTCTGCTCTTAGATGAGCCAGATAATCATCTTGATTATCAAGGACAACAATGGCTAATAAAACAATTAGCCCAGCACAAAGCTGGCTCTCTTATTGTTAGTCACAGTCGAAACTTGCTCTCATATGCAGACACTATTCTTGAATTAAGTGAGAAAGGTTTATCTGAATATGGAGGAAATTATACTTTATATGAGGCACAAAAAAGTACAGAAATAGCATCATTGGAAGCCGCAAGTGAACGACTAAACAGCCAAATTAAAAATGAAAAACGCCAACAACAAGCCACATTGCAAAAAGCGGCACAACGGAAACGACAAGGCGAATCAATTAGGCAAAGTGGCTCTCAATGTTTACTTTTATTGGATATGCAGACAAATCGGGCTGAACAGAGACAATCAGCGGTTGCAAAGCGTCATCAGCGCGTAATTGATGATATGCAATCTCAAAAACAAGGTGTCGATGAGGAAAAATCACATGTTCATCAACAAAAAATAGTATTGAATTATCAAAGTGATGGTCACCGTTTAAATGTATTTGTTGATAATCTTCAACTTCCCTATGGTTATCAGCACCCTATTTCATTTTCAGCTTACGGTAATGAACATTGGCATATTAAGGGTAAGAATGGGTGTGGAAAATCAACATTATTAAAATGTTTGATCAAACAAATTGCACCACTTTCTGGTGAGTTTCGTCTAAACAAAGACTATTGCTATCTCGATCAACACCTTGCTTTACTTGATAAAACATTGCCTGTTGCACAAGCACTACATCAATATCAGCCCGCCATTTCTATCGAGCAATGGCGGACACGTCTTGGAATGTTGAGAATTAGAGGTGATAAATCTTTACTACCGCTTGAAAAGCTAAGTGGTGGCGAGCAATTAAAAGCAACGTTATTGGCTTTAACACATAGTCCAAAACCACCTGCGGTATTATTACTTGATGAGCCAGATAATCACCTTGATATCGAGTCCAAACAACTATTGGAAAATTTGCTCGTTGAATATCAGGGTACATTATTACTAGTTTCGCATGATGAAGCTTTTGTGGAACGCTGTGGTATTACACATACGTTGTTATTAGACGAGATTATATAAAAAACTGCGCCATAAAGGCGCAGTTCTAAAATCTTTAATTTGTGCTAATTAAGATGCTAATGGCGCATGAATACTCATAATATCCTTCATCGCTCCAACCGTATCTTCATCCACACAGTAATGCGTAAATTCATCCACTTCACTGTCTGAGCTCATTGTTACACCAGCTTTACGATAAATCATAGTTGAAGGTGCCACTTTTCCTGCTGAACTGTGTATTTCTTTTAATCCCATATCTAGGAATTTTTGGATATTACTAAGTCTTACACCAGCCCCCGCCATAATTATAGGACCTTGTGTTTTTTCATTTAACGTTCGTAATAACGGCAAACCTAATTCCGCGTTTGCCTGTTGTCCTGACGTTAGAATACGAGAAACACCTAGTTGAGTCAGTTGTTCTAGCGCTAACAATGGATTAATACACATATCAAAAGCGCGATGAAAAGTAATAGCTAATGGGCCTGCAAGCTCCATTAAAATTTCCATTTTAGGCAAATCAATATGCCCTTCTTCATTTAAAAGGCCAACAACTGCCCCTGAAAACCCCATATCACGGATCAAACTAATATCATTTTTCATTGCTGAAAAATCAGCTTGTGTATAACAAAAATCGCCACCACGAGGGCGAATAATAGGATGAACGGGAATACGAACCAGATCTCTGACTTGTCGTAGCATTCCAAAACTTGGCGTAATACCACCTTCTGCCGGACTCGTGCACAGTTCTATTCTGTCTGCACCTGCTCGTTCTGCTACCAACGCACATTCAGCGCCAAAACAACAAATCTCCAACGTAGCCATATCATCCCTCTCCATCCTTAATATAAAGAAAGTAATCAGAAAATAAATATCATTTCTTAGCGATTACTAACAATAGTTGTCGAATCTCGTTATTCATTCAATTCCGCCATCAGAATTTTGTGCTGACACAAGCAAACTATTTTCTGAAAGTGTCGCTCAACACTCACTTTCTACGATTTCAAGTAACGAATAAGGATGATACTTCACCGTGACTTTTCCATTAGAAATAGCCACGGTTGGATTAGGTAAACGCTCTTTCTCACCTTTAGGTTCACTGATTTTTAAGCTAACACTCTCAGGTAGCGTTTGAGGTAAAAATGACATAACTTTATTCACTAAATCATCGGGTTCAACAGAGATCACTTGCTCAATATGCTCCCAACCTTGGTATTCATATTTTTTGTTTGTGGGAAAAGGTAACTCAACGATTGAAACTGATTGATTTAAAATAGTTAATGGTATTTCTAATTGAAATAGATATATTGGCCGCCCATTAATCACATTATCAGAAATACACTTTCCACACTGGCTTAACCCTGCTCGCCACTGCTCTGCTAATGTTAAATCGTGACAACGTAACGATACATGATCCGTGAGATAGAGTGATAAATCTATACCCAGAGTATCGGCAAATAATGTCATATTTTCTTCAAACAAAGAAAGCTCGTGAGTTAAATCATTTAATTGAGGAATTGAAGAAAATAACACCATTTTGAATAACCTTAATGAAAAAACAGAGAAAAAACCTTAAAGATAAGGCCGAGATGGTAGCATGTTCTAGCCGGAATATGTTATAAATTCAAGGTTAATCCTAATTCTTTATAAGAAACCTGTCAGACTTTTGTCGTCAGGTTTTATTTTCTCAATAATTTAAGGTAACCCGGTGAATATTCAGGCTTTTCTTTCAGAAAAAATCAGTGTGGCAATGTGTGCTGCTGGTGCACCCGCTGATAGCGAACCTCTTGTCCGTCAGTCAGCCAAAGTACAATTTGGTGACTATCAGGCAAATGGTGTCATGGGAGCTGCAAAAAAAATGGGGATCCCACCCCGACAACTCGCAGAAAAGATCCTAGAAAAGCTCGATATTACAGATGTTGCAGATAAAGTTGAGATCGCAGGCCCGGGTTTTATCAATATCTTTTTATCTCCACAGTGGGTTGCAATGCAAGCTGAATACGCGTTAGCAGATGAACATCTAAACGTAACACCCGTTGAGCCTCAAACTATTGTTATCGACTATTCATCTCCGAACGTTGCAAAACAGATGCATGTTGGCCACTTACGCTCAACCATTATTGGTGATGCAAGTGCGCGTACTTTATCTTTCCTAGGTCATAATGTTGTTCGTGCCAATCACCTTGGTGATTGGGGTACGCAATTTGGTATGTTAATTGCGTATTTGGAGAAAAAACAAAATGAAAATGCCGCTGATATGGCATTATCTGATCTTGAAGAGTTCTATCGTGAAGCGAAAAAACACTATGATGAAGATGAAGTGTTCGCAGAGCGTGCCCGTAATTATGTTGTGAAATTACAAAGTGGTGATGAATACTGTCGTACAATGTGGCGTAAATTAGTTGATATCACTATGCAACAAAACCAAGTAACTTATCAACGCCTTAACGTCACATTAACCGAAGATGACATTATGGGGGAAAGTCTTTATAACCCAATGTTAGCGGGTATTGTTGCTGATTTAAAAGCAAAAGGCCTTGCAGTAGAAAGTGAAGGTGCAACGGTTGTTTTCCTTGATGAATATAAAAACAAGGAAGGTGAACCTATGGGTGTTATCGTTCAGAAAAAAGACGGTGGCTACCTATATACAACAACTGATATCGCTTGTGCAAAATACCGTCACGAAACATTACACGCTGATCGCGTACTTTATTATATTGACTCTCGTCAGCACCAGCATTTAATGCAAGCTTGGACGATTGTTCGTAAAGCAGGCTACATCCCTGATTCAATGTCACTTGAACACCATATGTTCGGTATGATGTTAGGCAAAGATGGTCGCCCATTTAAAACTCGTTCTGGTGGCACTATTCGTTTAACCGATTTACTTGATGAAGCTCAAGAAAGAGCGCGTACATTAATCGCTGAAAAAAATCCAGATATGGATAAAGACGAGTTAAATAATGTTGCTCGCGTTGTGGGTATCGGCGCTGTTAAATACGCTGACTTGTCAAAAAACCGTACAACAGATTACATCTTTGATTGGGATCTGATGTTAAGTTTTGAAGGTAACACAGCACCTTATATGCAATATGCTTATACTCGTGTTGCTTCAATCTTCAAACGTGCAGAAATTGATGAAAATGCGTTAACACAACCTATCGCACTAACACAATCTCATGAGAAACAGCTTGCATTACGTTTAGTCCAGTTTGATGAAACCATTATGCAAGTTTCCCGTGAAGGAACACCTCACGTTATGTGTGCTTATCTTTATGATCTTGCACAAACCTTCTCTGGCTTTTATGAAAACTGCCCTATCTTATCTGCTGAAGATGAAAACACTCGTCAAAGCCGTTTAAAACTGGCTCGTTTAACCGCGAGAACCTTAAAACAAGGTTTAGATACTTTAGGCATTGAAACCGTAGATAGAATGTAATTCATCTCTGTTTTCAAATAACAGCGATAAAAAAACCGATGGCAATTCACCATCGGTTTTTTTATTTATCAGTTCTAAATTATTTAGCCAATATAACTTATAAAAAATTTGCTCAATCAAACTTCCAATACGACTGAATAATTAATCTTCGTTAGCCGTAATAACATCCTGGCACAATAATCCTGAAATATCTTTGCTCTCAATCCAACCATCAACGCTATCAATAGGTTTATCGGGGCTGTATAAGCGCTGGTCAACATCTTTAGCTGTAAAGCTAACTTTCTCATTTGTTTTATCAAAAACGCCCACACAATTCACTGGAGTTAGTCTTGAAGTTTTAATTTTTCCATCAGCAGTACAACCTGCAAGAAACAATGTAGCTAAAGATACAGAAAGGATAAGTGCTTTTTTCATAGTAACTCCTTGACACTCTTTTATTTTTATTTTTACTAACAATCGTTAGTCGATTATTTAGTAGTCATTAAACTAGAAACTAAACATGCCTTGTAACTGACTTGAGTATAACGAATAAATGGAAAAATATTTGAGTTATTGAGCTATTAATGAAAAAACAAGAAACATTGAGAAGGAATAGAAAAGAGAGGGAAAAACAGAAAACAACGGCGGACAAATGAAAGCAATAATTAGTGTACCATACTGAATTCTCAGTAATCTAATTATCTATTAAAAATAGATTTAGCATTAATTTCATTATTCACACGACTTATTGTTTACTGCTTATCCCCAGCAATCGTGTTACCTATTCGAAGCGCAGACAAAATAGATATGATCACTTTCAGTAGTACTGAACGATAACAAGCAAATAACTTTACAGTCACGGTTAATCTACCTGAATAAAGAAATAATAATATGTCTTAAATCAAAAAAATCAAATATTTTAAAATATACTGCAATATTTTGAAATATTTGCAATATCTCATCATTAAGTAAGAAATATTTAACAGATGTGTCAATTTTTAAACCCATACAACACAAGAGAGTTTATCTAAAAAAAGATAATTCGTCAAACCATAAGTGCTTAGAATATAGTGTCTATTTTTTTACTTTATGTAGAATCCCATTACTAGTAAACAAATTGTCTAAAGATATTCGATATGATTAATGTTTAGATAAATTTATTAATAACCATTAAAAAGTGTGTTCCAATGCCTAAAAACTGTATAAATCATTTAAAAATTGGGAAAAAAATTTAATAAAAAAAAGAGCAAGAAAAATATTTTTTGCTTCTTTTTTTCTTTTTAAGAGTCACTGAATTCGCGTAACTAAATGCTAGAAGTGTGATCAATGTGGCATTATAAATAGTCTAAAAATAGAGAAAAATTCTAGATGGGGAGAGTTGTGTTGATAAAAACATTGTTAATTTTGCAACTCCTCGCGTTTATACAAAAAGCGAGGAGTCTCTGTTTTCAGTTATAACGCACGTAGTGAGAAATGACGAGGCCTAAAACCTAATACATACAGCGCAACAAAATAACTCCCTGCTCCGACGACTACAACCAACAACAAGCGTAATATACGCATTGGCATACTGCCAATATCCCAACTTGGCATGACCCACAACATTCCAACTAATACAGCACCCATTACGGCAAGTGCAATAACAAGTTTCAATAAGAACACTGGCCAACCGGCTAAAGGCTGATAGATATCTTTCTTACGGATTTGCCAAAACAACATAGAAGCATTGAAACAAGCCGCAATACCAATTGAAAGAGCAAGGCCCACATGTTTTAAGCTACCAATAAATGCAAGGTTCATTAATTGTGTGAGGATCAATGTGGCAATCGCAATTTTTACGGGTGTTTTAATATCCTGACGAGAATAAAAACCTGGCGCTAAGATTTTTATGATAATCAGCCCCATTAGTCCAACACAGTAAGCAATTAGCGCTTGTTGTGTCATTAATGCATCATGAGCGTTAAAATTACCATACTGGAATAAAGATGCAGTTAAGGGCCCTGATAGTACCGCTAAACCAATAGTACAAGGCAGTGCTAATAAAAAGCACAGTCTTAACCCCCAATCCATCAGTTTTCTATATTCTTCAGTATTGCCACTGGCAAAGCTCTTAGATAATGAAGGAAGTAAGATTGTACCTAATGCAACCCCTAATACCCCTGTCGGTAACTCCATCAAGCGGTCTGCGTAATACATCCAGGAAACAGAACCAGAAACTAAAAAGGAAGCAAAAATAGTATTGATAATCAATGATATTTGGCTAACTGAAACACCTAAAATAGCAGGCCCCATCAATTTCATTACACGCCAAACACCGCTATTTCTAAATGAGACGCGCGGTAAAACAAGCATACCGATTTTTTTCAAATGTGGTAATTGATACCCAAGTTGTAATATTCCTCCCGCAACAACAGCCCACGCTAAGGCCATAATAGGAGGATTGCAATATGGGGCGACCACTAAAGCAAAAAAAATCATGCTGACATTGAGGAGCGTCGGTGCAAAAGCTGGTACTGAAAACCGATTCCAAGTATTTAAAATAGAGCCCGTCAATGAAGCTAATGAAATAAGAAAAATATAAGGAAAAGTGATCCGTAATAGATCAGTCGTTAATTGAAATTTATCAGGTGAACTACTAAAACCCGGTGCTGTAACATAAATTACCCAAGGCGCAGCAATAATACCAATCACAGTGACCACGGCTAAAATAAGCGTCAGCATACCCGAAACATAAGCAATAAAAGTTCGCGTTGCTTCCTCACCTTGCTGATTTTTATATTCTGCCAGAATTGGAACAAATGCTTGAGAAAATGCTCCTTCTGCAAAAATACGACGTAATAAGTTTGGCAATTTAAAAGCAACAAAAAAGGCATCAGTTGCCATACCTGCACCAAAAATACGCGCAATAATTGCATCACGAATAAATCCTAGTACCCGTGAAAATAAGGTCATAGAACTCACTGCAGCGAGTGATTTAAGTAAATTCATAAAGTTATTCTAATTTTTGTTGAATGGAATAAAAAGAAAGGGACTATACTCCGTCTCTAACATCGAAAAATCAATCTTCAATTAGCTAAGAATACACTGTCTCTGTTTATCTACGACTAACCAAAGCGATTAAAAAATAGCAACTTATGGCTTTGTGAGCATTTTTCTCAACATCACTTCCAGCATAGTTTTGTTCTCTCTTTCATTAAATTCAGGATCAATAATATTTCTTCTCATTGAACCATCTGCGATAACTAACAGCCATGTTGCAATTTTTTCTGGCTCAAGTGTTGAGTCTATCAGCCCTCTTTTAATACCGTTTTTCAGCATTGCAATCAAACGCTGTTTGTTGTTTCTTTCATTTTCAATAAAAATCTCGTGAATGCTCGCATTACGTGAAGCCTCAGCAAAAATTTCAATGCTAATACGTGCATATTCCGGTTGATTATAGAGCTCTATAATTTCCTTCATTAAATCGATAATTGCCTGAATACACCCTTCTTCAGCTTCATAGCGACAAAAAATATCGTCAAATAGCTGTGCATCTTCTAATACTATCGCTTCAATAATCGAATTTTTATTCGGAAAATAATGAAATACATTTCCTGGGCTCATACCGGCTTCACGACAGATTTCTGCTGTTGATGTGGAGTGAAAACCTTTTACAGCAAAGCAACGTATTGCAGCATCAATAATATGCTTCATTTTCACTTTTTGTTTTTCAGTAACAGTCTTGTTCATAACATTAAAAATCTCTGGACAAAATAAATTAGACTGATTAGCCTACAAAAAACTAGACCAAACAGTCTAAAAAGTTAACCCTATTATTGCAGAGTAACGATATCATGCAATTACTTAATGAACACTATCAGCTTCGTGTTGCAGAGACTTCAGATATTCCTGAAATTATTCAATTATTTGCACACGCATTTCGTTTTTTAATTAAATGCTTTTAATATTGATAGCACTAATCCTAATCAGCGTCAGCAATTAGAAGCTATTTGGAATTCATTAGCCTGTAAAAAAATAGCCAACAATTTGTTGTCACTAATAATGGAAAAATTATCGCAACATTTTGTTTAGTAATAAAAGAAAACGACTTTATTGCAAATCCCTTTATTAAAACACCATCCTTAGATTATTGGCGTTTTGGTATTATTCATCATATTAAGCAAAAGATTTTCTTTATTTGATTATACGCCAAATAAAAATGAAGTTTACTTGGCACATATTGCCGTATTATCACCATATCAAAAACACGGTATTGCCCACGCTATACTTGAGTGGATAACCTAATATAGTAAAGATGTTCTGAAAAAAGCGTATTTATCACTTTATGTCGATACTCATTATGAAGGTGCGCTTGATTTGTATCGAAAGAATAGATTTTATATTGAAAAAGAAGAGTCCTCACGCTTAACACAGTCTATTTTCCATATTCAGCATTGGTACTATATGTTAAAAAAAAACGGATCAGATGACTTATTAAATATTACGGTTATCATTAAAAAAGAGGCTAAAAGCACTGACGTAACGACGTTTTTAATATAATTATAAACAGTGCTTTCCTTCCATAATGACCAATATTAACGTTTAAAATAAGCTCGCGTTGTTAATGCAGTCAGTACGTGATCTCGCCACTCTTGATTAATTTGCAGATAGTTTTTGGCATATCCTTCACGTTCAAAACCATGTTTAGCTAATAAGTTTCCACTACGTAAATTATGGGGCATATAATTCGCCATAATACGATGCATTCCCTGCTGCCGTTGCATATAACGAAGTGTTTCCGTTAAAGCTTCAGACATATAACCTTGGCCTTGCCATTTTTCACCGACTGAATAGCCTAAAAAACAGGCATTAAAAGCACCACGCATAACATTGCTATAATTAGCGACACCAATAATTTCATCTTCTTTTTGTGTCAACAGCAGAAAATGAAAAGCACTTTCTTGCCGGTGTAATTCATTCATATATTGTAAACGGTGTTCCCAACCAGAGGGTATATAATGTGTTTTATCTCTTACAGGTTCCCACGGAATTAAAAAACGACGATTTAATGTATAATAATCAGCCAATCTTTCAGCATCTCGCTCGTATGCCAAACGAATGACTATTCTTTGTGTTTCAAAACGAATTTTAGGAATTCCGCCACGATAACCAAACATTACGATCTCATTATCCTTTGATATAAATAAGTCTAATTCTGAAGCAACTCTTCTTATTCTGCCACTAACCTTAATAAAAAAATATCATCTTTAATTTACTAGGAATTATGCACATTTAGAGACAGAATAGTCGAAGAAATAAATTATTTCATTCCCCCCTTATCTTATTTAAATTATTTACTTATTGATGGTGAGTAATGGCGCTGGTAACACAAGCCCGTACTTTGGGTAAATACTTCCTCCTAGTTGACAATATGTTAGTTGTCCTAGGTTTTTTCGTTGTTTTTCCGCTTATTTCTATTCGTTTCGTCGAACAATTAGGTTGGGCTGGTGTTATTGTCGGTTTTGCTTTAGGGCTTAGACAATTAGTACAACAAGGCCTTGGCATTTTTGGTGGCGCCATTGCAGACCGTTTTGGTGCAAAACCAATGATAATAACAGGCATGTTATTACGAGCTTTAGGTTTTGCTTTAATGGCAATGGCAGATCAACCCTGGATACTTTGGTTATCTTGCATTTTATCCGCATTAGGTGGAACTTTATTTGATCCACCTCGCACAGCGCTGGTTATAAAATTAACCCGCCCTTATGAACGCGGTCGTTTTTATTCTTTATTATTAATGCAAGATAGTGCAGGTGCCGTTATTGGTGCACTCATTGGTAGTTGGCTATTACAGTATGATTTTCATTTAGTGTGCTGGGTTGGTGCGGGTGTTTTTGTTATCGCAGCCTTATTTAATGCTTGGTTATTACCTGCTTATCGTATCTCAACAACCCGAACACCAATTAAAGAGGGGCTAAAACGAGTATTCCTTGATAAGCGCTTTGTCAGCTATGTCTTAACACTGACAGGTTATTTTGTATTATCTGTTCAAGTTATGTTGATGTTTCCTATTATCGTCAATGATATTGCGGGTACACCAACGGCAGTAAAATGGATGTATGCCATCGAAGCTCTACTTTCGTTAACGTTGCTTTATCCTATTGCTCGCTGGAGTGAGAAACGTTTCAAATTAGAACAGCGTTTAATGGCTGGCTTATTTTTAATGAGCATCAGCATGTTCCCTGTTGGTATGATCCATTCATTACAAAGTATCTTCTTTATTATTGGCCTGTTTTATCTTGGTACTATTACAGCAGAGCCTGCACGCGAAACATTAAGTGCATCACTTGCTGACCCTCGCGCTCGTGGTAGTTATATGGGTTTTAGCCGCTTAGGCTTGGCATTTGGGGGAGCTATTGGATATACAGGTGGCGGATGGATGTATGATTTAGGTAATCAATTCGATATGCCTGAATTACCTTGGTTCTTACTAGGAACTGTAGGTTTAATAACACTTTATGCGTTACATCGCCAATTTAATCGTAAAAAAATAGAAACAGCCATGCTTACTCCCTAGAGATCAGGTAAACTCTTAGTTATCAATGATCAAGGAGTGTTTATGAAAGCAATTTTTCTAACCAGTATATTAGTATTAACAAGCTTAATCACAGGGTGTGAACAGCTCAAGCAATTTGATGTGAGTGAAAACCTCATCAATGACTATATCAGTCAAAAGATAAATCTTCAGAAACATATTGGTGAAGATGAGGTTGTATCTGCTGATATTAAATTAAGCAATCTTTCTATTCAAATTGGTCGTACTGAGCCAGGTAAAATAAGTCTTTCTGGTACAACTGATCTGATAATTAATTCATTCTTTGGTAAGACAAGCGCTAAAGTTGAGCTTACGTTATCAGGCCAACCTTTTTATCAAGCTGATAAAGGGGCGATATACATAAAATCAATGACTATTGATAGTTACAAAGTCTCTCCAGAAAAAATGGATGCAGTAGTTGTGGCACTAAAACCTTATTTAGATACAACTATTACGACTTACTTTGATAACCACCCTGTTTATGTTCTTAACCCAGAAAAAAACAGTGCTGAAGCTGCCGCGTTTAAACTGGCTAAAGGAATTGAAGTTAAACCGGGTAAATTCGTCATCCAACTCTAATAGTTACGCGAGTTGATTAAAAATATTTATCGTCATTAATGAGAAAGGCAAACCCAATGGTTTGCCTTTTTTATGAATAAAAAAATACTTTTACAAAGAAATATTTATATTACTCAGCTTACATATTTTCTGTCTCATCACTCTCTTCATCATCAGAGAGTTCTTCACGTAATGCTGATAATGCACCACGGGTAATACCTGCTAGTGTACGATAAAAGCCACTTGTTGCATGAGCTTCAACCTTACCTAAAAATGCGCCAGCCCAAGGTAGCAGATATTCATCAAATAATTGTATTTGAGCTAATACTTCATCTTCCGCTGAATTATCTTCAAGCCATGAAGCAGCAAGTAATAAAGCACCAAAGCTGTCTGTTGCATTATCAGTAACAGGCATACCCCTTGTGACTAAAAATTGACGAATATCGTCTTCTTTGATCTTTTCATAATCATGGGCATAAACAGATACAGCTGGCGCTTCGCCACCAAAAAGGGATTGATAATCAGCTTCAACAATATCCAAATCTTTAACACTGCTTTTTAATGTATTAAAGAGCTCATCTTGCTCTAATGGCCATAGCTGACTAAGTTTCCCCTCACCAATCATTGTAATAATTGGTGATAAAATAGGATCTTTAGGGTCACGTTGAAATAATGTGCCTAAAAGTCGGCAAACTATTGAGAATTCATTCATTGTATTTTTATCCTAAAAAGTTTCGCGTTATTGTGCTTTTACTGGTAAGAAAATCAACGTTTTTCGTCATTTCTCATCTATTGTTAATATTAATTTTACTATCTTTAACCGCTTAAAACAGAAAAAGCGCGCTCTTATTATTAAGTCTTTACTTAATATAAGAAACGCGCCTAATCCCATGCTACTTATCTTCTAAAGCAGTTTTATAATAAAATATTAAAAACAACTTTATGACAACAGCATTTTATTGCATTTTTTAACTAGCTATATCGAGAAAATTATCTCTTACACCATTCACACGAAACCATCCTGCAATACTTATTCTCTCTTTATTAGTAGGAAGTACTTCATGAGGGAACTGTTCTGAAAGGAAAACAACTAAACGCCCACCTTTAGGAGCCATTGTTGCAAGTTTATTATCGTCCAAATCATAAATAACTAACTCGCCGCCATCTTCTTTTTTCCAATCCTCATTAAGATACAATACAGTCGTTAATCGCCGAGTTACATTTTCTTTAAACGCATCCAGATGTTTTTTATAAAAAGCGCCTTTTTCATAACAAGCAAAATGTGCTTCATATTCAAAAAGGCCAAGAAAAAACTCACGATTTACAGCACGTTGAATAGACTCCATTTGCATTAAATAATGCTGAACAGGTATTCCCATTTCTGGTTCTAACCAACTGATTTTATCACTGCGTATCGCCGTCTCTGCCTGCCGATTTTCGTGACGCCCAATACGAGCTTGTTGTGCGTTGTCACCAAAACAAGCTCGTAGTTGTTGAACAGCCTCAGGTGTAAGGAAATCATCCCATACACACCATCCTTTCTCTGCTATTTGCTCAAGAAGTTCTGCTATATTCATTAAGTATATTGTCTTATTAACATGGGAAACTACTTTATATCACCAAATTAAGTAAAACTACAATTTAATAAACTTATCTTTTCGATAACCTCATTTTATTAGTGAGAAACTCCATATAACCAGAAAGTTATAGTATTTACAATATATTACGCTTTTAAAATATACGGGGATCTTTTAAAAACATAGCGTTATCAGCTAATATCATTATTTTTATTCAAAGTTATATAAGATAAATCAATATTTAACTAAAAATAATATTTTGCCGATATGCTTTTTAATTTTTTAGAATTATCATCAATATTAGCTTCACCATCAATATTAGCTTCACCATCAATATTAGCTTCACCATCAATATTAATTTCGCCATTAATATCAATTTTATTATTAATATCAATTTCATCATTAATATCAATTTCATCATTAATATCAATTTCATCACTAACATTAATTTTATCATCAATATTATTATAGCGATGGAATACAATTTCACCTTTTACTTGGCGATAGATAATTCCTTCTTTATTCTCTAGCTCTAGAAGTACTAATGGTATTGATTTTATTTTATCCGATACTTCACTGATAGACATTATATCTATATCATCTAATTTATATTCCATTTTACTCAACTCATTCTTACAATCGTTAAATAATTTATCTAGCTCATCCTTAATATTTTTTAATGAGAAACTTTCATTTCCTTTTATATTTTCCATCATTTCAGCAAATTTATCTCTAGTGTTTTTATAAATATCCTCACTTCTTTCGTTCAGTTTATATTTAAAAACAGAATAAGGTTTAAATTTCTCATTCATATTACTTTTTTCTTGTGAAGATAAAATTTTCTTTTTCCCTTCTAAATCCAATAAAATTTTTTGTAATTTATGTTCTCTAACACTTAAACCTTCTAAATATTTAGGATCATCATCATTAAAAAAAGGATCTTTAACTATTTTATCTGCAAATTTTTTATTTGGTAATACTGTTAGATAAATGCTATCAATTTTTTTATGTTCTGATTAAGATTAAGAGTTGTAGGATGCTTATCAAACAAGTTATTTATTTTCAAAATCCTCCTATATATTTCTTTTAAACCTTTTTTTTGCTCTTCAAATTCTTGTTGAGCTTTTAGCTTTTTACTATTAAAAATATTTATTTTAAATAAACTATTAATTTTTTTTGAATCATAATTTCAATGTTTTTCATTGTTGCAAGTGGATACCACTGAACCTCATGAGTAGAACGTGTTCTTGATGGTGAAAATTTTAAATCCCTATAGACATCAAAGAGCATTTCAAATAATTTTAAATCAATTACTTTGTCTTTTTCACTTAATTTTATTTTTCCATAATCAAAAAATTTATTAATATTAATGTTTAATTTTAATAATGATGCAATCACATTTATTCCTACTGCATTTCTCGGTATTGCGACTTCAGTTTCATTATTGAGCTCTAAATTCACTTCTGACATTAGCAAATAGTCCCAAAGAAATATTCTCGTTATTATTCAATGTGGTATTATCCTTCAATTGATTTAAACTAAAATCTAAACCTTTATCAATAAACTCAACAACATCATCCAAGTCAATTTCAAATGAAAAATTAGATTTTTTATTATGGTTTAAATCAAGATATATACTCGCCGTTAATGGTGAATTAAAACCATAATCTATACTATTATTTTGCCATCTTCTTTTATAACTACCAATACCTGCAGATAAGCCAGCAGATATATTTTCCTCTTTTTTGTTTATAAACGAAAATTTCACCCTATTATTTTCACTTTTTGAAAATGTTATTGAATGTGTTTTTGAATAATTTGCTAATAAAAATAAATTAGCTTTAACTTGGGGAATTAAACTAAATGCATCTATACCAAAAAACGCACGAATGCCATTAAAATGTGTAATAGTGATACTATCTTTTTCTTTTAGATCTTTAACTATAGAATAAACAACTTCTCCTTGAGTTTTTCCATTATTGATTCCTTTAACATATCTGTTTAACACCGCATAATGTAACTTTTTATTTTCTTTAGCACTATGTGAAGCTTTATATTTGTTATTACATGGTGATGTTGAAGTATTTGTGAGCCCTTTTATATTAGAAAGAAATCCTCTAAAACCGGGATCAATACTTTTAGCAATGTCTGATGCCATTTTTTTATATTCTTTTTGTATTCGCTGTTGTTTAGCTTTGGCTAAATGTATTCTTACATTATCAATTATGGATGAAAAAAAATGGAACATGACGACTACTGAAATGACTAGGACTTTGAGAAGAAAATGGTTGTCCTGAATGATAATTATTATAATTATTTTCCCCAACTAATGAATGAAATGATAATGGTGGTTTATCTTTTAGATCTTTAATTTTATACATATAATTCTCGGTTGAAGATATGAAAGAAGAATCCATATAAAACATTTTTGTTCTATTTTCCTCACTTATTTTGACTTGAATTTCATTACTTATGGGTTTAATTGATTTTATTTTTTTATTTTCACTTAATTTTAAATCAAGTTGATGCTCATTATTCCTTGCATCCACTACATCTGCAGATAAACTCGCTGGTAAATTAGAAACAAAAACTTTTCCATCTTCCAACCTCATTGTAAAATTCAAATCTTTCCTATTAAGTTTTAATATATTTTCTTCTTGTTGCCACACCATGTTATCCATACTAGATAAGCAATGCTCTTCAGTATACTTTGGTATGTATTCTTCATATTCAATATAAATGCTCTCTGAGCAATCATCTAATTTATCTTCATTTAAATTATAATCACATTCAATTTTATTAAACTTTATTTTGTATAATTTATTATTCGTCTCTTTATTTTCATCAACATGTTCATCTATTCGTTTAATTCCAATTTTTAGTTTCTTTTTTATCACCATAAATTCCCGAAAGAACAAGATTGGCCATAATTACTTTATTAGTCATTTACCACCTCAAAAATTAAAATTTGAGGTAATATTCAATAAGATAATCTGCAAGAGATATCTATTTGCAGTCAGATTTTTATTACATTATATAAATAATGGAAAAAATGATTTTTTTGAAATTCAGAATAAAAAAAAAGGCAATATACTAAAATTTATCGCCTTTTTTCTAAATTTTCTAAAATTAGAATATAAATAGAATAAACTTAATAACCATTTTTCATATCTACCACACCAAAAGGAGTTTCTCCTTTCTCAATTCGTTGGATATTTTCAACAATCGTATCCATCGCAATATTAGGAATTGTAAAAGCAGCAATATGTGGCGTAATTGAAACACGAGGATGTGTCCAAAAGGGGTGCATTCCCGCTAATGGCTCTTGAGCAAAAACATCCAAAGTGGCATCAGCAATATGCCCTTGATCTATCGCTTCTAATAAATCTTGATCAACTAAATGCGCACCTCGTGCTAAATTAATCAAATAAGAAGAAGGTTTAAGTTGCTCAAAGAGTGAAAAATTCAAAATACCATGTGTTTCTGGCGTATAAGGTAATAAGTTAATTAGCAAATTACACTCTTTGAGAAAATCATTGAGTTGTTCTTTACCATAAAAGCTTTCAACATTTTTAATTTGTTTTTCACTGCGACTCCAGCAACGCACTTTAAAACCAAGTTCAGCAAGTTTAGTCGCAACACTCCCACCTAAAGCACCAGCCCCTAAAACACCAATAACAAAATCATCATAAGAATGTGCAGGAAGTTGTTTCCATAAACGTTGTGATTGTTGGCGTTTATAATCATCCATTCGACGAAAGTAATACATCACTTTAGCAATCGCATATTCTTGCATTTGAAGCCCCATCCCGGTGTCTTCTAAACGCATAACAGGAACACCTGTTGGTAATGTACCCGGCTTTTGTTGTTCTTGTTTTAAAATAGCATCGACCCCTGCTCCTAAGGCAAAAATACCTTTAAGGTGATTGCGACTGGCTAGCATTTCATAAGGAGGAAGCCAAACCATAGCGTAATCTGCAGGTTGATTATCGCCAGGTTCCCAAATGCGTATATTGGCATTCGGTAAACGCGCCTTCATACCATTGATCCATGTTTCTGCGTCAAAAAAAGGATGATAATAAATAATATTCATTTTGCCTTCCTCCAGCATTTTTATCATAGGGTGCGAGGGTTACGTTCTGATTTCAAGTCTCTTTGAATAAGTTGTTAATAAAAATGTTGAGAATGTTAACCAGTTAACGAAATTCTTAATTCTCTGTTCAGTACAACAATCCATATTAGTATTGCTTTACTGCATAATTTGCCTAGCATTTGTGCATATTGTTTTTTATTTGACTGCTTGATACAAAAGTTAAAGGAAAAATGCATTTAGCTGTTGACGCCTATGATCCTTTTCCATATAGTAGCGCCCCGTTGAGAGATGTTAAGTACATATCCAACGACAATACGGTGAGATGTCCGAGAGGCTGAAGGAGCACGCCTGGAAAGTGTGTATACGGCAACGTATCGAGGGTTCGAATCCCTCTCTCACCGCCATATTCTAAGATAGAGCCTAGTTTTTCAGCTAGGCTCTATTTTTTTGTCCGAAATTATCTACACTTTTAGTCTCGTTTTCTCTTCACTGACTTGTTTATATCCAGCAACTTTTCATTTTTTGATGATATTATTGTTAGTATACAACACATTTTTTATTTTATTTTTTACTTAATCGTTTTATTTAATAATTTCTCATCGCTTAATAAGCTTTGATAATTAATTTTAATGAGTTAAAAAAACTTATGTAATTGTTATTTATGTCTATCCGATTTTTATGACGTAAAAATATTTTTATTACTCTATCTCTAAACGACATTTATTCTAAAATAAAACGCTTTTTATAATTTTAAAATAAATTTAAACTTTATTTTCAAGCAAGCAACAGAATAAATACAATAAGATACATTGCGTTATCTATTTAGGTTAACTTATTAGTTTAATTGATTTTATTTTTACTAAGCTTTAAGATATGCATTAATAATTTGATATATCACATTATTATCAGCGAATAAAAGCGATATCCTCTCTTTTCCTTATCGCCGTTATTCGGCATCTGACTTCTTATTTTGGTTTAATCCTAAATGAAAACTCATAAAGTTAACCGGGTTCGCCCCTTTAGTGCATTTATTGATGCATGTGTAAAAGAGCCTTACTCTTTTGCGCGTTTATTAAAAGATATTATTGCAGGGATCACCGTCGGAATTATCGCGATACCTTTAGCCATGGCTTTGGCAATTGGTAGCGGTGTTCCTCCGCAATACGGTCTTTATACCGCAGCTATTGCCGGTATAGTCATTGCTGTTTCTGGTGGCTCTCGATACAGCGTGTCAGGGCCTACTGCCGCTTTTGTTGTGATCCTTTATCCTGTATCACAACAGTTTGGTTTGAGTGGCCTATTGATTGCTACGCTCATGTCTGGCGTTATCTTAGTGGTTATGGGATTAGCTCGCTTTGGCAAGCTTATTGAGTATATTCCTGTTTCTGTAACACTTGGATTTACTTCGGGAATTGCTATCACTATTGCCACAATGCAAGTAAAAGACTTTTTTGGTCTTGAATTAGCGCATGTGCCAGAAACTTATATTGATAAAGTAATTGCTCTAGGCTCTGCATTACCGACTATTCATCTTGGTGATACACTTATTGGCCTGACAACACTGTTAGTTTTAATTTATTGGCCTAAGCTGAATTTACGCTTACCCGGACACTTACCCGCTTTAATCGCAGGTACAGCAGTAATGGGTATTGTGAATATGTTCGGTCATGACGTTGCAACTATTGGCTCACAATTTAGTTATATGCTTCCTAATGGAACAACTGGGCAAGGTATCCCACCTATTTTGCCTCAGTTTGTTTTACCTTGGAATTTACCAAGTTCAGGTACATCTCTTGAATTAAATTGGAGCACTGTTTCTGCTTTATTACCCGCAGCCTTTTCAATGGCAATGTTAGGTGCTATCGAATCATTATTATGTGCAGTTGTACTTGATGGTATGACAGGCAAAAAGCATCACTCTAATGGTGAGTTAGTCGGACAAGGTGTTGGTAATATTGTCGCACCTTTCTTCGGTGGTATTACAGCAACCGCGGCGATTGCACGTTCTGCTGCTAACGTACGTGCAGGTGCAACATCACCTGTTTCTGCTATTGTTCACTCATTATTGGTGTTGCTAACTTTACTTGTATTAGCCCCTTTTCTTTCTTATTTACCTTTAGCCGCAATGTCCGCACTGCTGTTAATTGTTGCATGGAATATGAGTGAAGCACGTAAAGTTATTGATCTTATTCGACACGCTCCTAAAGACGATATTATTGTCTTAGTATTATGCTTATCGCTCACCGTTCTCTTTGATATGGTTATTGCCATTACTATCGGTATTGTGTTGGCTTCACTGTTATTTATGCGTCGTATTGCCAATATGACCAAAATAACTGAATCCCCTTATACTGATGATGATAAACAATTATTAGTTGTGCGTGTTAATGGTCCATTATTCTTTGCCGCCGCTGAGCGTATCTTTAATGAGTTACGTGAGCGTAGTAAAGGTTATAAAACCGTTATTATGCAATGGGATGCTGTTCCTGTGTTAGATGCAGGTGGATTACATGCATTCCAGCATTTTGTCACTGATGTTAAACATGATACCCATGTGATTGTTTGTGATATTCCTTTCCAGCCTTTAAAAACGTTGGCCAGAGCAAGAGTCACACCAATTGAAGATACTCTGAATTTCTATCCTTCATTACAAAAAGCACTGGATGATTTGGAATTAATTCAGTAGCGGTTTAGAATTTCAGATAAAAAATTAACGCCTTTAATCAATATTAAATAAAGATTAAAGGCGTTTTTAATTATGAATAATTATAAGATTTAATTTGAGAAATTATTAATTTCAACGCTCATTCTTAATATAAAAAATAATTCACTTAATTAGGAATAAACGCATTACCAATCCCGCTTCCTTGCACACCCTTTTTTAATAAATCTTGATAAAGTGCATTCATTCCCAACCAGTGATTCTCACACCATTCAGGAGCTAATAAGGTGGGTTTTCTAGCGCTAGCACACACTCGGTGATAAATAATTTCAGGAGGAGTATGGCGGATCATCTCACCCGCAGTATAAACATACTGATCTTGCGTCAATGCATTAATACGCCCTGCTTTCCATGCTTTAGCTATCGTGCTGCCTTCAACAATATGTAATGGGTGTAATTTAAGCCCATCAGTACCTGTATCTACCACACGCTCTAATGTTTGCATATTAAATAGATGATCTTCTCGTGGCAGTCCAACAATAAGGTGCGTACACACTTTTAAACCACGCCGACGAGCTTCTCGAGTGGTCGCTTGATAACATTGAAAATCATGCCCACGATTAATGTGCTTCAATGTTTTATCATGAGCCGTTTGTAAACCAAGTTCTAACCATACTTCATAGCCTTTATCGCGATAACCTTGCAATAAATCCAATACGCTAACAGGGACACAATCTGGCCGAGTTCCGACACATAACCCAACCATATCCGCTTGTAATAATGCGGTTTCATATAACGTACGTAAGTATTCTACTTCGGCATAAGTACTGGTATAGGCTTGAAAATAGGCAAGATAACGATGCGCACGGTTAATATTTTGGGCTTGCAATGCAATTTGTTCTTCTATCGAATGATATTGTGTTTGCTCATCAGCAAAAGAGGAAACATTACAGAAAGTACAGCCTCCCCGCCCCAATGTGCCATCTCTATTAGGACAGCTGAAACCGCCATGAAGGGTGATTTTATGAATTTTTTCGTGATAACGGCGCTGAAGATCAGCGCCGAACATATTCACAACTGTATGCAATTGCATAACAATTTTATTTGCTGGTATCTAACTCAGGGAAACTTTTAACTAAGTCATCAATGGCTTTGATTTGCGCTAAGAAAGGCTCTAATTTTGCCAGTGGTAACGCTGATGGGCCATCACAACGCGCATTATCTGGATCTGGGTGAGCTTCAAGGAATAATCCAGCAAGACCAACAGCCATCCCTGCACGTGCTAATTCTGCAACTTGCGCACGACGTCCGCCTGATGCAGCACCAAATGGGTCGCGGCATTGTAGTGAGTGCGTGACATCAAAAATAACGGGTGCGCCTTGAGAGGCCTGCATCATGACATGAAAACCTAGCATATCAACAACTAAATTATCGTAACCAAAGTTACTACCGCGATCGCATAGAATAACTTGGTCGTTACCGCTTTCTTTAAACTTATCGACGATATTTCCCATTTGACCAGGGCTTACAAACTGAGGTTTTTTTACGTTGATCACAGCGCCAGTTTTAGCCATCGCTTCAACAAGATCAGTTTGACGCGCTAAAAATGCAGGTAACTGAATAACATCAACAACTTCTGATACTGGTTGAGCCTGTGCAGCTTCATGAACATCAGTAATAATTTTAACGCCAAAAGTTTCTTTTAACTCTTGGAAAATTTTCATTCCTTCTTCTAAGCCTGGACCACGGTAAGAGTGGATTGAAGAACGGTTTGCTTTATCAAAAGAAGCTTTGAATACATAAGGAATATTCAGTTTTTGAGTTACAGTGACGTAATGCTCACAAATACGCATGGCTAAATCGCGCGATTCTAATACATTCATGCCACCGAAAAGCACAAATGGCAGGTCGTTTGCTACCTTGATATCACCAATATTCACCACTTTATGTTGCATATTTATCCCTATACTGTTTGTAATGTACTGTGTTAATTAAGTACGTTTCTTAAATTTTTAATGTAGAACAATAGGATTTTGTTCTATCGAATGAATTTGGATTTTGATCATTTCTGAAATAGGATCTTCAGGACATTGCTCAATAAAATAGTTTAAGTCAGAAATCGCCACATGGTTGCACTCTAACTGAGCAAAAATAAGTCCACGATCACGTATTTCGTAGGGATCTTCAGGATCAAACATTAACACCGTTTCACTCGCTTTTAATGCTTGCTCCATATTCTTTTCTTCCATTAAAGAAACTTTTAATGTATCCAAAAGTTTACGAATAATAGAACTGTATTCTGATTCTTCTAAATCTGCCTCTAATAATACAGAGGCGCTACCTACATTCCCTTTTAACCAAACTTCTAAGGTATGTTGTGATAGATATTCACCATTTATTGGATTTAAAAATAGCGGTTGTTCATTAGGAATATCTATTCTGATGATAAGTTGTGTAGGAAAGATAACTGGCACTAACGGTAAATTTAACGCTTGTGCGATATAAATAAGAATCGAACCCAGTGAAACAGGAGAGCCTACGTGTGTTGCTAATACTTTATCTAACCATAACGTATCAGAAAGGCAGTATTTGCCACTTGCACCACTAAAGTGCCACTGTTTATAAAACAGTTTGAGCAGTGCTTCTATCTGCTCTTTGGTATTTCCTTGTTGGGGAATTTCAGCTTCTGCCTGTTCAACTAACTGCGCTAGTTGATAACCAACAGAAGTGGTCGGAAAATCAGGTCGAATAGCCTGAGAGATAAGGATCATGCCCTTAACTAAAGGGGCTTTATTAAATTCGTAATCAGCTATGGTTTCTATCATAATTCCAACGACCTACTGTCACTCGCTCATTACCGCCATAATCACGGAAAGTTTCCACACAGCAGTAACCCTTATCAATAAAAATATTGCGTACACCTTCGCCTTGTTGCCAGCCGTGTTCCAGTAACACCCAGCCATTATCAGTTAAAAACTGACGAGCACTTTCAATGATAATCTCAATATCAGCAAAACCATTTTTACCAGCAACTAATGCGGTTAAAGGTTCAAAACGAACATCCCCCTGATGAATATGCTCATCATTTTCATCAATGTAAGGAGGATTACTGATTATCATACCAAATTGATACCCAGAGAGTGAACTAAACCAACAACTTTCCATAAATTCTGTGTTGTTTAATGCTAAGTTGGTCGCATTCTCTTGCGCTAATGCCACAGCTTCAGGTTGAAAATCCACACCAATAATATGGCAATCTGGACGTTCTGATGCCATTGCTAACGCAATAGCACCAGTTCCTGTTCCTAAATCAAGAATACGGGTCGGCTCTGAAGGTAGTTTTTCTAATGCTTTTTCAACAAGGCATTCTGTATCTGGACGAGGAATTAATGTTGCAGGTGAGACTTTTAAAGGTAGTGACCAAAACTCTCTTTCACCGACTAAATAAGCAATAGGTTCACCTTTAATACGTCGAGTCAGCAATTGCGATAATTGTGTTAATTCGTCTGGCGAAAGTACTGTTTCATTAAAGGCAATTAAATAAGTGCGGGTACGTTGTGTCACGTACCCAAGTAGAATTTCAGCATCACGTTTAGGGCTGTCACTTTCAATTAATTGCAAGGCTGCTTCACGCAGCCATTGTTCATAATTCATTAATTCAACTCAGAAAGTGCAGAAAGTTGATCCGCTTGGTACTCAGTTACAATAGGCTGAATTAATGGATCTAATTTTCCTTCCATTACTTCATCTAAACGATAAAACGTGAGGTTGATACGGTGATCAGTTACACGACCTTGTGGGAAGTTGTATGTTCTAATTCGGTCAGAACGGTCACCAGAACCCAACAAGTTACGACGTTCAGAAGCTTCCGCTTCTTGGCGTTTTTGTATTTCAGCCGCACGAATACGTGCACCTAATACAGACATCGCTTTGGCTTTGTTTTTGTGCTGTGAACGCTCATCCTGACATTCCACCACAATTCCTGTTGGGATATGCGTAATACGGATAGCAGAATCGGTGGTATTAACGTGCTGACCACCCGCCCCTGAAGAACGGAATGTATCAATACGCAAGTCACTTGGACTGATTTCAGGTAATTCAGCTTCTGGTACTTCTGCTAATACAGCAACCGTACAAGCAGAAGTATGAATACGGCCTTGAGATTCCGTTTCAGGAACACGTTGAACACGGTGACCACCTGATTCGAATTTCAATACACCATAAGCGCCATCGCCAACCACTTTTGCGATAACTTCTTTATAGCCACCATGCTCACCTTCGTTAGCATTCATGACTTCAATACGCCAACGACGTGACTCTGCATAACGGCTATACATACGGAATAAATCACCAGCAAATAATGCCGCTTCATCTCCCCCTGTTCCCGCACGAATTTCAAGGAAACAGTTAAATTCATCATCAGGATCTTTAGGCAGTAACAGCACTTGTAACTGTTGTTCTAAATCATCATTTAATGCTTGTGCTTCTCTCAGCTCTTCTTGTGCCATCTCTTTCATTTCAGGATCATCAAGCATCATTTCTGATGCTTCAATGTCGTCTTGCACTTTTCGCCATTGGCTAAAACAAGCCGTGACGTCAGTTAATTGAGAATATTCTTTTGAAAGCGCACGAAAACGCTCCTGAGAGGCAATAACATCAGCTTCTGACAGAAGTGCCTGAATTTCTTCATAACGCTCTTGTAGAGCTTCCAACTTAGCGACAATAGAAGGCTTCATTCGTAGATTAAGATCCTGTTAGACAAAGTTAATTATGGGTAATACCCAAACTTTCACGTAATAGATTCAGGCGTTCAATATCACCATCACTGGCAGCCTGTTGAAGAGATTTTGTTGGTGTATGAATAAGACGATTCATCAATTGATGAGAGAGCTGTTGGATGACTTTTTCTGCATCCGCTCCGTTTTGTATCAATGTGATGGCTTTTTCTGTCATTTCTGCACGTAACATTTCAGCACTGTCTCGATATTCTCGAATTGCACCCACAGCACCTTGTGCTCGCAGCCAATCCATAAATTGCCCACTTTCTTGCTGGACAATATGTTCAGCTTGAACCGCAGCTGCTTGGCGTTGTTCACGGTTATGTTGAATAATCGCTTCTAAATCATCAACGCTATAAAGATAAACGTTATTAAGCTTTTCGACATCTTGTTCAATATCACGAGGAACCGCGATATCCACCAGTAACATTGGTTGATTACGTCGTTTTTTAAGCGCTCTTTCAACCATTCCCTTACCAATAATCGGTAATGGGCTTGCTGTAGAACTAATGACAATATCAGCCTGTGCAAGACATTCATCAATATCTGATAATGTAATGACTTCAGCATCAACTTCATTTGCTAAACGCTGAGCACGTTCTTTTGTTCGATTAGCAATAATGATTTTTTTGACTTGATGTTCACGAAGATGGCGAGCGACTAACTCTATTGTCTCACCGGCCCCCACTAATAAAATAGTCAAAGAAGATAACGATTCGAAGATTTGACGCGCTAATGTACAAGCCGCAAAAGCAACAGAAACTGCGTTAGCACCAATTTGAGTCTCTGTTCTCACTCTTTTCGCAACTGAAAAAGATTTTTGAAACAGGCGTTCCAGCTCTGAAGAGAGCGAGTGATAATTTTGAGAATCGGCAAAGGCTTTTTTAACTTGCCCTAAAATTTGAGGTTCACCTAATACGAGAGAATCTAAACCGCTTGCCACTCGCATTAAATGACTGACAGCTTGATTATCTTGATGCCAATAAACACTGCTTTTCAGTTCATTTGGCTCTATTTGGTGATATTGACATAACCAGCGAATAAGCTGTTCATGGCTATTTTCTTTGTCTTCCATACTAAGATAGAGCTCAGTACGGTTACAAGTAGACAGCACGACACCACCTCTGACAGCGGGTTGCTGTAAGAGGTTATTCAAGGCATCACCCATGGTATCGGGAGAAAAAGAGACTTTCTCACGTAAAGCAACGGGGGCTGTTTTATGATTAATACCTAATGCTAATAACGTCATATCAACTATATCGAGTTATGAATAAATACCGCCTCGCGACTTGACTTAGTGTAAACCTAAAACAGCGCATTTAGTATGGACTCTTCATTTCCGCCATTCTACTTGATGAACAGATTCAATAAAAGAGCTTACTTGAGTGATAGGAGATTTCTATACACAATTTAACGAAATATCGTTATATCATAAGGTTTATGATACTCTTTTTTTCAACTAATAACGAATTAAAGGAATGTCTCAGCTATGCGTTCACGCTTTTTTTCAACCAAACAACTGCTGCGCCTTATCCCGCTAACGGCGTTGTTGCTGAGTGCCTGTAATCTAAATCAGATAAAGACTCAAGGCTCGGCATCTGATAACGATGTGCAATGGCAAGCTCGCCAACAAGCATTAAAACAAATTTCACAATATGAAACCCGAGGTGCTTTTGCTTATATCGAAGATACAAACAAAACCTATGCCCGATTCTATTGGCAAGACAGAGCCGATGAGCGTTATCGCTTATTGCTTACTAATCCTTTAGGCACAACAGAACTCGATTTAAATGTCATGCCTGGTGTGATTGAAGTTACCGATAATAATGGTAAAAAATATTATAGCGATAACCCTGCTGAGATGATTTACCAGCTCACAGGTATGGTTATCCCACTCAAAAACCTGCGTGCTTGGCTCATTGGTTTACCGGGTGACGCAACTGATTTCACGTTAGATGCTAATCACTTACTAAAATCTGTTACATTACCTGCCCCTGAAGGCGATTGGATTGTGACTTACCAAGCTTATGATTCAAGTACCACACCCAATCTGCCACAGCGCCTTGAGCTAAAACAAGGTGAACGCACTATCAAATTAAAAATGGATAACTGGGATATACAGCAATGACTCTAAGTTGGCCTTCTCCCGCCAAATTAAATCTTTTTCTCTACATCACGGGGAAACGCCCTGATGGTTATCATAATTTACAAACGTTATTTCAATTTTTAGATTATGGTGACACACTCACTATTACACCTCGTGATGATACCCAGTTAACTATCTTGACGCCGATTGATGGTGTAGAAGATAAAGATAATTTAATTATTAAAGCCGCTAAATTACTTCGTGATTATTGCCACCAACATAATATTCCTTTGCAGTATCACGGCGCAGATATCAGTATTGATAAAAAACTTCCTATGGGAGGTGGCTTAGGTGGAGGTTCCTCTAACGCAGCAACGACATTAATTGCACTTAATTACCACTGGCAAGCGGGTCTAAGTGATGAAACCTTAGCCGAATTAGGGGTAAGTTTAGGTGCAGATGTTCCTGTTTTTGTAAAAGGTCATGCCGCGTTTGCCGAAGGCGTTGGTGAAATTTTGACCCCAGCAGAGCCAAAAGAGCAATGGTATTTGGTCGCACACCCCGGAATTTCCATTCCAACACCGACAATCTTCACAGATCCAGAATTAAAACGTAATTCTCCTATTCGCTCTCTTGGCGCATTATTAAAGGCTCCGTTCGAAAATGACTGTGAAATGATCGCAAGAAAACGTTTTCGTGAGGTTGAATATCTGCTTTCGTGGCTGTTAGAATATGCACCGTCACGCTTAACTGGGACAGGTGCCTGTGTGTTCGGTGAGTTCGACTCACAAGTTGCCGCTAGTGAAGTGTTAGTTAACGCCCCTGAGTGGGTGCATGGATTTGTAGCGCAAGGCGCCAACATTTCTCCTCTGCATTTATTCCGCTCAAGGATACCTGTGTTATTGCACCCGTAAGATGATGTTTACAAACCTTATGTTCATAAACACGTTCTTTACTGGTCAACAATATCTCTCTCTGGACGCAAGCCTGAGGTTTTTCTCGTGCCCGATATGAAGCTTTTTGCTGGTAACGCAACCCCGGAACTGGCTCAACGTGTTGCCAACCGACTCTACACTAGCCTAGGAGACGCGGCTGTAGGTCGTTTTAGCGACGGTGAAGTCAGTGTGCAAATCAACGAAAACGTACGTGGTGGTGATGTATTTATCATTCAATCAACCTGTGCACCTACTAATGATAACTTAATGGAATTAGTGGTCATGGTTGACGCATTACGTCGAGCTTCCGCTGGTCGTATCACTGCTGTTATTCCTTACTTCGGTTATGCCCGTCAGGATCGCCGTGTTCGTTCAGCCCGTGTTCCTATTACGGCAAAAGTTGTTGCGGATTTCTTATCTAGTGTAGGCGTAGACCGTGTTTTAACCTGTGACTTACACGCAGAACAAATCCAAGGGTTCTTTGATGTACCGGTTGACAATGTCTTCGGCAGCCCAATTCTTTTAGAAGATATGCTTCAAAAAGATTTGGACAACCCTATTGTTGTTTCTCCAGATATTGGCGGTGTTGTTCGCGCTCGCGCTATCGCTAAGCTTCTGAATGACACTGATATGGCTATCATTGATAAACGTCGCCCTCGTGCTAACGTTTCTCAAGTTATGCATATTATTGGTGATGTTGCTAACCGCGACTGTATCCTTGTTGACGATATGATCGACACAGGCGGTACATTGTGTAAAGCAGCTGAAGCGCTTAAAGAACGTGGTGCTAAACGTGTATTTGCTTACGCGACTCACCCAATCTTCTCTGGTAATGCTGTTGAGAACATCAAAAGCTCTGTTATTGATGAAGTGGTTGTCTGCGATACAATTCCGTTATCAGCAGAAATCAAAGCATTAAATAAAGTCCGCTCATTGACCCTTTCTGGCATGCTAGCTGAAGCAATTCGCCGTATTAGCAATGAAGAGTCAATTTCTGCGATGTTTGAACATTAATTTGTTATAACATTCATTGCAATTTGAGATAACTAAACCCGCTATAGCCTGTGCTATAGCGGGTTTTTTGTTATTTTTTCTAGAATAAGAATTTTAGGCAACAAAAAACCCGTTATCATTAAACGGGTCTATAGGTGTGTATTACAACACATAATGATAACTATTATTCACTTAATATCAGTTATTAACTTCATTATTATTTTTATCTAATCTGATATTTACTTGTGATAATAATATTATGGGTAACGGTGATTGTCATGACGACGATAACGTTCATCATGGTTACGTAACCACCAATATCTTTCTGCTATTGTTTCTCTACCACCAATACGGGCGCCAGCTAACCAAACCAAAGCACCAATAAAGATCCCCATTAAAGAGATATCTGATAAAAACTCAGGGAGTCCTAATGGGAAAATATGAGTAAGAAGCGTATAACCGAGACTACCGAGCATAACAATCATCCCCGTAGCCATACATAAATTACCAATTGCATATGCATGTTTATATTTCATGTTGCACCTCCAAGCGCGTCGTCAGACGATTCAACAACAAAATACATCAAATAACCTATCGAATAACCTTTCGTTCTTTGCAGTTATTATAGCCATAAATACTAAGGAGTTATTGTCGAAGGGATCACATCGCTCCGAAATTTATTGACAAATCTTAACAAAAAATGTGTTTTTTTCTTTTAAAAGAAGGAAATGACGCCAATTTTGTCATTTTAGCTCTTTTTGTTAAATCAAAAAGCAGTCATTCCCTCCACTTATCATTCCCAAAAAACATTCTATGTAATCTATTTTGTGCTTCTGAGCTTAGACAGGTAAACTATGGCCTTTCTTTTAAGACGATAACAGTGAAAGGCTATTGTGAGTAAAATTAAACTTATCGTCGGGTTAGCAAACCCCGGTGCAGATTATGCCCAGACTCGCCATAATGCGGGAGCTTGGTATGTTGATTTATTGGCTCAACGTCATCAACAATCTCTAAAAGAAGAGAGTAAATTCTTTGGTTACACCGCTCGCATTAATTTGAACGGTAATGATGTTCGACTATTAGTACCTACAACTTTTATGAACTTAAGTGGTAAAGCGGTACAGGCGATGGCAAATTTCTATCGTATCGAGCTTGATGAAATTTTAGTTGCACATGATGAACTGGATTTACCGCCCGGTGTTGTCAAAATGAAGTTAGGTGGTGGCAATGGCGGTCATAACGGATTAAAAGATATTCAAAGTAAGTTTGCTAATAATCCGAACTTCTATCGTTTACGCATTGGTATTGGTCACCCTGGTGATAAAAATAAAGTTGTTGGTTTTGTATTAGGCAAGCCACCAATGAATGAACAAAAATTAATTGATGACGCTATTGATGAAGCTCTTTCATGCACAGACATTTTAATGCGTGATGGTTATGAGAAAGCAATAAACCGCTTACATAGCTTTAAGGCGTAATCATTATATTGATAAATTAAGTAATTTTAATATTCAGAGGCTAAAACGCCCCTCTTCTTTTGTGCGATTAATCCCTGATGATTTAATCAAACAGGGATTTGCTCTATAATAGCGCCAAATTTTTTTAACAGCACACAACAGGAATACTCCCTCCTGTTGTTTTTATGTGACAAGGTGAACGTTTATGGGATTTAAATGTGGTATCGTCGGTCTGCCTAACGTAGGGAAATCTACACTGTTTAATGCCTTAACTAAGGCAGGTATTGAGGCAGCCAACTTCCCATTCTGTACTATCGAGCCAAACACAGGTGTTGTTCCAATGCCTGATCCTCGCTTAGATAAACTAGCTGAAATTGTTAAACCACAGCGTATTTTACCAACAACAATGGAATTTGTTGATATCGCAGGTTTAGTAAAAGGTGCATCTAAGGGTGAAGGTTTAGGTAACCAATTCCTAACAAATATTCGTGAAACTGAAGCGATTGGCCATGTGGTTCGTTGTTTTGAAAATGACAATATCATTCACGTTGCAGGTAAAGTTGATCCTGCTGAAGATATCGAAACCATTAATACTGAATTAGCCCTTTCTGACTTAGATACCTGTGAACGTGCAATGCACCGTAATCAGAAAAAAGCAAAAGGTGGCGATAAAATTGCTAAAGCAGAAATGGAAGTGTTAGAAAAATGCTTACCGCATTTAGAAAATGCAGGTATGTTACGCGCTTTAGATTTAACTGAAGAAGAAAAAGCAACTATTCGTTATTTAAGCTTCTTAACGTTAAAACCAACAATGTATATTGCAAACGTTAATGAAGATGGTTTTGAAAATAACCCATATCTTGAAACTGTTCGCAAAATAGCAGAAGCAGAAGGCTCTGTAGTTGTTCCTGTTTGTGCCGCTATCGAAGCAGATATTGCTGAGTTAGAAGATGCAGAACGTGAAGAGTTTATGCAAGATTTAGGTATTGAAGAGCCTGGCTTAAACCGTGTTATTCGCGCAGGTTACTCATTATTGAACTTACAAACTTACTTCACTGCTGGCGTTAAAGAAGTACGCGCATGGACTATTCCTGTAGGTGCAACGGCACCACAAGCGGCAGGTAAAATCCACACTGACTTTGAGAAAGGCTTTATCCGTGCTCAAACTATCGCTTATAACGATTTTATCACTTACGGTGGTGAGCAAGGCGCTAAAGAAGCAGGAAAAATGCGTGCAGAAGGTAAAGAATATATCGTTCAAGATGGCGATGTAATGAACTTCTTGTTCAACGTCTAAATATTTCCCATATAATGACAAACCACGTAATTTGAGGAAAACTCAAATACGTGGTTTTCTATTAGTTAATAAATAATAAGATAAAATATATATTCCATTTTTTCTTAAAATAAATATTTATCTTTATTGATTTAGCCACTGTAAAGGTACTATTTTTCGATAAATTGGCTCAAAGTGTTTATTTGCATATTTTTTCATCTTCAGTAAAGCACCTTTAATTTTAGAATACCTGTACATATTGTATTCAGAAAATGTATCAATCCATTTTGTATATTTATTACCCATCAATTCTACATTTAATTCATTTGCTTTATTTATTAATGCACATGCATAACTTAACATAGGTTGATAGTATTCTTTTATATATACATCAAAAGTAAAATTATATACAAAATCAATGAACAATATAGCAAGACTTAGTAAATATTTAGATTTTTCTTTATTATCTAACGACGTCAATTCAAAAACCTTACAAATATCTTCATAATGTTCAGGCTTAAGTAAAATCTTTTCTTTTTTATCCTCTGGAATGAGTAATAAATTTTCAAATATTATTGATATATCTTTATACTTTTCAGTATCAAGAAAATCTTCCTGAGAAGCTGTAGGTATGCCCATCCATTTTGATTGGAATTTTTTTTGATAGTCACTAAGCTTAAGTAACGATAAAAACTTATCAATTTTAATTTTATTAACAGACATATTATAATTATTTCTGAAAACTTTAAAAACCTCACCAAATAAATAATTATTGTTAATATGATTATTTTTTACATACTTTTCATTAATATAATTAAAATACTTATTCCATTTTACATCACACTCCATATATTTATTAAATAGCATTTTAGTTATATTTTCATGATTAATTATCATAGCATTATTTTTACTAATAAAAATGTAATTATTATATTCTTTACTTCCCCAGTTAACACGATAACACCCGTTACTAAAATTAGTTTTTCCCACAAAAGGCTTTACTTCCTTAAGTTCAAGATATCTGTTATATAAAACTCTAGCTTTCTCTCTAATTTTTTCATCATCATGATAAAGAGATAAAGTCATTAATTTAATAAAACTACCACAATCAGATTTATCGTTCTAAAAATTGTAGAAATCATGATGGAAAATTTATTTACCCACACAAATGATTCGATTTTAAAATCATAAAATTAACTATTTTTAACTTTACTTTGATATAAAAGAGTTTAATAAACCCCATCAATAACCACATTAAATATCAGAACGAATTAAGTTAATAAGGTTTATTAAATCACAACAAAAAATAATCTATACTTATTTTTTAAGTACACAACTATCACACGCTATTCAATAACAATTAAAACATTTGAAAAATTCATGTGTTGGTTTAATAATAAATTTGATAGTCAAGCAATGGCTATCTTTATTTAATAAGGATCGGTTTTATTATGAATAGCAGTCTTAAATATAACATGCGAGATAATAGCGATATTAAACAGAATAAAGAGAGTGGTTGCCTATGTGGGCAAGAAATAATAAACAACTTAAATAATTATATTAATAATCATCCCGAATGTACTATTTATCAAAATTCATTAATGAGTAGTTTAATTGCGGGTGTATATGACAGTGATATCACTATTGCTGATTTATTAAAGCATGGTGATTTTGGTTTAGGAACATTCAATCAACTTGATGGTGAATTAGTTGCATTCGACAGTAATGTTTTTCAGCTACGCTCTGATGGTAGTGCGCGAAAGGCATTAAATTCTCAAAAATCTCCTTTTGCTGTAATGACATTTTTTAATTGTGATATTGAACATCACTTTTCTTATGGTGCATCACAAAAAGAAATACACAATGTAATTAATCAATATGTTCCTTCCGATAATTTATTTTGTGCAATCAGAATTGAAGGCGAATTTGAATTAGTTAAAACACGCACCGTTCCTCGCCAAGAGCCTCCCTACCTTCCGATGTTAGAGGCTATCGAGAATCAGCCTATTTTTACCTTTCACAATGAAACAGGGACTATTGCGGGTTTTCGCTCACCACAATTTACTCAAGGAATAAATGTTGCAGGGTTTCATGAACATTATATTAATCAACAACGCCAAGGCGGTGGTCATGTTCTTGATTACTACTTAAAAAAGGGCACATTACAAATCGGCATCATTTCTCGCCTTACCATTGATTTACCCAGCCAATCCGCTTTTCTACAAGCTAACTTAACGCCAGACAATCTCCATCAAGCAATAGAAAAAGCCGAAAATTAATTTAAAAGTCACTTCATTTTATTCTCAATCCAATTTTTTATTCACTTGCAAAATCAAAGAAGGTTATATGAATACTCCTCATTGGAAATGTGGTGCAGATTTAGTTGTCAAACAGTTAGAACAACATGGCATTAAACAAGTATTTGGTATTCCGGGGGCAAAAATTGATCGTGTATTTGATTCTCTTGTTGATTCCAGCATTGAAACAGTGGTTGTTCGTCATGAAGCTAACGCCGCATTTATGGCAGCTGCGGTTGGTCGTTTAACAGGTAAAGCGGGAGTAGCTATCGCAACATCAGGGCCAGGATGCTCTAATCTTGCGACAGGCATTGCAACAGCAACGTCTGAAGGTGATCCATTAGTTGCATTGGGAGGATCAGTAAAATCCTCCGATAGATTAAAACTGGTTCATCAAAGCATGGATACCGTTACCATGTTTAATCCTATTACTAAATTTTGTGCTGAAATTGATTCTTCAAAATCAATTTCCGAAACTTTGGCTAATGCATTTCGCCATGCAGAATCAGGAAGACCGGGCTCCGCTTTTTTAACTTTCCCAATGGATATTTTAAATAATGAAGTGAGTAGCCCAATATTAGTACCTAAATCAAAATCCAATATTGGTAGTGCAAATAATGATGCCATCCAAGAAGCTGTTAAATTACTACTGAATGCCAAAAGCCCCGTTATTTTATTAGGACTACAAGCTAGTTACCCTGAAAATGCATTAGCATTACAAATGCTACTTGATACTTGCCCTCTCCCGATTGTAGGTACTTATCAATCAGCAGGTGCGATTGCTCAGCGCCATTTTCCTTTATTTGCTGGTCGTATTGGTTTATTTAATAATCAACCGGGTGATGAGTTATTATCTCACGCTGATTTAGTCATTACTCTGGGTTATAGCCCTATCGAATATGAGCCGTCATTATGGAATCATAATAATGCCAGTATTATTCATATTGATGAGATCCCCGCTGAAATTGATTTAGCTTACTGCCCTGATTTAGAATTAACAGGCAACATCAAATTAACAATTAATAATTTAACTCACTATTTTACTAAGCAATCCGCATCTCAAATTACACTCTCAAATAATACTCGTCAGGTTTTAGAGAAAATTCGTCACCAAAGAGAAATTCTGCAACAAAATAGTTATTTTCGGCATGGTTCTCCTATTCACCCTTTAACCATCATCCATGAGATGCAAAATATTATTGATAACGATGTAACACTCTGCATTGATATGGGGAGTTTTCATATATGGCTCGCTCGTTATCTTTATAGTTTTAGAGCAAGACAAATGCTGATTTCAAATGGACAACAAACAATGGGGGTTGCATTACCTTGGGGAATTGGCGCTTCTTTTGTTCGTCCATCCGATAAAATTATTTCTGTTTCTGGTGATGGTGGTTTTATGCAATCGTCCATGGAATTAGAAACCGCAGTTCGTTTAAATACCAATATCTTGCATATTATTTGGGTGGACAACGCTTATAATATGGTAGAAATGCAAGAGCAAGAAAAATATGGTCGTTATTCTGGTGTAAAATTTGGGGCAATTGATTTTAAACGTTACGCTGAATCCTTTGGTGCTAAAGGATTTTCTGTTGAATGTGCTTCTCAATTACGTACTGTTTTACATGAAGCAATAGCTGTAGATGGTCCAGCAGTACTTGCTATTCCTGTTGACTATCGAGATAACGCTAAACTAATGGAACATATTGATTACAATTTAATTATTTAGTGTATTTTAAACTAATCATATAAAAGCCCCAGCAATATAAAATATCACTGAGGGCTTTCTAATGTAGCGCTACTGTTTGTTTTTATTTAAATATTCAGTGACACGAGTTTCAATATTTTTATGCTCACTCCTTGATAAATTTATTTTCCTGATTGGATATTTATATCTACAAGTTCACCTTCGAACAGTAATAAAGTCTATTCTGTATTTTTGCTAGCCCCACCTGATACAGGTCCAATCTTTTCTTTCTTGAAAAATAAACCTAAAATAACAATGATTAGCGAAATAATTAATCTTTTACTTATTTGATTTAAGTATCGCTTTTCCTATTTACACCCGTCAATCGTTTAGGATAACACCATGCTACAATCACCTCATCTTTCTTCTCATGCTCGATTTATTGCACTTCGCCTTCTCCCTAATGAGGATGTGATTATGGCATTACGACAGATTATTAAAGAACAAAATCTGAAATCGGCATTTATTGCAGGTTGTGTGGGAAGTTTAACAGATGTGGTATTACGCTTTGCAGGTCGCGAAGAAAATCGCTATCTTACAGGTAAATTTGAAATTGTTTCACTGATTGGAACATTAGATGACCAAGGTGAACATTTGCATTTAGCGGTTTCAGATGAAAATGGATTAATGTGTGGTGGACATATGATGCCAGGTTGTACAGTGCGCACGACGCTAGAGCTCGTTATTGGTGAGTTAGAGCAAGTGACTTTTAGCCGTCAGCCTTGTGAACACTCTGGTTATGAGGAGTTGGTCATCACACCGCGTAAATAGCCTTTTTATAAAAAAGCACTATTGACGCAAAATAATAAAACCAATAGTCACTATCCTTTGTAAAGGTTTTTAAACTATGTCTACAACTCCTCAAATTTCGAGCCGTACTCTTGTGCTCATTGTTGTTTCTATTGCAATAAATATGATCGGTGGTCAAATCACCTCTATGGTCAAACTTCCTATCTTTTTAGACTCTATTGGCACACTTATCTGTGCATTATTAGGTGGGCCGTGGGTTGCATTATTTACTGGATTATTAACCAACCTATTATGGGGGTTAATTAGTGGTCCAATGGCTGCCGCATTTGCACCTGTTGCCATGATGATAGGATTAAGTGCAGGTTTATTAGCGCGTGCAGGCGGTTTTCGCTCTTTAATTCGTGTTATTGGCTCAGGCGTTGTCATTACTTTAGCGCTGATGATTGTCGCTGTTCCAATTCGTACTTATTTATTTGGTGGTGCAACTGGAAGTGGCGCAGATTTCTTTGTCGCTTATTTTCATGCTGTTGGTGAAGGGCTTATTGAATCTGTTGCAATTACTGTATTAGGTGCAAATCTTGCCGATAAAATATTATCAGCAATTATTGCTTGGTTATTAGTACGTCAATTACCACAAAGAACACAACGTAATTTCCCTGCAATGGCTAAGGTTCGCTGATAATGCATCCCTTTACCTCATTGGCATTATGGCTTTGGCTAAGTGCTAGTGTGCTTTTTTTATCATTAAGCTTACCACTGCTGATTATCAGCAGTGGTACTTTTATTAGCTTATTACTTTGGAAAGCCTCTCGCTGGCGTTGGCGCTTTATCATATGGTTGATGATCCCAATGGCAATAGGCTTATGGTTAGTTCATAGCGGTTGGCTTGCATATTGGTTAACAGGTGGCATTTTAGATACCAGTAAACAAACTATGGCAATAACGCTATGGCTAAGATTATTAGCAATAATAAGCAGTGCTCAATTGTGGTTGCAGTACACTTCAACCGAACAATTTATCAGAGCTTTATTTGCTAGTCGCCTACCTATGAGCCTTTCCTATTTATTAGCAGGGCCTTTACTGCTTGTAGAACAATTACGCCAACAATTACATAATATAAGAGAAGCACAATTAGCGCGAGGTGTTCCTCTTGATGGTTCATTTTGGCAACGTCTAATAACATTGCCTGCCATTATCTTGCCACTTATTAGCCATGTATTAAGTGACTTAACTATTCGTAGTGCTGCATTAGATATGCGAGGGTTTCGTATTATTGCAAAACGAACTACCCTTTATCCTCCTGCTGATACCCCACTACAAGAGATGTTTCGCTATTTGATTTTACTGCTTATCTTTGTTGAAGGAGCTATTTGGCTATGGTACTAAGTCTTCAGCAATTTAGTTTTACCCTTAAAGGCGATGAGCAACCGATTATTGGCCCTATTGATTTGCAATTAAAACAAGGAGAATGGCTTGTTGTTTTGGGAGGTAATGGCAGTGGAAAAAGCCTTCTTGCCCAATTACTAGCAGGTTGGTATCCCGATTTATTAACAGGCTCAGTGCAAGGTTTGGGAATTGTACAAAATATTGCTCTAGATAAAAGCCGATTAGTGTCGCTGGCCCCAGGACGACAACTCGTTCAACAATCCCCCCAATTACAGCTCTCAGGCTGTGCTTTTACTGTAGAACAAGAGATTGCTTTTGGTCCTGAAAACTTAGGATTAAGCGATAATGAAGTTCGATTTCGTGTAAAAGAAGCAATGGTATTAACACAATGCGACAGTTTACGTTTTCGCCACCCTTCTACACTTTCGGGCGGAGAAGCTCAGCGAGTTGTGATTGCAAGTGCCCTTGCCATGCACCCCAAATTATTATTACTTGATGAAGCATTTAATCGTTTAACGCCTAATGCGACACAACAATTACAACAACGTATAAAACAATATTCAGAAGAACATAAATGCAGTGTGATTATTTTTGAACGTAACTTATTACCTGCAATAACGCTTAGTGAACAATTTTTATTGTTAGAAGTAGGAAAAACAAAAGCAACAGGCACCTTAGAAGATATATTTCCTTTCTTATTTTCAACAATTAATGCTCCTGATTCATGGCAAGCTTTAAATTGGTTAGTTGAAAACCATTATTGGAACAAAAATATTGTAAATAACGATAAAGCTTTGCTTAAGGCTTTTAAGGAGTTTTATGCTACAGCTGGATAAAGTGTCCTATCGTTGGAGTGAAGATGTTCCATCCTGTATTTCTCAATTATCTTTAACGTTAGATCAAGGTGAATGGGTAGCACTCGTTGGTGATAATGGTGCGGGTAAATCAACCTTATTACGTTTAATTGCGGGATTATTAACACCCAATGAAGGTGAGGTAAAACTCAATAATCAGTCATTATCTCAAATGAAAGCCGAGCAACGTGCTCAATATATTGGTGTATTATTCCAAGAGCCTGAACGACAAATATTTCATAATACAGTAGAAAAAGAAGTCGCTTTTGGCCTGAAACAACGCAAGTTTTCTAAAGATGAAATTAAAAAACGTTTAGATGAAACATTAATACTTTGTGGTTTAAGTGATGTTGCTGATGTTCATCCTTTAGATTTACACGCTGGCCAGCGCAGAATGGTTGCCGTCGCCAGTTTAAGTATTCTATCCCCTCAAATATTACTGCTTGATGAACCTACTCGCGATTTTGATGCGCATTGGCTAACTTGTTTTAAAAATTGGCTTCAAGTACAAAAAACATTAGGGACATCTGTTCTTGCTATTAGCCATGATCTGGACTTTACTGCACGCCATTTTCAGCGAGTCATTCATTTATCTTCAGGTAAATTAATTGCTGATGACGTACCTGAAAAGGTATTAATGAACTCAACATTGCAATCTCTTTCAGATATACCTGCACCTACGCTATACTCATTAAGCCAAAAATTAAAATTACCAACAAAAAATTCCCCTATTGAATGGGCTAAAATGTTAGTTGAAATAAATAAAAATCATAAAATTAACTCATAATAATCTTAAGGTTTATTTCTCTATTATTAGCGTTCGATGTTGTTTATTTTGTTGCTGGAGATAATAAAATGGAAATTATTCACACTCTATTAGACTCGTTAGGTCATTTATCTCCTCTTACACTTTTTCTCTCCATTACCTTAATCACGGCAGGAAAATCGACTATTGGTATTTCTTCATTCTTACCTCCTGCATCTTTAATGCTAATCTTTATTTTTGGTGCCTGTTTGCCTCTTTACTCACCTATCTTTCTTTGGCTAGCAACCAGTTGTGGTGCACTATTAGGCTCGATTATTAGCTATGAATTAGGTCGTTCTATTTATCGATTTCCTCGACTCAAGGCATGGGTTAAGCGTTATCAATCAAAAATTAATCGAGTTCAACAGTTATTAAAAAATAAGACCCACTATATTTTATTTATCTCTCGATTCCTCGCTGTATTTCGTTATTTAACGCCTTTTAGTGCTGGCCTATTAAAACTACCCACATACGGTATTTACATCACCAGCGCTATTTCTGCATTAATTTGGTCAGCGATGTTTGTACTGATTGCAACAGGCGTGCTTTCCATTACCTTATAAGTGTTTTAATTACGACTAAGCTTACTACCAAGCTTTACTGCTAACCTTTATTTATCTTCTTAACACTAAAAATGGTCTATTTATCCTCTTTTTTATCGAATTATTTAACGATTTTCTGATCCTTTATTTTTTCATTTTATTTTTTATTATCGATAAATAGGTTGTTTTTTAGCTCATTTTATCGTTTCTCTAGCAAGTTATTGATATTTTCTTTTGTGTTTTATGATTATCACCATAATTATGATTAAAAATTGCATAATTACTACGTTGATCACAAATTGTTATTTTATTGTTTTAAATTCATTACGCTACTTCACAATTTCTTAACGTTCCTTGTTTCTATAAAAGTTGTCATGTTGTATACAAGTTAGTGTGAAACATTCACCTGCGTTTTTATGTACAGGAACAACATCATGAGAATAAGAAAAACAAAGCTTGCCATCGGTCTTGTTGCTGTTATTGCTGTTATCTCATTAGCAGTAATCGGCAAAAAAGAGAATGCGAATAAACAATTTCTCTCTGTAGCAACCGCTTCAACAGGAGGAACGTATTATCCGATGGGAGTGGGTTTAGCAAACGTATGGAGTACGCATCTTAAGGATAGAGGCATTCAAGTCACTGGGCAATCTTCTGCTGGTTCAATAGAAAATATCTATTTAATGCAGAAAAATGAAGCTCAACTTTCAATATTACAAAGCCTTTTAGCCGTAGAAGCCTATGAAGGTGTGCGTAATTTTGAAGGTAAACCAGAAAAAAATCTTCGTTCAATCTCTATGTTATGGCCCAATGTTGAGCACTTTGTTTTAATGGACAACAAAGTAAAAACAGGCACATTAGACGATATTCGTACAACAAGTTTTTCTGTTGGCCCTCAAGCCAGCGGTACTGAACAATCTACAATTATTATTCTTAAAGGCGTTAATTTAACCAAGAAAGATATCACTCCAGAATATCTTGGATACGGTGATACGGTTTCTGCCATGCGGGATGGTCGCCTTGATGGTGGCGCATTACCTGCTGGTGTGCCTGCTTCAGCGGTAACTGATATGTATGCAAGTGGTGTCAGTGCAAAATTACTCGAAGTCACAGATAAGCAACTTGATGATATCAATCATGTGGCAAATTCATGGTTTCGATTTGAAATACCCGCCAACACCTACCCTCGTCAAGCTGAAATGGTCAATACGATTGCTCAACCTAATATCTTAATGACCACAACCAGCATTGATAATGATTTAGTTTATGAGCTGACAAAAACCATGTTTGAGAACCTGCCTGAAGTTCATCAAGTTCATAGCGCAGCCAAGTACATCACCACAGAAAATGCATTAAAAGGTGTTTCTGTACCATTACATTTAGGGGCTTACCGCTACTACAAAGAAATCGGATTAGAGATCCCTGATTATCTTATTCCGCCAGAAGCTCAAACGCAGACTAATAATAAATAACAGGAGTGAGTTATGACTAACAATGACCACCTAACTCCGGTAGAGCCACCTGCATTAGATAAAGAAGCAAGCTCCGGCAATCGCCAACTTGCAGGTATTTACCTGAAAATTACCACAACTCTTGCAATATTAATTTCGCTTTATGCTATTTATTCCAACGCATTATCAAATACTCAAGAGTTTTACCGTAATACTATTTTTCTTAGCGGTATTTTAATTTTAGGTTTTATTTTGTTTCCATTCTCTAAGCGTTTTTCAACGCCTAAATTTAATGGATGGGATTATCTTTTTATTGCTTTAACATTAATCAGTTATGGCTACTTTTTCTTTAATTATGTCGATCTTCACGTTGTGAGAAAAAGTATTCCAAATACGACCGATTATGTCATGGCAATATTAGGAATTATTGTACTGTTTGAAGCAGCAAGAAGAACCACTGGCTACTTTATTCCAGGACTTGCTACATTTGCCATTATCTACGCTTTATTTGGTCAGTATTTTATGGGGATTTTCGGTCATGCAGGATTTTCTGTAGAAAGATTGTTATACCGCTTATTTATGACCAGTGAAGGTATCTTTGGGATCACCCTTTCAACAGCCTCGACAGCAATTGTTGTCTTTATTCTTTTTGGCTCGTTCTTAAGTGTGAGTGGCGCAACAGCACTATTTAATGATTTAGCACTTGCTCTTGCGGGTCGTCGTCGTGGTGGTCCTGCCCAAGTTGCTGTTATTTCGTCTGCATTAACTGGTTCATTAAGTGGAAGTGCCGTCGCCAACGTAGCGACAACTGGTACCTTTACCATTCCTTTAATGAAAAACATTGGATTAACACCTCGCTTTGCAGGCGCCGTAGAAGCAACTGCATCAACAGGCGGTATGATAATGCCACCTATTATGGGTGCTGCCGCATTTATTATGGCGGGCTTTTTAGGGATTTCTTATACCACGATTGTTATTGCCGCGATTATTCCAGCGTTGTTGTATTACGCAGCATTAATTATGGCGATTGATATCGAAGCTAAAAAACAAGGATTAAAAGGTTTAAGTAAAGAGAATATCCCACAAGTTAAAGCGGTATTAAAAGCACGTGGTTTATTATTACTGCCTTTAGTTATTGTTATTGGCACCTTATTAGTGGGCAAAACACCTATTTATGCAGGTTTCTTAGGTATTCTAACCATTATTGTTGCAAGCTGGATTACACCTGATAAATCAGTCCGTATGACGTTAACTAAAGTGGCCGACGCCTTGGCTGAAGCTGCTCGTGGATCTGTTCAAGTGACTATCGCTTGTGCTGCCATAGGTGTCATTATCTGTGTTGTTACAATGACAGGTATCGGTGCAACATTAGCATTTAATATTGTCTCAATGACAGATAACACATTATGGATGATCTTATTAGTCGTTATGCTAGTGTGTATTGTATTAAGTATGGGTTTACCTTCAACAGCATTATATATTGTCGTAGCTGTTACAGTGTCACCTATCTTAATTAAAGCGGGTGTAATGCCTTTAGCGGCTCACTTCTTTGTTTTCTGGTTTGGTGCTTTATCCAATATTACACCACCTGTGGCATTAGCAAGTTATACCGCAGCCAGTATTGCAAGAGCCGATCCTATGCAAACATCATGGGATGCAGTTCGTTTAGCACTTCCTGGTTTTATCATTCCATTTATTTTAGTTTATAACCCTGCTTTATTGATGCAAGGTGATAATTTAGGTGTACTTTCTATTGGATTAATGATTATTAGTGCATTAATCGGAATTTATGCACTAAGTATCGCAACGGCAAACTTCTGGATGATTAAAACAACGTGGTTTGAGCGTATTGCATTTGCAGTAGCGGCAATTCTAATGATTAAACCGGGCTTATATACCGACCTTTTAGGTGTCGCCTTGATCCTATTAACCGGTGCATTCCATTTATTACGGTCTAAAAAACAGTTAGCCAATATGAGGCATGCATCTGGAGAAAACTAGATGATACAAAAGATCTCACGCCAAAAAGCGTCACATCAAATTCTTGAGCAGATAAAGCAAAATATTAGTAACGGGACATACCCTATTGGTGAAAAGTTACCCTCTGAAAATGTACTTGCTGACGCCTTTGGCGTCAGTCGAGTCCCCATCAGAGAAGCATTAGGTGTCTTAGAAGCCAGTGGCATTGTAACTTCACGCCAAGGGGGCGGCCGCCGTGTAATTGACCATTCTATACTCAGTAAATATGAGCCATTAGTTATGGAAATAGCTTGCCCTGAAGAGATAGATTCACTGCTTGAAATGCGTGAGGTCATTGAACATGAAGCGGCAGCTATTGCCGCTTTACGTCGAACACCAGAAGAATTACGCGCTATCGAAAACGCCCACGACGCTTTTGTTTTGGCGACAAGACAAAACAAAAGCATTGGTCATAAAGAAGATTATCAATTTCATCGTTCGATTATGGTTGCCGCACACAACCCTTTTTTTGTCAGGATCTTAGATAATATGCATGAGCTTTATCTTGGTGTCTTAATGTATTCATTAAGTCAAAATAAAGGGCGAGAGGCAGAAACAGAGCGTGTTATCGCAGAACATGAGGCAATTCTCGAGTCAATACGCCAACAAGATCACGATGAAACAAGCCATAGAATGCGTCTTCATTTGACCAATGTAAGAGGCAAATTAAAGCGCTTAAAACAAGAACCCTGTTAATTTTAAATTTATAAAATGGATAATATTATGACTTATGACGTGATTATTATTGGTGCGGGATTAGTCGGATTAGGGGTTGCAAGTGCACTACAAGAGAGTCACCCCGAACTGAAATTACTAGTGATTGATAAAGAATCTGGCCCCGCTGTTCACCAAAGTGGGCATAACAGTAATGTTGTTCATTCTGGTATTTATTACACGCCAGGGAGTCTTAAAGCGAGGTTAGCAAAACAAGGCAACATCACAACGTATGCATTTTGCCAACAACATAATCTCTATTATGATCGTTGTGGCAAAGTCATTGTTGCTACTAATGAAAAAGAGTTACAAGCCTTAGAAAATATTTATCAACGTGGCATTGAAAACGGACTTGAAGTTATCAAAATGACTGAAGCAGAGCTTAAAGTCAGAGAGCCTTATGTTAATGGTATTGCTGCCCTATTAGTCCCTGATGCGGGTATTGTGAATTATCCTGAAATTGCAGCAAAACACGTTGAAATTATTCAATCTCGTGGTGGCGAATTTGCATTTGGACAAGCGGTTACAGCAATTAATGAAACCGATGACACTGTCACGGTTACGACATCCAATAACCAATTTATAGGCAGATGGTTAATTAATTGTGCCGGTTTATTTAGTGACCGTATTGCTAAAATGGCAGGTTATGACACAGGTATGAAAATAGTCCCATTCCGTGGTGAATATTTTATGCTTAATACCAATAAAAACTACTTAGTAAATCATCTTATCTACCCTGTTCCTAACCCTGATTTTCCTTTCTTAGGTGTGCACTTTACACGCATGTATAACGGACATCGTGACGTTGGACCTAATGCGGTATTAGCTTTTAAGCGTGAAGGTTATAAAAAAAGCGACATTAACTTAAAAGATCTCGCCGAAGTTCTCACTTATAAAGGATTTTGGAAAATTGCTGGAAATTATTTAGGTGAAGGAATGGCAGAGCTTCGACGCTCATATTCACGTAAATTATTTACCGCAAATGCACAAAAACTCATTCCTGATTTACGCGAAGCAGATATTCATCCGGGCCCTGCCGGTGTTCGAGCCCAAGCATTAACTCGCGAAGGGAAATTAGTAGATGATTTCCATTTTGTAAAAGGTAAACGTTCACTGCATGTTTGTAATGCTCCATCACCAGCTGCAACAGCGTCTATTGAAATAGGCAGAGAAATAGTAAAAGAGCATTTTTCTTTGTAATTGAAAAAATATACTGTGAGTAAAAATAACAAATAGCACTGAAATTAATCAGTGCTTTTTTATTTTTATATTACTCACTGCATTCTTTTAACGCTTCATTCATTAACCATTGCTGAAATATTTCCATTGATGCTGTCATTGGCTTTGATTTTAAATATGTTAGCCAATATTTGCCCATTTCAACTTCTATTTTAAACGGTTGCACTAACTGGCCATTTTCAATTTCTCTTGAAAACATTTTTGCTGGTGCTAATGCAACGCCTCCTTCATAAATAGCGCTTTCAATCATTAAGCGTGAAGAGTCAAAAATAGAGCCCGTTATTTTGATAGGCGACATATCTGCTTTTGCAAACCATTGTAACCACTCATCTTCTCGATAAGAGCGATATAAGTTTTCATTTATTAAATCAGTTGGATGTTGTAAACGTTTCGCCGTACCCGATGAACACAATACCGTTAATGGCGCAGAAAATAATGCTTTGTTATGTGTTAATGGCCATAAACCTTCACCAAATCGAATAGCAAAATCTAATCCTTCAGTAGCCAAATTGACCACATTATTATTTGTTCTTAAATTCACTTCTATTCTTGGATATAACTGCCTAAATTCGGCTAACCTAGGTAATAGCCATCCCACTGCAAATGTGCCGACAGCCGCAATTGAAACAACATCGCGATATTCACCACGTTCAAATTGCTTAAATACACGCTCAATATCACTAAAAGCTGTTGTTAATACAGAAAATAAGATTTGAGCATCATCCGTCATTTCTAAGCCTCTAGGCAAACGCTTAAAAAGAACAACACCAAGTCGCTCTTCTAACATTCTCACTTGTTGGCTAACAGCACCTTGAGTGACATACAGCTCTAATGCCGCTTTGGTGAAATTAAGATGTCTTGCAGAAGCTTCAAATGCACGCAATGCATTTAAGGGGAGATGTGTTCGCATAATATTCTTAGCCATTAGATTTTCTATAGGCTAAGGTGATTTATTATCGATTGTCAATAAATCAATTAAATAGGATATTGCACCTTATAAATAAACGGCTCTATATCTACCCAATAACTGTCTATTTATATTGAGATTTTCTTTATTAACTTAATATGAGCAACAATGACTATGTTTAAAACAACATTTCGCCAAATAGCCGCGATCGCAGTTTCATTAATATCTCTATTAGCATCACCAATGTTATGGGCTGACAACAATAATACAGTTGAAGAGCAATTAAATACGCTTGAAAAATATAGCCAAGGTCGTTTAGGCGTGGCATTAATCAACACGGAAGATAACTCACAAATAATATACCGTGGTGAAGAACGCTTTGCGATGGCAAGTACAAGTAAAGTTATGGCAGTTGCTGCCGTTTTAAAAGCGAGTGAAAAACAAGCCGGATTATTAGATAAGAATATTACGATTAAAAAATCTGACTTAGTTGCTTACAGCCCTATTACAGAAAAACATTTAACAATAGGAATGACTCTGGCTGAATTAAGTGCTGCTACATTGCAATATAGCGATAATACAGCAATGAATAAGATATTAGATTATTTAGGAGGTCCAGCCAAAGTCACTCAATTTGCACGTTCAATTAATGATGTAACTTATCGCCTAGATCGGAAAGAACCTGAATTAAATACAGCAATTCATGGTGATCCTCGTGATACTACCTCTCCAATTGCAATGGCTAAAAGTCTTCAAGCACTGACATTAGGTGACGCGCTAGGTCAATCTCAACGTCAACAACTTGTTACTTGGTTAAAAGGCAATACAACGGGTGATCACAGTATTAAAGCTGGTTTACCAAAACACTGGGTTGTTGGGGATAAAACTGGCAGTGGTGATTATGGTACAACTAACGATATTGCCGTCATTTGGCCTGAAAATCATGCGCCATTAATTTTAGTCATTTATTTCACACAACAAGAACAAGATGCAAAATATCGTAAAGATATTATTGCTAAAGCTGCTGAAATTGTGACAAAAGAGATATCTAATCCACCTCAAACAAAATAAATTTCTTTATTGATAATCTAGATAAGAAATTAAATGTAATAATAGAGTTATTAATTGGCTCTATTATTACAAACACACATAATAATATAAATAAAATAACATACAGGCAAAACAATTAGACTGTAATAAACAAGCATAATATACTGGCTTCTATTAAATGGATTTATTTTAAGGAAGTAAGATGTCTGATCTATTTGAATTAATAGGTGAATTACTATCCTGTGCAGGTCAAATTACACTCACTCAGATCCGACTTTGTATCGTTATTCTTACCCTATTAATGTTAGTTATTGTCTCTTTATGTACTTGGTCATTTGAGCTCTATTTTATTGGTGCTTCATTATTTTTATGTATGTTGCTTTATACACCCGAGATATATCGGTTTATTAAAAGCTGGATAGTTTAATTTACAGTTATAAAAAAGCCTCCGTTAAATTAACTAGAGGCTTTCTCTATTAAAAATATCTCGTGTGATGATTTAAATTAACTAAATCTAAATGTGTAGAAAATTAAAGTGGTAAAGCAAAACTCACTTTTACTGTTTCCATTGGTACTTCTGTTTTTATACTTTGGATGCTTGGAATTTGTGTTAAATAATCGGCATGAAAACGACGATACGTTGCTAAATCTTTAGTAACGATGCGAATAAGAGCATCACATTCACCAGCCATTAAATGACATTCAACCACTTCAGGTAATACCTTGATAGCTTTTACAAACTCTTCAATAGTTTCAGCATCTTGTGCTCTAAACCAAATCCTTGCAAATAAAGATAACCCTGCATCAACCTTACTACCATCTAATACAGCAACATAACGAGTGATCACACCAGACTCTTCGAGTAAACGCACGCGACGAAGACAAGGAGAAGGTGAGAGTCCAACCTCTTTTGCCAGTTCAATGTTCTGGATTTTGCCATCACGTTGAAGCACCTGCAAAATATGTTTATCTATCTTATCTAATTTTATTGACATCAAAGATTAACCTTAATTCTATTTGTGGAATTTTATTGCCAATTAATTCTTTTTGTTAGCAACAAAGCAACCCGATTTTTTCGAAAACATCATATAATCTTTCCGCTAAATTTCACAGCAAAAACGATATTTCTCTTAAACTATCTCTATCAGGTGAAAAGATGGAATTTAACACTTTATTATTATTCGCACTGACTGTTCTACCGCTTATCTGCACGCCTGGACCCGATATTCTTTTTATCTCATCTCAAGGGCTATCTGGCGGTATGAAATCAGCATGGATTGCCAATACTGGCGTTATATCAGGCTATTTAACCCATGCATTACTGAGTGCGTTAGGGCTTGCCGCCTTAGTATCAGCATCACCCATTTTATTTCATTTACTCAAATGGGTTGGTGTGTTCTATATTAGTTATCTTGCAATCAGAATGCTGATATCAGCCTGTAAAAAAGGTCAATTAGCCCTAGATGCCTCAAAAACCTCACATCTATTTCGTAAAGGTTTTTTAACCAGTTTTCTTAATCCTAAAGGACTACTCGTTTATCTCGCTATTTTACCAAACTTTATTGATAATCATAATGATGTAGCAACACAATCATTGCTGTTATCTGGGATATTTATCACGACTTGCTTAATTATTTATGGTCTGCTCGGCACCTTTTTTGCTTATATTGGCTTAAAAGGTGGTTTAAGTGAAAAACGTCGCCGCTATAACGATGGCATTGCAGGAGGATTACTCACTTTTGCAGCTATTAATCTGGCTTTAAATTAGCCTTAATCCTAAGCACTATTTATTATTCTAGTCAGTATTTGACCACAAAAATGCCTCTATTTAAGTGGTCGAATATCTGCCCATAGTAATTGACAATTTGTGGTTAACGGTCTTATTTCACCTTCACGAATATCAGGCAACCACCAAGCGCCTTGGCCTTTTGACAAACGCTGACAAGTCGCGCCTATTAAAGTCCATTCGCCTTGAGTGACATAAATTAACCCTGCATGAGAACTAGGCAAAATAAGTGGCCGTGTTACTAAGGTCGTTTCTGCTTTCCAACACGTCCGACGTACCATGATATTTAGGCACTTTACGCCACCTTTAATAAGTTCAGATTTAACATGGATATCACCTGAAAAATCAAAAGGCTGATAAGAGTCTGTAACGGAATGACTAAGAAAACCAGGGCTATTTAAATTGACGCCATTACCTTCTAATAGCACTATTTGCCGTTCAATGTCAGGGAACTGTCCTAATGAGCTATTCTCTTCGATAGAGGTTAAACACGCTCGCCATGAAAAATCATTATTAACCGGCCAACACACAATTTCTTGCGTTGTGCCTTTTTGATTATTCCATGATATAAACGGTAACTCTTGCTGATCAAAACAACGTAGCTTCATTGTATCCTCCTGCAATATCTGGCTATCAGTCTGATAATGAGGTTAAGGATTAATCATTGGAGATTACCGTCAATAAATCAATAGCTAACTTTTAAAAATGTGCGCTGACGTCAGCTATTTACGTCGTAATTTTCTGCATCCTTCACCAATAATTTCCATTCCTTTTTCAGTACGACTATTCCATTGAAAAGAAGAGTTTAAACGGAATGCATGATTAAATTGGGAACTGGTGGAAAACATTGAACCCGGCGCAATACTGACACCTCGTTCTAATGCAAAGTGATAGAGTTTATTGGCATCAAATGTTGACTCAAACTCTAACCAGAGAAAATACCCTCCTGATGGAATATTCACTTTTACATCTTCAGGTAAATGCGTTTGTATCGCTTGCAACATCCGATAACGCCTTTGTTCTAACAATAATCTTAATCGGCGAAGATGCGTATCATAACCACTTTGTGATAAATAATCGGCTATAGCTTGTTGTGTTGGCATACTGGCAGAAACTGTACTCATCATTTGCAACTGCTGTATTTTTGTTGCATGTTTTCCTGCCGCAACCCAGCCCACACGAAATCCTGGTGCAAGGCATTTAGAAAAAGAAGCGCAATGTAAAACGCTATTTGTTTTATCAAAACCTTTTACTGGCATCGGTGCTTTCTGGCTGTTATAGAGTTCGCCATAGACATCATCTTCAATTAGCGTTATCTGTTTCTTCGCTAATATTTCCACCAGCCTTATTTTATTCTCATCGGGCATTGTTCCACCTAATGGGTTTTGACAATGGCTCATCAACCAACAGGCTTTAATATCGTATTGCTCCACTACCTTTTCGAGTTCATCTAAACAAATTCCTGTTACAGGATCTGTTCTAATGGCAATCGCTTTTAATCGCAAACGTTCAATGGCTTGTAATGCACCATAAAATGCAGGTGACTCAATCACAACCCAATCACCCGGTTCGGTAACAGCTTGCAAACTAAAACTTAATGATTCCATTGCACCAGCAGTAATCACAATTTCATCTGGAGAGACATGAATTCCTTGTAATGCATAGCGTTGTGCAATGTTACGGCGTAACTTTTCATTTCCCGGAGGCAGATTGATCACCGAACTTTGGGGCGCTAGATGTCTTGCAGCAGAAGCCAATGCACTACTTAATTTAGGTTGAATAAATAAACTCGGATCGGGGAAAGCGGAACCAAAAGGAATAATTTCAGGATCTTTACATGCTTGAAGGACATTGAAAATAGAGGTGCTTATCTCAACATTTTCACTCATGTGTAGCCCTTTACTGGCTGTCACTTGACCAAAGCGTGTATTACGATGAGCAACGTAATAACCTGATTGTGGTCGTGCGGTTATCCATCCTTGGCTTTCTAATAACTGATACGATTGTAAAACAGTCATTAAACTTAAACCTGATTGTTTCACCGTATCCCGCAATGAAGGTAAACGGTCACCAGATTGCCAGATATTATCTTCAATCTGTTGGCGTATTTGCGCTGCAAGCTGTTCATATCGAGTCATATAAAACTGTTCACCTCAAAACTGTTATAGTCATTTTTAAACTTATTGTCACTATTATAGCTTACTGTCATATGGTCTACTAATCCACACGATTTACCTGCAATTTATATTTACATATCAATAAAACGAGGTTTTTTATGCTTGGGTTAAGTGCCTTTGATTTGGCGCGTATCCAATTTGCGTTCACAGTTTCTTTTCATATTATCTTCCCTGCGATTACCATCGGACTGGCTAGCTTTTTAGCCGTATTGGAAGGTTTATGGTTAAAAACTCGCAATAAGGATTATTTAGCGTTATTTCATTTCTGGTCAAAAATATTCGCTGTTAACTTTGCTATGGGCGTTGTCTCTGGTTTGGTCATGGCCTATCAATTCGGAACCAACTGGAGTTTTTTCTCTGATTTTGCGGGCTCAATTACAGGCCCTCTACTCACTTATGAAGTTCTTACCGCTTTCTTCTTAGAAGCTGGTTTCTTAGGTGTGATGCTGTTTGGTTGGAATAAAGTAGGCGAAAAACTTCACTTTTTCGCAACCTGTATGGTGGCATTAGGTACATTAATGTCTACGTTTTGGATCTTGGCTTCAAATAGCTGGATGCAAACACCACAAGGGTTTGAAATTATAAATAACCAAGTTGTTCCTGTAGATTGGCTCGCGGTTATTTTCAATCCATCATTCCCTTATCGCCTTGCTCATATGGGTGTTGCTGCTTTCCTTGCTTCGGCCTTCTTTATTGCTGCATCTGCCTCGTGGCACCTGCTCAAAGGCCATAAAACATCAGCCATGAAAAAGATGCTTTCAATGTCGTTGTGGATGATTTTAATTTTAGCCCCCATTCAAGCACTCATTGGTGATATTCATGGTTTAAATACCTTAAAACATCAACCTGCAAAAATTGCTGCTATTGAAGGCCATTGGGAAAATAAACCGGGTGAAGCAACACCACTGATCCTTTTCGGTATGCCGGATATGGATGCTGAAGAAACTAAATATAAGATAGAAATTCCTTATCTTGGCAGCATGATCTTAACCCATAGCTTAGAAAAACAAGTTCCTGCATTAAAAGAGTTTCCAAAAGAAGACCGACCTAACTCACCTATCGTTTTCTGGTCTTTCCGCATTATGGTTGGCCTTGGTATGTTAATGATTTTAGTCGGTGTTTGGGGAACGTGGCTACGATATAAAAAGAAACTTTATGAATCTAAAGCTTTCTTACGCCTAACTTTTCTAATGGCGCCTTCAGGACTTATCGCTATTCTTGCCGGTTGGTTTACAACTGAAGTAGGACGTCAACCTTGGGTTGTTTATGGCATACAACGAACACGAGATGCCGTATCAGCACACGGCGAAATGCATATGAGTATAAGCTTGCTGATCTTCTTAGTTGTTTATAGCTCTGTATTCGGTGTTGGATATGCCTATATGTTAAAACTGATCCGTAAAGGTACACCGGAGGTTCATCATGGGAATTGATTTACCCGTTATTTGGTTCGTCATCATCGTATTTAGTACATTAATGTATATTGTAATGGATGGCTTCGATCTCGGTATCGGTATGCTCTATCCATTTATTAAAAGCGACCAAGATCGTGACTTAATGATGAATACCGTTGCTCCAGTATGGGATGGCAACGAAACATGGTTAGTTCTAGGAGGAGCCGCATTATTTGGTGCTTTTCCATTAGCTTACGCGGTTATTCTTGATGCTTTAGCAATGCCTCTAACATTAATGCTTGTCGCCTTAATTTTTCGTGGTGTCGCATTTGAATTTCGTTTTAAAGCCGATGAAAATCACAAAGGTTTTTGGGATAAATCATTTATCTTTGGATCTATCTTAGCCACTTTTATGCAAGGCGTTGTCGTTGGTAGCGTAGTTCAAGGTTTACCAGTTGTTAATCGCACTTTTGCAGGTAGCTATTTTGACTGGTTATCCCCTTTTGCACTCTTTTGTGGATTTGGATTAGTTATCGCCTATTCCTTATTAGGATGTGGCTGGCTAATTATGAAAACCGAAGGTCATTTACAGCAGAGTCTATATAAGGTCGCTAAACCTCTTACACTTGTTATGCTTGCAGTCATTGCAGCGGTTAGTGCATGGACACCATTAGCACAACCTGCAATTGCTGAACGTTGGTTCACATTACCAAACCTGTTCTTCTTTTTACCTGTTCCTCTTTTAGTGTTGTATAGCACTTGGTTAATTTTACGCTCAGTGAAAAAACAAGGACATTACCTGCCTTTCTTTGGTGTGCTGGCCTTAATTTTCTTAGGTTTTGCAGGATTAGGGATCAGTATTTGGCCTAACATTATTCCACCTGCAATTAGTTTTGTAGAAGCGTCCGCACCGCTAGAAAGCCAAGGATTTATGCTAGTTGGCGCACTGTTTATTATTCCAATTATTCTCGTGTACACATTCTGGAGTTATTACGTTTTTAGAGGAAAAACAAATTATGAAGAAGGTTATCACTGATCCACAAATACAAAGCAAACACTCGTTATTAAAAAGATGGGGATGGTTGATTACTATTTGGTTTTGTAGTGTTTTAGCCTTATTCGCAGTTTCTTCCCTCTTTCGTTTTTTAATGACGTTAGCCGGAATGAAAGTCAAGTAAAGGCAAAATACATACAGCAATATAATCAACTAGCACCGAATACGGTAAACTATAGAATAGAAGTAAAAAAAGGGCTGAAGTTATCTTCAGCCCTTTTATCTTTATTTAAGATAGTGAACGACTCTTTAATGTCATTAAAACTTAACCTATTCTTATTAAATACTCTTTTAGTAATTAATTTTTATATAAATTTCTTTGTTATAAAAATAAAACACAAAAGCAAATATTTTCATTTATCCATAATTAACTAAATTTAAATCAAACACCTTGATAAAATCATTTTAAATACATCATTTTTGATTAAAAATAAGAGATAAAATCTTTTTTAGGCATTTATTACGATAAATAAAGATATAAAAAATCCTATAAAAAGCTATCTTCTCTATAAATAAGATGGAATGAATGTTGAATTAAGTTTCCAAAGTAATTATGATATCGCCGCCTAGCAGGTTCATATCTGTATTATTTTATAAAGACACACCAAATGTGTCATTTAGATATGCCATATGATTAATTCAAGAATTAAATCCACTCCCTATTAAAAAAGGATGGATAATTGATGATGTCTGTTCAAAATACATATTTTGATAATTTAGATTTATCTTAATTGCTAAGAAAGATCACTTACACTAGGCTTACTCATTGTTGCTACTAAATTAAGGATGAAATCATGAATTGGTATTTGGAAGTCATTAAAAATAATTATGCTAACTTTTCAGGACGTGCTCGCAGAAAAGAATATTGGATGTTTACTCTAGTAAATACCATTATTATTACCATCCTATATGCTATTGTGATTTCATCAATAGACATGAATACGGGTGAAATGAGTGGATTAGGTTCAATTGTTGGTATCATTTTAGGTATTTACTCTTTAGCTATTATTATCCCTAGCCTTGCAGTGACTATTCGTCGCTTCCACGACCAAGATAAATCAGGTTGGATGTTTTTACTTGCATTTATTCCCGCTGTTGGTGGATTAATTGTTTTTGTCTTTATGTGCCTTGAAGGTACTAAAGGTGACAACAGATTCGGCCCAGATCCTAAAGCTTAATCTATTACTGAATGAATATAACAATACAGTGAGTGTAACTAGATTAAGTATACTCACTGTATTAATTGATTTTCCTACCTTTGTTACAAAGATCTAAAAACATTCCTTTCTTTAAATAAAATAACACTGGCTCATCTCCTCCCGCATTGTACTTTGGTATTTTTACTTGCTTCTAACGTTTCTAATTAACGCCATCACGTTATTACACTATGCTTATTGCATTGATCCTTAAGTTTTTCTTTGTTATGAGTTTGAACTTAGTCACACAATATAAGTAAAAAATACGCTTTCCTTTACTAAATCAATGTTAATATTGATAATGACTATCATTATTAATTGAAAATGATAATATCTACGTCGATAAAACAATTAAATGAGTCAGGTAAAAAAACGTGAGTAACCAAAAAACACCTCAAGAAAAAAATATTTATAAACCAGCACCTCCTCGCCTAGTTCAAGTAAAACGTATTACTGATGTCACTCCAGGAATGCGCTGTATTACCTTTACTAGCGATGATTTAGATACTTATCCAGCAGATACTGCGGGAGCACATTTAAAAATATTCTTACCTTTAGAAGGCCAAGTTAAACCTACCGTACCGGGCTTTTCTGAAAAAGGCCCTAAATGGCCTGAAGGCGAACCAAGATCGATTGTACGTACTTATAGTGTTCGTGCTATTCGTCCTGAGCAAAAAGAGTTAGATATTGAATTTGCCGTACATGACGATGCAGGTCCTGCTATTGATTTCGCGCTAAATGCTAAGCAAGGCGACTATATTGGGATCACTAATCCGGGTGGCCCTGATCCTTTATTAGCACCTGCGTCACATTACTATATGGCAGCTGACCCAAGTTCATTACCAGCTTTAATGGCTTTAATTGAAACCATGCAGCCTAATGTTCAAGGAAAAGTTGTTATACGAGTAGAAGACGAAACACATCGTCAAGAAATTAAACACCCTAGCGGCTTAGAGATAATCTGGTTAATTGGCTCAGTAGAAGAACAAACCCAGAACTTAATTAATGAATTTATATCATGGGAATTGCCTGCTGAAGATGTGGCATTTTGGATTGCGGGTGAAGACAAAATTATTCGTGCATTAAGACGCCATATTCGTCGTGATAACGGTTACGATCGTAGTTTAATTTATGCCATTCCTTATTGGCGTTTTGGTTATGACGAAGAAGGTTATCATGCTGAACGTCATCATGTTATGGATAACGAAGACGTAAACTGAGTGATAAATTAAAGATCAAGTGTTGGCTGTACAGGCTGCATATTAAATCCTTCAATAATATGCAGCCTTTTTTATTTTATACAAAAATCCCTACGCCTATTTAATCATTATAAGCAGCTAATACATGCTGACATAATGTAGAGCGCACACAATCTTCTTGCATAAATTTAATCACTCCTACTCGATTATTAGCTTCAAATCGAATCAGTGCATCTGCTAATCCAGACGGTACATTAGTAGGTAAATCACACTGGGTAATATCGCCATTAACCACAACGGTGACATTTTCACCCATTCTGGTTAGAAATAATTTCATTTGATTTACCGTAACATTCTGCGCTTCATCTAGAATAACAAATGCATTTTCAAAAGTACGCCCCCGCATATAAGCGAAAGGTGCAATTTCAACTTTACCGATTTCAGGTCGTAAACAATATTGTAAAAATGAAGCACCTAAGCGTTTCACTAATACGTCATAAACCGGACGAAAATACGGTGCGAATTTTTCAGCAATATCGCCGGGTAAGAAACCGAGATCTTCATCTGCCTGCAATACTGGTCGAGTAACAATAATACGTTCTATTTCTTTATTAATTAAAGCTTCGGCAGCCATTGCGGCACTAAGAAAGGTTTTACCACAGCCAGCTTCGCCTGTGGCAAAAATAAGATTTTGATGCTTAATTGCATTCATATATTGGCGCTGTGCTTCGTTGCGAGGAGATAACACACGTTCATCGCGTTTTTCTCTCGCCATGCCAATGGTATCAATATCCCCAAATCCCGGTAAAACCATAACATTATCTCGATGTGCTCCATTACGTTGTTCTTTACGTGAGGTGCGTTTATTTTCTCGGCGTAAACGTGTTGCTGCTTTTTGTCTACTCATAGTGGTATTTACCCTTGTTAGTCTTCAAAAAGTCATCGACATCTCTGTTTTTATTCCATTCACTTACCGGTGAGTCCCCTTCAGACTCTATTTAGTCGCAGAAAACAAAAAACCGGTCACAATCCTGAACATTAAACATCAATGAACGGGTTGTTGCCGGTTTTCTGTGAGTAACGAGATATTTCCATTGCTTCTGTCATTCATATTCCCCATCATGGAGTTAGAGTGAAAATTAACGAAGCTTTATGACAGTATAATGACAAAATAAAAATATTTTCAATACTGAGATGATTTATAACGAGATGGACTTAACATAAAAATAACAATAAGTGTTATTTTTTGGGGGGAATAAATGAATTTCTTACGATTGCCTTTTGTTTATTGGTTACTACTTAACCTCATTCCATTTATTGGTTTTGAACTTCACTCTGGCTCTCTTAAAATGGGCTTCTTTTTTTATCTCGGTTTACTCACTATTACGACTTCTGGGATCTGGCTTTTTTATTGCCTCTCCTTTTTTATTAAACAAAAAACATCTCCTAATCCCAATCACACACCTCGACAATTAGTGACAAGTGGTCCTTATAAAATAAGTCGCAATCCTATGTATCTTGGTTTTTTAGATATCAGTATCGGGTTATTTTTTATTTTTGGTAATTGGGGTTTTTTAGGAGCTGCAATTGCGTTTTACTTTATTACTGATCGCTATACGATAGTACGTGAAGAGAAAATCTTAAGTGAATTATTTCCACAAGCGTGGCAACAATATTGTCGCCACGTTCGTCGTTGGATGTGACCTAAATAATTACGATTAAGGCTGTTTACAGTTATTAGCTAAACGGTAACCTGCCTTAATAGCCTCACTCTCTGTTTTAAACAAAACCGCATTTTTATCTGACATTGTTTTATAACCAGAACAATGTGCAAAATGGTAGATCTTGCTATTAACATTACCTTTAATATCTTCAGATTGTGATGTATTTACTTGTTTAGGCGTTTCAGTTTTAGCTTTAGTGGCTGGTGCACTATTTGTTGCAGATAATCCGGCACCGCTATTTTTATGTCCTAATTGCCACTTCACTTCACCCGTCACAAACGGATTATGATATCCAACAATACGAGCAATACGGTTATCACGCTCTTTTTCCCAAGCTGTTGGTGGATAAGCATTATCCCAAGCCATTAATAACTGTTGTTGTTGGCGTGACATAGAGAGGTTATAGCGATCATGTAAGTAGAAATAAACCCTTGCTACTTGCCCCTTAACTTCATTGCGAGGTTCAAAAGTACGTGACGCGAAGTCAACACGGCTACGGCATTGACCATATTGATAAGGTGCTTGTGCTGGTAATTGTCCAAAACTAAAATTGCTACGATCCCCATTAACTTCACCAATAGATGGCGCTAAATTGTGTAAATCAGCTTCAATTTTGCCAAATACAGGATCGTTTTTCACACAATTAGTTCTGCCTCCATTTTGCCAACATTGGCGTTGATGACCAAAAACCCATGCGGGAACAATATGCTCCCACTCAATACGTTCTGCTCTTGTTTGTTGGGTTCTGATTTTATAACCACAACTGGCTAAATTAACACGTCCACCAGATTTACCTACCCATTCCCAATCACAACCACAATAAATAGTGCCTTGTGATTTTTGATTTTGATCATAATAAATACGTTCTTTTGCTACCTCTTTCGCTTTTGTAAAATTTTCGGGGGCTTGTGCTTGCACTTTTAGCGTAATAAAAAACAAACCCAACACAACCGCGGTATAGTGTAATATTTTTCTCAAAGTGGTATCTGCCTTACTCTTTGTTTTATTAAACCCAATAAGAATTATTTTTAATAACCAACTGATAATCTTATTTTTATTTAGCCTAATCTTACCTTTTTTTTATTTATTTTGGGCAATCTTTCTTGCTATTTTTTGTATAAAAAATAAAACAATAAGCGTGAATGGTGATAGAAAAAGCCGTTATTCTCGACATTAACGTAAAAGGGATTTGCTATGGTTTAGTCCATCAATGATTTGGAGAAATTTAAAAATGAATGAGAATATGCTGAATTTGATGGACGAATTAGTCGAGATAACAAAAAAACATGCGAATAACGAAGATGTTAAAGCGCATGCTAGTTTAGAGTCTGAGAATAAATTACGAATTCAGATTATTATTTCTGACAAAAATGAACTGGATATTACATTAAATTCATTACAACACGCGATGTAAGTCATTATACACTCGGACGCTTGCGATATAACCATAATCCCGGCAAGGATAGCCCGATAGAGAGCGCACCGACAATAAATGAAGCTTTAAGGAAATTAGTAACTAAAGCTTCAAAAATTTCTGCGCTATAACCAATTTGTGTTAACTTCACCACTGAGATCATCGCTATATATGCATTTATTCCTGGGAACATCGGAATAACCGCGGCAACAGTAAAAACTTTAGGGTGTGCAAGCCACCAACGTGACCATTGAATACCAATGCAACCCACTAAAATGGCAGCACAAAAACTTGCCCATTCTATGTTCATCCCGCTCATTACTAAAACAGTACGAGAGCCGTGCCCTATTGCTCCTAATAGTGCGCAATATTTTAATGCCCTTAAAGGTACATTAAATACCATCGCAAAACCTACTGCGGGAATAGCAGCTAAGATCATATCTTCAATTAGGGTGAGAAGTATCGTTATTATGCCCAATCTCTTAACTCCCATACTGCCATAGCTAAAATAACGCCTAAACAGGTGGCTAAAGTTAACATTGTTGCCATTGCCCAACGCGCTAAGCCTGTATTAACGTGCCCTTTAAACATATCAGCAACAGCATTAATTAAAGGAAACCCGGGAACAAGTAATAAAACGCTGGCTGCCATTGAAATAGTCGCCGTGGTTTGAAAATAAGAGAGCTTTAATAATAGACCAGAGACTGAAGTTGCCACAAATGCAGTAATACAGAAATTAATTAATGGGTTCATTTGGCGATGTGTTAATGCTTGGCGAACAAACATACCAAGACCACCACCAATGGCAGAAACTAAAAAGCCATCCCAATTACCACCATTTAATTTAGAGAAACAGCCACAAGATAAGGCAACCATAAAAATAATCGCCCAACGAGGATAACGTAACGGTTTTATATGCTCAAAGCGTTTTCTTGCTTCATGAATATCTGCAAGGTGATGTTCGACCAAAATAACAATATGCTGCACTTCAGTGACAACATGCATATTAATACCGCGATCGACAATCTTACGTGTTGAAGTTTGGCAATGCCCATTAACAATGGTGGTTAATACCACTGCATTAGCAGAAATTGCACTTTCGACTTGATGTACACCTAAAGCTAAACCTAGGCGGGTTGAAAGCTGTTCAACCAGCATACTTTCTGCACCATGCTGCAATAACAACAACGCAGTTTGAATACATAACTTGGTAATTTCACGCTGTTTATCTTGTGAAATGGCAGTACAATCCGCCATTATCTCATTATCCATACTATGCCTTAGTTTTAATCAAAAACGAGCCATTGCTAATATAAAGTTTATCAGCATAGCTCGTTTCTCGCTCTATTATCTTTCAATACTATTATGAACAAATAAAATATTTAAGGCTGTAGGCAGATCAATGTTATAGGTGGATAGTCATAAATATTGTTATAGAAAGTTACACTACAGTGATTAAATATCCGTTCCTTATTTTTAACTTACATCATCAAATAGCAATCACTGTTTTAATAAAAAAGCACTCAAATAAGTGCTTTATAAACTAATTTAATTAAGAAAATTAGTAAGGTTTAATTACTTCACCAATTCATTAGCTTGAATATAAGACTCTCCCAGAGTTTCTGCAACAAATACAGGAACACCATAAACAGCAGAAATAACAGAAGAGAGTTGTACCAGTTGCTCTTTATCATTTTTTTGTGGATCGGCAGTCATTATCATACCTACACAATATTCACTAAGAAGCTTTTTCCCCTCTTTAAGCCAACGTCTAACCGCCTTCATCCCTTCCATATCTTCTTTTTTATGCTCTTTATCCTTTTTATTGATGGAAGGGTAAACCAGAACAAATTTTCTTTTTTCGTTTAATACAATATCCATTTCAGCAGTCCAATCATTGGCATCTTCCAGTGTTTCTGGAAATATTTTCATCGTAATAACAGGAAATTGCTCAACACCCATAACGGTAAAAGTTTTATTATTCAACATAATACTCATCTCTAATTAATAACAATCGTTACACTTTAGAATGACTATCATTCTCAATCAATAAAGATCCGAGTATTTAAAATAAAACCGCATTAATAAGCAATCACATTCACCTACAATTTAAAATGGCAATGCTTAAATTTAAAAATAAAAAACCCCTAAATCGAGATCTAGGGGTTGCATACTATTTTCTAACTTCTATAAAAATTTTAGCGAACAACTAAAACAGATTGCTTAGCATAAGCAACAATACCTGATGCATTTGAACCCAATAGATGGGTTGAAATACTAGGACGACGAGAACCTATTACAATTAAATCTGCATGAATTTTTTCAGCGAGTTCTAAAACTTTATCTCTTGCAGAACCAAATACGGCTGAAAATTCGACTTGTTCATTTGGCAAATCAATGCCATCAGCTAATTCTTGCAGTTGTTCTTGTACACGCTCAAGTGCTTTATTTGCAAAAGAGCTGAGCATGTCATAATGATAGCTATAACTAATAGAGAAACGTGAAATATCAGGAATGGCATGGAAAAGATGTAGTTTTGCGCCTTCTAATTTGGCAATATAAACAGCATGTTGTAAGGCTTTAGTCGTTAACTCATCTTCTGAAATATCAACAGGTACTAGAATTGTCTTGTACATAGCAACTCCTCATTATCAGATTATTGTCTGTTTATTATTGTAGCGTTAATCCCACAGCTTGCTTATTTAATCTTCCTCTAGATGCCATTTATGCAATTGTCGATGAATAAAAGGTGTCACTACAAGCCCAATTGATAAAATAAAAACACACTGAAGAAATAAACCATAAATTGCAATAAAAAAGCGCCCTGTTGGGGTTGCAGGTGCCGGCTCTACCGGTTGACCACTTAACATAGAGATTGCATTTAATGAAGATTCCATAAAACTATGTCCTTCAATTAAATAAAATCCTAATACGCCGGGTAATAATCCTAAAAAAAAGAAAATAGAGCCTATTACATAATAGCGTAAGATGCGTAGAATAAAATGATCGAGCCTTAAAAGTTCTTGGGTAAATTTTTCCATTCTTATTCACTCTATAGAGTGTTTATTCAATAAATGGCTTATTGAATAAATAAGATAAGCTACACAAAAAAACTAAAAAATATGCTATGAGAGATGCTCATAGCATATTAGTAATATATTAACGAACCACTAATACTGAAATTTCAGCATAGCGAACAACACCCGCAGCGGTTGAGCCTAATAAATGAGTGCTGATATTAGGTCTACGTGAACCAATCACAATTAAATCAGCTTGAATATCTTTTGCTGTAACTAAAATTTCATCACGCGGTGAGCCAAAAGTAACCGTATAAGCGACCTTTTCAGCAGGCAAATCCACCGAATCTACCAACATTTGCATATCATTCTCTGCCTTCACTGTCGCTTTATCTTTAATTTCTGGATAACCCAATGAATAAGCATTAATGATTGCTGAAGAGATAGGAAGAACATGAATTAAATGTAAATTAGCTCCCGTTTCTTTTGCTAAATACACTGCATGTCGTACCGCTTTACTGGTTAACTCTTCTTCTACAATATCAATAGGCACTAAAATCGTTTTATACATAATAACTCCTCTCAACTCTCCATTTGCCTTAATCCTATCGCAATAACCCAAAGATTACTGTGAGTGAATTAACTAAAAACAATCTAATCTTAATATAAACCTACTTTAATTATTAATACGTTAAGCTAAAAATAAAAGTGATCATTCAAAATAGTTTGCATTATGTTGCTGTGCTAACGTCCATATTTGATTACGAATATTTCGGATAGTATCAATCAATTCTGATGCAGTTAATCCTATTGGCCCAATACCTTTTTCAACTAAGATATCCGCCGCCATTCCATGTATCCAAACCGCACTTTTTACAGCATCAGACATTGTCATTCCTTGTGCCAAAAAACTGCCCATAACACCCGTTAGCACATCACCACTCCCTGCGGTTGATAATCCACTATTACCGGTTTTATTAATTGTGATTTCCCCTTTCGGGGATGTCACTACAGTATTTTGCCCCTTGATTATTGCCCAACAATGATAAAGCTTTGCAATCTCTTTTGCCGCTTCTTCTCTATTATTTTGAATATCATTTAGTGTGCAATTAAGCAAAATAGAGGCTTCTTTAGGGTGTGGTGTTAATACACAATGCTGATTAAGTGAGAATTCTGATTTTAATTTAGCCATTAACACTAATGCATCTGCATCAAAAACATAGGGTATATTTTCATTACGTTGTGCCAAAGCTATTGATAAGATCTCTTCAGAATTTGCAGATAATCCTAATCCACATCCAACCGCCCAAGCAGAAATATCTTGTTGATTCATCAATGTCAGTGCTGTTTTGAGCATAAGCTCTGGCGCACTATCAATAAAAGGAACAGGAAGTTGTGGCTGAGCAAAACCAAGAAATACCTTTCCGCACCCTGCTTTTAATGCACTTTTACCGGCTAATACAATCGCGCCACTCATTCCTTCTGCACTACCTACAATGCCTAATGTGCCAAATGTTCCTTTATGTGTATTCCCTGACTTGCGCTGATAAAGTGCGGGATAATGAGTGATCGCGTGTAATAGTTGTTCTTCATTCATATTATTTCCCTTCCCTCCTTTTTCTGCATTTTTTCTTATTGCTGGCAATGGTTGCTGTACCACATCTGTTTGTATTAACGTTCAAAACATAATGTTCAAAGTATAGCGTGGTTTTAACAAATAAATGGGATCACTAACTATTTTGTCTCTTTATCATGCTAACAATTTCAATATGATAAAATGCTTTCATTATCACTATTCATACCTTGCTGAGACTTTGCTATTCTAATGACCTAGCCTGATATGATTTATAAATTAAAGACAAAGGAACGTAGATAATGAACGAGAAGTTTAAAACACAAGCAGATGTGGAAACATTAGCAGAAGAAGTGGCTTGCTTAAAAACACTAGTCACCTATATGTTAAAAGCATTAGGTCAAGCAGATGCTGGACGTGTTATTTTAAATATTGAACGTGCTATTGCAGAAGTTGATGACGAAAAACAAGCAGAGACATTCCGTAATACAATTAGCCAAATTAAGACAGCTTATCGCCAATAATATGTTTATTTTCGAGTTAAGTACTTACACATATTTTTATCCTATTTTCTAAACTTTTTGTGCTGCACAAATAAACAAATTTTAGTTTCAAACTTCCTATATACTCAATCTCGAAATAAACCATTCTTTATTCATTTAGCTACCCCTCTATCCTTGTAGAGGGGATTTTTTTCTCTTTTACCCATCCTCGATTTTCCTATTTGAATTATTTTCGATAATTTTATCTAAGGATTTATATCAAAACCTCTTTTTGTTTAATGTTTTTAATGTTATTTAAATTAAATCGCAGTATTAAAAGTTTTCTTGTCATAACTAACACGATTACAAATCAACCTACTAAATACAATATATTAAAATTATCTTAATGTTAACAGATAGTTACTTAACTCTTTTTTATTCTTATTTTTATATTTAAAACGGATTTTTTGTTATTTTTAACACAAATAAAAAACCACCTTATGAAATGTAAATAAAGATAAATCCTAATATTATTATATTTTGAGTTGTTTCCGTTGTTGTAAATTGTGAACTTTTATTCAGTCAAAAAATGCTAGCTTATTGTCCCTAAACACAATTATAACAATACTGGTTAAAACCCATTGAATTAAAAATATTAACTATTTATATTTTTACACTTATTCTGATTTATCGTCACTCCTGTTTATATGTTACACTCAATAAGTACGTACTAAAAAATAAACATGAGGCTAAAATGAAACCACTTCTCTTATCTCTGCTATTATTACCTGCTGTTGCTTTTGCTAACCCAACAAAAATGGCTGATGATTACTGCGATACTTTTAAAGATATCTCAATTAAAGCTTATGACACAAAAGAGCCAGCAGAGAAAATTGCTAAAGATGCAGTAGCCTCTTTAAATGCAAAGAAATTTGATTTTGCAAAATTAGAAGCAACTGAAGCGCAATTTACTGAAGGTACTATCGAAGTTGTTAACTCTTTACGTGACGCAAAAGCTGAAATTGGTTCTCGAGCAGAATTCCAAGAAGGCCTAACTCAAATTGTTGCCGCTTGTAAAATTCAATTGGTCTCAGCGTTAGAAGAGCAGAAAAAATAACTATCTCATTAGTAATGAGAGTAGCAATCAATTTAAAGAGTAGAAATTATCCTGCTCTTTTTTATTTCCCCTCTCCATCACTTATTCTTTTCCTTTTTGCTTTTTTCTCTTTCTCTATACCCTAAATAATTCAAGGTGCGGAAGTATGACGAGTATCAATTATAGAGTATCTATCTATCGATATTAAGGTTTATAATACCTCGGTAAATACTTGTTAGTACTGGCCATAAAAAGGAGATATTGTGAGCAACGAACAATCCATCCAGCGTTTAAGAAGACTACGCCAGTCCGAAAACCTGCGCGCGCTCTTTCAAGAAACAACCTTAACTAAAAATGATCTCGCTCTACCTATATTCGTAGAAGAAGGGCTTGATGATTACCAACCTATTAAAAGTATGCCAGGTGTCGTTCGTATTCCTGAAAAGCGTCTTGCTTATGAAATTGAACGTATTGCAAAAGCAGGCATTAAAACTGTCATGACTTTTGGGGTATCGCATCATCTTGATGAAACAGGGAGTGATGCTTGGAAAAGTGATGGCTTAGTTTCTCGCATGTCTCGTATTTGTAAAGATGCAGTACCAGAAATGATTGTCATGTCTGATACCTGTTTTTGTGAATACACATCACATGGTCACTGTGGTGTTTTACATGGCGAACATGTTGATAATGATGAAACTATCTATAATTTAGGTCTTCAAGCTGTTGCTGCGGCACAAGCTGGCGCAGATTTTATCGCACCATCTGCTGCAATGGACGGCCAAGTCGCCGCTATTCGTGCAGCACTTGATAAAGCAGGATTTAGCGATACTGGTATTGTTTCTTATTCGACTAAATTTGCTTCAGCCTTATATGGTCCTTTCCGTGATGCAGCAGGCTCTCGCTTAATTGGTGATCGTAAGACGTATCAAATGAATCCAATGAACCGCCGTGAAGCGATCCGCGAATCATTAATTGATGAGCAAGAAGGCGCTGATATGCTGATGGTTAAACCTGCTGGTGCTTATTTAGATATTATTCGCGATGTACGTGAACGTACTTTATTACCTTTAGCGGCTTATCAAATCAGCGGTGAATATGCTCAAATTAAATTTGCAGCATTAGCCGGTGCAATCGATGAAGATCGTGTAGTAATGGAGACTTTAGGTTCAATTAAACGCGCTGGTGCAGATTTAATTCTATCTTACTTCGCACTGGATTTAGCTGAAAGAAACCTACTTTAACCATCTTATACTCTGAATAATTCAAGATGCAGCTAAATGGCAATTGCAATAATGCTCAGCTAACAACGCTGCAACTTGAAGTATAATGAGTACTTAATTATGAGGTTAATATGGATAACTGTATTTTCTGTCAAATCGTTGCTGGAAAAGCACCTTGCCATAAAATTTGGGAAGACGAACACCACCTTGCTTTTCTTTCTATATTTCCGAATACCAAAGGCTTTACGGTTGTTATTCCTAAAAAACACTATCCAAGTTATGCCTTTGATCTCAGTGATGAAGCCTTAGCGTTGTTAGTGATTGCGACGAAAAAAGTGGCAAAAATCTTAGATAAAACATTTCCTGATGTTTCACGTTCAGGAATGTTTTTTGAAGGATTTGGTGTTGATCATGTTCATAGTAAACTTAGCCCAATGCATGGCACTGGTGATATGACAAAATGGGCACCTATTGAAAATAAGCAGAAGATTTTCTTTGATAAATATCCGGGTTATCTTTCATCTCACGATTTTGAACGAGCAAGTGATGAAGAGCTTGCACAACTTGCGGCACTGATCAGAAAAAATAACCAATAGTAAAAGCCCAACCTACTCTTTTTATACCTGCATAAAAATTTTAGATATAAAAAACGCCCAGTCTTATTTTAAGCTGAGCGTTTTTTTATCAAGATTAAAAACATTATTTAGTTGAAAGCTTTGCTTCCATTGGTAAATAAGGCTGAACTTTCTGTTCAAGGAGTTCAATTAATGCCGGATCGTTAAAACGATAATTATCAGGTATTCCCAATACATGCGCTTTTTTATAGCGCATAGTTGCAGGAAAATGTGCAGATAATCGATTTAAATGTTTAGATTCCATGACAAGCACTAAATCAGCCCATTTAAGTAATTCGTTATCAACCACACATTGCGCATCTTTGCGCGTACCCGCCGAAAGTGTATTAATGCCTTCTCTATCTGCAAACAACAGTTCTGCGGTTGGGCTTCGCCATTGATTTTTACTGCAAATAAATAAGATATTCATCATTACTCACTATCAGATAACGCATTTAATCGGCGCTGACTACGAGAAATTCTTGGGTATTCAATTCCTAATTGTGCAGCTCTGGTCATTTTAAGTGATCGAGTATATAAATTAGACCATTTTTTTTCTGGTTTAAACATCACTCGTGAACAACCCATTTCTTGATGTTTATTTTTGCGGTTAACACATTGACGCCAACCACGATCTCTTTGTGTAGACATAAAAACCTCTCAGATTAAAGGGATAGCAGCCGCAGTAATACGGAGAGGGTCTAACAGTGTCTTATTTTAGTTGAATTAGGTAAATCTGCAATGATAAATACAGCAATGATTCATTTTCATTCAATAAATATTTTAATAAGCAAACAAAGAGTATTATAGATTTGTTGTTCTAACTGAAAAACTCATTATTTCTTAATCAAAACTAATCTCATTCGCTAATTTAGCAGAAGATTGTGTTCTTAAAAATGCGACTTGAATTACGGCAGGAATTGTTACGCGATAAGCAGTACTACCAATATCAATTGCCGTCCATATTCCTGTAATAGCCCAACCAACAGGCCCAGCTAAGATTGACATTGTTCTCATTAATGTGCCATTCGCAGCAAAACTTAATCCTCTACCAATTAAGGCTTTCATTATTTGGTTTACGATAATCGCCGTTAACTGATACGACTTAAATCCACCAGCTCTAAATATTGCCTGAAAACCAGCTGTTAGTGTTTGTGCTGTTAGGCCAGATGTATTTTTTACACCTAATTCTCCACCTAGTTGTTTAATTTGTTCTGGTGTCATAGAACCTAGTGCATCTGTTACTATTTTCATCAAAAGATTATTTTCAATAATTTCAATAGTAGAATTTTTATTATAATTAACTTTTAATTTATCACAGACATCAATTAATACTTCTCGATATAAAACACCTTTTCCCCCTCTAAACATGGTGGCGAAAGTATTACCGCCAAAACATTGTATTTCAGCGGCGATTTCTTCCCAATATAAACTATGATTAGGATAAAATGCTTTATAATTAGAATTATTTGTTAACTCTTCTGTCCAACGTTTTTCGCCATCTTTATCATGTGTTAATAAATAAACAAGATCATTCAATTCTTCATTTGAACATTCTGAGAGAAAAACTAGATCTTCATCATAACGATATGCCATAAACATCTATCTCCTTTTATTATGTTTTATAAATAAGATTATTTAATTGGATTTTATAGGAAATTAAACAGATTAAATATCTTCTTGTTTTATATAAAACACCAAATATGAGATAATAATAATTTAAATATATTTATTTGTGTTTGGGGATTGCATTTCACAACCATAAGGTAAATATCTATTTTTAAGTTAAGTAATACAAATAAAAAAAACATAAAATAATTAAGCATTAGATGCCTATTTATTATTCAATTCATTAATTTACTTATATAAAAAAGTCATCCTAAATAAAGATGACTTTTGCTACAATTATTTGGTTATTATTTATAATTAATCCACATTGGCTTATCTAACATAATTTCTGTTTTTGCTGGCTCTGTTTGTGCAATGACTTTACCTTGGCGAATAGAATAACGCACAGGTACTTGACGACGTAAAGCATCAAATCCATTATCCGCTGGCAGAATAATAAAGTTTGCACTATTGCCTACCTCAACACCATAATCCGTTAAAGCGAGTGTTTTTGCGCTGTTGTGGCTAATTAACTGTAATCCGTTATCAATTTGACCATAGCCCATTAATTGGCAAACATGCAATCCCATATGTAAAACTTGGAGCATATTTGCTGTGCCTAATGGATACCAAGGATCAAAAACATCATCATGACCAAAACAGACATTAATATTACTTTCTAGCATCTCTTTTACGCGAGTAATACCACGACGTTTTGGATAGGTATCAAAACGACCTTGCAAGTGAATATTAACTAAAGGATTTGCCACAAAGTTAATTCCAGACATTCTTAATAGTCGGAATAAACGTGAAGTATAAGCGCCATTATAAGAATGCATTGCAGTTGTATGACTGGCTGTCACTCGTGAACCCATATTCTCTTTATGTGCTAAAGCGGCAACAGTTTCAACAAAGCGAGACTGTTCATCATCAATTTCATCACAATGAACATCAATTAAACGATCATATTTTTGTGCTAATGCAAAGGTTTTATGCAGTGATTCAACACCATATTCACGCGTAAATTCAAAGTGTGGAATAGCACCTACAACATCAGCACCTAATTTTAATGCTTCTTCTAATAATGCTTCACCATTAGGGTAAGACAAAATACCTTCTTGTGGAAAAGCAACAATTTGTAAATCAACCCAAGGTTTAATTTCTTCTTTCACTTCCAGCATTGCTTTTAATGCTGTTAGTGAAGCATCTGAAACATCCACATGGGTTCTAACATGTTGAATACCATTAGCAATTTGCCATTGTAGCGTTTGCCATGCACGTTGTTTAACATCATCATGAGTTAACAGTGCTTTTCTTTCAGCCCAACGCTCAATACCTTCAAATAATGTCCCCGATTGATTCCAATTCGGTTGTCCTGCTGTTTGTGTTGTATCTAAATGAATATGAGGTTCAACAAAAGGAGCGTGAACTAAACCACCTTGCGCATCTAATGCTTCAGGATGAAAATTATGTTCAGGTTGTGGCTCTATCACTTCAATTTTGTTGTTTTTAAGCGTAATGCGCCACAAACCTTCTTTTCCAACTAGACGAGCATGATTAATTTGTTCGATATTCTTACCCAGCATGACTTATCTCCGCTTGTCGAGCTGTACGACGATTTAATATTGGATTTAACACAGCGTAGCTTATTGCTCCCCCTAGCACAGCATTAACAGGCACAATACCCGGTAACCAGTGCCCTGCAACAATACCTATTGCAACAGCAAGTAGCGCTACCCAGTTAACCGATTGCATTGTAGCAATATTAAAGGTGTTATAGCGTGCTTTATTCATCAGATAATCTGCAATAATAACACCTCCTACTGGTGGAATTGCTGCAGATAAAAAGGTAAGCCAACCTACAAAGTTATTATATAGCCATAAAGCACACAGCGTACCGATGATACCGTTTATGACTGAAAGTTTCTTACTTGATAAACCAGTAATATTGGCAAAACCTAATCCTGATGCATATAACGCGTTGTCATTCGTTGTCCAGATATTTAACCCCAGCACCACGATAGCAGGAAGTAATAATCCTTGCGCAATCATCACATCCGAGATATCTGCCATTCCTAGTGAAGCAGCACCTGCAGCACCAAAGACAAACATCAAGGTATTTCCTAAGAAGAAGGCAACAATTGCGACAATCACTGCAACTTTAGGGTTTCGTCCAAAGCGTACGAAATCAGCCGTCAGCGTACCTGCACTAATAAAGGATCCAACAACCATCGCCAGCGCTAAATTAAAATCTAATGGTTGAGCAGGTTTAACGGCCATTAGCGTTGAAAGCCCCCCCATATCATGTATAGCAAGGTAAACAGAGTAACTTCCAAGGATTGCGATAGCAGGAACAGCAATGATAGAGAGAACAGTGAGAGCGGAAATACCGAAGAATACTGTGATGGTCATTAAAATGCCGGAAACGGCGATAAGGAGATTAATATCAATACCAGTAGCTTTTCCTACCGGGATGGCAAACATTGCCACACCCACACCAAACCAACCAACCTGAGTACCACCGAGTAAAAATGAGGGAAGCCAAGAACCTTTAATACCGAAAGAGTAACGCGCGAGGAGATGAGTAGTAAGACCTGTTTTTGAACCAATAAAACCAAGAAATGCGGTGTAGATACCAAGAAGAAGATTACCAATTAGAACTGCGAGGAAGAAATCATTAAAGGAAAGACCAGTACCAAGAGCGCCGCCAGTCCACATACTGGCTGAAAAAAACGTTAATCCCAACATCACAAAGGTTAACGCCAATCCACCCTTTCTTGCGGATATGGGCACTGGGCCCTGACTATAATTGTTATCCTGAGACACTTTAACCCCCTATTAATTTCACCAGGCCAAAAAAATCTGACGAATTCTATCTGCATAAAAATATTATGCAAACGTTTTCGTTGTCTGTTTACGATAATTAATGGGATGCTTCAGTTATGGAGAGTTGACATTTATCACAAAAATGACAGTAAAACCGTTGTTTTACTTGAATTTATCTCGTTACTTTGAATTTCTTTTATAAAGTAATTTTATTTAGAAATATTTATGATAAAAATTAATCATATTTTTTCCTGAATATTTAGACTTTATATAAAGTATTTTTATATAAATTCAATATCAACAAAGAGGAAATAATGATAAAAAGACAAAAAAGGAATTTACATTCCTCTTTTGTCTACCCTAATTTATAGGCTTAGATTTATTTTTCTTACAGGTTGATCACCTGCAACATAATAGTCAGCTTGGCTTTTAGGTAAAGGGTTTATTCCTTTCACTTTATCTGCTAGCTTTTCTGCCATCATAATTGTAGTTGCATTCAAATTCCCAGTGATTATTAGTGGCATGATAGATGCATCAATAACTCTTAAGTTTTCTATGCCGTGTACTCGACCTTCCTCATCGACAACTGCCATTTCATCTGTTCCCATTTTACACGTGCCGCAAGGATGGAATGCTGTTTCAGCACGTTCTCTGACAAAAGCATCAAGCTCTTCATCACTTTGAATATGTTTCCCTGGGCTAATCTCTTCTCCACGATAAGCATCTAATGCCGGTTGTGCCATTATTTCCCGTGTGATCCGAATTGCAGCGCGAAACTCTTCCCAATCTTGTTCTGTGGACATGTAATTAAACAAGATACTAGGATGTTGATGAGGATCTGTAGAGGCTAATTTTACTCTCCCTCGACTGGGTGAACGCATCGATCCTACATGTGCTTGGAAACCATGAACATCTACCGCATTGGTGCCGTTATAATTAATGGCAACGGGCAGAAAGTGGAATTGAATATTGGGCCACGCATATTTTTCGCTAGAGCGAATAAATCCGCCAGCTTCAAATTGATTGCTTGCACCTATACCTGTTCCTTGAAATAACCATTGTGCACCAATCTTAGGTTGGTTATACCATTTTAAAGCAGGATAAAGTGAAACAGGCTTTTTACATTCATACTGCAAATACATTTCTAGATGATCTTGCAGATTCTCCCCAACTCCCGGTAATACATGCACAGGAGAAATATCAAATTCATTTAATATTTCTTCAGGCCCAATACCAGAACGTTGCAATATTTGAGGTGAGGCAATTGCCCCCGCACAAAGCAATACTTCTCGACGGGCTTTTACATAATGAAGAGTGGTATTTTCTCCTAAAAGATAACGCACACCAATTGCTTTTTTTCCTTCAAACTCAATAATATCTGTTATAGCGTGAGTCTTGATCGTTAAGTTTTTTCGTGCTTTAGCTTGATCAAGATAACCTCTTGCGGTGCTTGCTCGGCGACCTTTCGGTGTGACTGTTCTATCCATTGGGCCAAAGCCCTCTTGCTGATAGCCATTAAGGTCAATCGTTCTTGGATATCCTGCTTGTACACCGGCTTCAATCATCGCTTGAAATAAAATATTATTGCCTTTTTTAGGTGTTGTTACACTTACAGGCCCTTTATCACCATGATAATCATCAGCACCAATATCACGAGTTTCAGCTTTACGAAAATAAGGCAAGCAACTTAAATAGTCCCACTCTTCAAGACCAGGTAATTTTGCCCACCCATCAAAATCCATTGCATTACCACGGATATAGCACATACCATTAATTAATGATGATCCACCTAGCCCTTTTCCACGACCACACTCCATGCGTCGGTTATTCATATAAGGTTCGGGCTCTGTTTCATAAGCCCAATTATATCGCCTACCTTGTAACGGATAAGCTAATGCCGCTGGCATTTGTGTACGAAAATCGAACCTGTAGTCCGGACCTCCAGCTTCAAGGAGCAGCACAGTAACTTCAGGATCTTCTGTCAAGCGGGTAGCAAGAACGTTACCGGCTGAACCAGCACCGATAATAATGTAGTCATAGACCATTGTTATCTCCTCTGTTTCAGTCATTAAAAAAAGAATGGATTAAAAAACGGATGAAAACTCCCCAAGTTCAACTTGAATAGATTTTATTTGAGTATAATTCTGTAGTGTAACAAGCCCGTTTTCACGTCCCACCCCAGAATGTTTATAACCACCAACTGGCATTTCTGCTGGAGACTCGCCCCATGTATTAATCCAACAAATTCCAGCTTCTAATTGGTGAATAACGCGATGAGCTGTTGTGAGATCTTTGGTGACAAGACCTGCGGCCAAACCATAAACACTATTATTTGCGCGTAAAATCACTTCATCTTCAGTTTGATAACTAAGAATACTCATCACAGGGCCGAAGATTTCATCTTGCGTGATATTCATATCATCGGTGCAATCTGTGAAAACTGTCGGTGCAACATAAGCACCTTGAGCAAAATTGCCTTCTAATAAACGATGACCACCACAAAGTAATCTCGCCCCTTGGGTTTTGCCTAACTCAATATAACTCAAGACTTTTTCAAGATGAGGGAAACTGACCAGAGGACCAAAATTGGTGTCCATTTCAAGAGGAGAACCTATTCGAATACGGGAGACACGCTCAGTGATTTTGGCTTCAAATGCTTTTTTTAACTTTTCTGGTACAAATACGCGCGTTCCATTGGTGCAAACTTGGCCTGAACTATAAAAATTCGCCATCATCGCAATATCAGCGGCGGTATCTAAATCCGCATCATCAAAAATAATTAAAGGTGATTTTCCACCAAGCTCCATGGTTACTTCTTTTAAACTTGAAGCAGAAGCATTTGCCATCACCTTTTTACCCGTTTCAATTCCGCCAGTAAAAGAAACCTTCGCGATATCAGGATGCTGTGTTAACCATTGCCCCACATTAGCTTTCCCTGTAACAACGTTAAAAACGCCATTTGGCAATCCTGCTTCAGTGTATATTTCGGCAAGCTTTAATGCTGTTAATGAAGTCATCTCACTTGGTTTAAAGATCATGGCATTACCTGCGGCAAGTGCAGGCGCAGATTTCCATAACGCTATTTGAATGGGGTAATTCCAAGCACCGATACCAGCAACAATTCCCAAAGGCTCACGTCGCGTATAAACAAAAGCGGTTTCTCTAAGCGGAATTTGCTCCCCTTCAAGTACGGGGATCAGACCTGCGTAATACTCTAAAACATCAGCGCCCGTCACAATATCGACATAGCGCGTTTCAGATAGCGGTTTACCTGTGTCTAAAGTTTCTAAATGAGCCAATTCATCATTACGTTCACGTAAAATATCAACAGCGCGTCGCAAAATTCGAGATCGTTCCATTGCGGTCATTGCACGCCAAATTTTTTGCCCTTGCTTCGCACTCTCGACCGCCCAATTGATATCTTCTTCACTTGCAGATTGTAAATGTGCGATCACTTCACCATTAGCTGGGTTAATCGCTTCAAATTGCTCACATTCCGGTTGTGCACAATCAACATATCCACCATGAATATAGAGTTTCTGTAACGGTGGGTTTGGCATAATTTCTCCTTTATTATTAGTTTCTTAAGTCTTTATTTGACTCCGATTTGTCAATTGCATATCGATATACTCATTAGTAATGGTTTTGGCCTCTTCAAGAGAAAATGGTGCATGACTTAATGCACTTCGTAGCCATAAACCATCTATTAATGCAGCTAAACCTTTTGCAGCCAAACGAGCTTGATCTTTAGTAAGAACGCGCCCAAACTCGTAACTTAAATTGGAATAAAGCCTTCTATCATTGACTTTTTGTAAGCGATTCAAATTAGGCTGATGCATACTACTCGCCCAAAATGCTAGCCATGTTTTCATTGCGGCTTCACTAGTTTGAGTTGTATCAAAGTTACCTTCAACAATGGCTTGGATACGTAGCTTAGGTGTTGCATCACTTAACATTCTTAAACGTATCGCCACCGCAAAACCCAATTGATACTGGATATGGCGCATAGCAGCTTCCAACAATCCATTTTTATCACGAAAGTAGTGACTAATAATGCCGTTAGAAACACCGGCTTTTCGAGCTATCAATGCGATGCTCGCCTCTTGCATTCCAACCTCATTAATCACTGCTAACGTTGCTTGGATTAATTGCTGTTTACGTATCGACTGCATTCCTATCTTCGGCATGTTTTAAAGACCTAAAAAATACATTGAACGCTTTTATTAAACGTTTTTTTAATTGAACATTCAATCAATATTAACTATTGTTTATCACAATTAATTTACATTTTTATATAGGAGGACATTGTGAAAATTTGAATCTTTGCAACTAATTCAATTAGTTAACAAAGAATGCAACTTTTAACTTTTAGATAAATAAATTTTTGGAATTTCTGATGACAACTCTTAACAGCACAAAAAAACCACAGAAAGACAAGCTAAATTCTGTTGTTTTTTTCGCTTCAGCAACGCTGATTTTAGCGTTTTCTTTTTTCACTATTTTGATGACAGAAACAGCAAATACATGGATCGTGTCAACGCTAGGATGGGTATCAAAAACCTTTGGTTGGTACTATTTATTAGCAGCAACGCTATACATTGTTTTTGTTATTTTTGTTGCCACTTCTCGTTTTGGAAATATCAAATTAGGGCCTGAGCAATCGAAACCTGAATTTAGTGTTTTAAGCTGGTCTGCGATGTTATTTGCAGCAGGTATTGGGATTGATTTGATGTTTTTCTCTGTGGCGGAGCCCATTACGCAATATATGTTACCGCCAACAGGCGAAGGTGAAACAATAGAAGCAGCCCGTCAGTCGATGGTGTGGACTTTATTCCACTATGGCCTGACGGGCTGGTCTATGTATGCACTTATTGGTATAGCACTCGGTTATTTTAGCTATCGTTATAATTTGCCCTTGACCATACGCTCTGCACTTTATCCTATCTTTGGAAACCGCATTTATGGCCCAATTGGCCATACCGTTGATATTGCAGCGGTATTGGGAACTATTTTTGGTATTGCGACAACATTAGGTATTGGTGTTGTACAACTTAATTATGGGCTGAAAGTTCTTTTTGATTTGCCCCAAGGGCTAGGCGTTCAAGGCGGGTTAATTCTATTATCTGTAATTATGGCCGTTATTTCGGCAACATCTGGCGTTAATAAAGGGATCAGGATTTTATCTGAACTCAATGTATTACTTGCAATAGGACTTATTTTATTTATCTTATTTGCAGGTGATACTGAGTTTTTATTAAATGCGCTAGTATTAAATGTCGGTGATTATACTAATCGTTTTTTAGGTATGACATTAAATAGCTTTGCATTTGATAAACCAACCGATTGGATGAATAGCTGGACACTCTTTTTCTGGGCTTGGTGGGTTGCATGGTCACCTTTTGTTGGTCTATTTTTGGCACGGATCTCAAGAGGACGAACAATTCGACAATTCGTCATAGGTACCTTAATTATTCCCTTTGTTTTTACACTACTATGGTTGTCAATTTTTGGTAATAGTGCTTTATATGAAGTGATCCATGGTAATAAAGAACTCGCAAAAACAGTATTGGAAGCTCCCGAAAAAGGATTTTATTCATTATTAGAACTCTATCCTGGTTTTGGTTTAACGGCGTCTGTTGCCACAATTACTGGATTATTATTTTATGTCACTTCTGCCGACTCTGGTTCATTAGTATTAGGTAATTTCACCTCTCAATTAAGCCATGTTAATAATGACGCCCCCAATTGGCTTCGCATTTTCTGGTCTATTGCTATTGGTTTATTAACGTTAGGTATGTTAATGGCAGATGGTATTTCGGCCTTACAAAACACAACCATAATAATGGGATTACCCTTTAGCTTTGTTATTTTCTTTATTATGGCCGGACTTTATAAATCATTAAAAGTCGAAGATTTTAGACGTGTTAGTTCGCTAAATACCAATGCGCCAGCACCACTTTATGGCAATACTACGATGAATTGGAAACAGCGTTTAGGGCGAGTAATGAATTTCCCAGGAACGACCTATACACAACGGATGTTAGATTTAACTTGTATGCCAGCAATGCAAGATGTGGCTAAAGAGCTGTTATTACGAGGAGCCAAAGTCGAATTCAATTATTACCCAATTGAAGATAATGAACGCTTACATCATTTAGAGCTTGTGGTCGATCTTGACCAAGAGCAAAATTTTATTTATCAGATTTGGCCACAAAAATATTCAGTACCTGCATTTACTTATCGTGCTCGTCGAGGTAAATCAGATTATTACCGTTTAGAGACTTATTTATGGGAAGGCTCCCAAGGAAATGACTTAATGGATTACACCAAAGAGCAGGTCATTACAGATATTTTAGATCAATATGAAAAGCACCTAAATTTTATTCATCTTAGTCGTGAAGCACCAGGGGCAACATTAACGTTCCCTGAATCAAATTAAATCCTCACTTAAAATAAAGAAAGGAGATCATTATTTGATCTCCTTTTTATTTGTTTAATTTTCTACTTCACTGAAATAAACAACAACCCAATACCCAAAAGGATTAATAATACACCAATAATTTTATCTGCCACTTTTTGATTTGAAAGTATTTTTGTGCGTAATAAAGGCGTAGAAAAAAATAACGCAACACAACTAAACCAAACCCAATGAGCAACAGAGATAAACATACCATAAGAAAGATTTATCCAAAGTGGATTACTTAAGTTGGCAACTTGCGTATAAAGTGCAATAACAAACAACATCGTTTTAGGATTTAAAGCATTAGTAAAAAAACCAACACGTAATGCTTGAAACATATTGGGTGCTAAATTGACCGCATTCTCAATGGTCAATTGTGTTTTATTCGTTAACGATTTAACCCCAAGATAAATTAAATATCCAACACCTAATAATTTCATAATAAAAAAGAGCGTTGGTGATCCCATAATAATAAAAGAGATACCAAATACGGTGTAAAAAACATGCACTTGTACTCCAATCGCAATACCAATTGCCGTCATTAATCCTACTCTTACACCATAGGAATAACTATTTTTTGTCACCATAGCAAAATCTGGCCCCGGGCTAATAACCGCCAATATTGTAATCATCGCCACAGCAATTAGTTCACTCATTGTTCTTCTCACTCTCACTTTTGAATCAATAATAAGTAATAAAAAGTGACATAAAATATGTTCTTCTTTTAATAAAAACCTATTTAACTCACCACCAATTACCCTATTTTGCTGTCTTGACTAAAAATAAAAAGCGATTTATCTTGCAGTATATCTGTGACTTTTCATCGTCTATTTTTACAACTCAACTTTATCGCTTATCTTTATGAAAACACCCTCTTTAACATCATTGCGTTTTTTTAATAGTGCCACTCAAACAGGTAGTTTTGTTAATGCAGCGGAACAACTTCATGTCACTCACAGCGCAGTAAGTCGCCAAATACGATTATTAGAAGATGAATTAGGTATTCCTTTATTTGAACGGCGCAATCGCGCAGTTTATTTAAATGAAGCGGGTCGATATTTATATAAAACAACTTCTTCAATTTTTGAACAGCTAGAAGAAACTGTCTCGCATCTGCGCTCCCCTTTAAATAATCCGGTGTTAGCGGTTTCTTGTGAACCCACTATTGCGATGAAATGGCTTATTCCTCGCTTATCTCACTTTTATGCATTACACCCTGAAATCACGTTGCATTTAGTTGCCGCGGGTGGTGCGATTGATTTCAATAAAGAAGGTGTCGATTTAGCATTTCGGCGGAATGATTTCTTATGGCATAAGAATATTTATGCAACAAAAATATGTGATGAGCGAATTGGTGCTGTCGTAAAGCCTAATAATATCCATTATTCAGATAAGCAATTAACAGCGCTCTCTCGCCCTCAAGCTTGGCAAGATTGGTATCAATATTCAGGTATGCAACAATCTACTTATACTCATACCAGCCAATATGAGCATTTTTATCTTGCTATTCAGGCTACTCTTGCTGGATTAGGTACGACCATCGCCTCTTTTCTTATGGTGCAAGATGAATTAAAAGATCAACAGCTTATCGCTACACATGGCTTTGTTAAAGATAACTCAAGCTACTACTTGCTCTCTCCAAGTGAAATCATGCCTGACTCAAAGCAAGATAAGTTTAAAAACTGGATCATTGCTGAAGCGGAAAAATGCGCAATAGAGACTGAAAGATCACAGGGATAATTCTATTCTTATCTCAAAAACACTCAGCTACCCGTTTACTCCCATGAAAACAAAGTGAATAAATAATTATTTTTCTATCATATTTATTTACTTCTATCATTTTTTTAGTAATCTATGAGAACTAATAAAACATAGAATAATTTACTTGGGAAACATAACATGAATCGTCGTTCATTCTTAACATCATCAAGCCTTGTTATTGGCGGATTATCATTAAGTTCTTTTGTGAGTTCAGCTTATGCCAATGAAGTACTAAAAAATAAATTAGTATTTAATGCAGAAAATCCGTTACTGCTTAATTTCAATGAAAACTCATTAGGCATGTCGCCTAACGCTCAAAAAGCCATTATTGATGCTTTACCCAATGCATTTAGATATCCAGATGAGGCGCGTAGCAAATTAATTAGCGAATTAGGGAAAGAATTTAAACTTTCAGATAAACATATCACCTTGGGAAACGGTTCATCTGAAACAATTCAAGTAGCAGTTCAATTTGTGGCAAATAAAGCACAAAAAGAAGGTAAATCAGTTCAACTTATTGTTCCTGATCCAACATTTAATTATGCCGAACTTTATGCAGAACCTTTAGGTGTAAAAATCGTTAAAGTGCCTGTTGATAATACTCTAGCTTTCGATTTGGCAACTATGCAGAAAAAAGCGCAAGAGTTTGATGGTATTAGCATGGTGTATTTGTGCAATCCGAATAACCCAACCGCAATGTTAACTCCTAGTGCAGATTTATCGAATTGGGTAAAATCAGCAAAAGAGAATGTCTTTTTTATTATTGATGAAGCTTATGCTGAGTTTGTTTCAACACCTGAATTTATCAGTGCTATTACATTAGTAGCGGAAGGTTATAAAAACCTGATTGTGACCCGTACTTTCTCTAAAATTTATGCTTTAGCAGGACTGCGTGTAGGTTATGGCGTTGCCGTCCCAGAAGTAATCTCACAAATTGATGCCTTTGTTTCTATTGATAATACTAATACTGCAGGTGCAGTTGCCGCATTAGCCTCACTAAAAGATAAAGCTTATGTGGAATATAGCCGTAAGTCGATTGATGTTTCACGTCAGATGGTTGTGGATGTATTAAAAGAGCTCAATATTGAATATGCACCATCTCATGCAAACTTTATTTTTCATAAAGTTAAAGGTGATGTAAAAACCTATCAAAATAGAATGAAAGACGCGAATATTATGGTGGGCCGCGAATTTCCGCCTACTTTTGGTTGGAGCCGTTTAACGTTAGGGACCCCAGAAGAGATGCGTTATTTTGTAGCTACATTAAAAACCTTTAGGGCTAAAGGTTGGATTTGATCTGATTTAACGCTTATTTTATTGGTTGATGAAATAACGCCCTTGAAAATAATATCAAGGGCGTTTTTATTACCGTTATTTATTACTGTTCTTGTAATTCTAACTCAGCAATAACAGGAAGATGATCACTCGCATCTGACCATTTAAATGTTGCTGAATCTTGTGGGATTGTCATATTTTTGATATCCCAAACTTGTCCTTTAAACGTAAAGATATGGTCAATATCTATGGCTGGATTAATTGCTGGCCATGTACGTTTGTCGCTATTTGGTTTTTCAACAGGATTCCAAAAATAGTTAATTTCTTGGATTGGTTGTTCATTGGCTGTAGAGTTAAAATCACCCGCCAATATTTTTATTGATGTTGAAATATTATCAAAGCCTGTCTCTGTATCGCCAATTGCAGCATCTAGGATATGTCTTACTTGACCAATACGAATAGTGGGATCTTTTTGCCAATCAAGGTGTGTTCCCATAATAATAATCGGTGAATCAAACCCTGGTTTAGTAATTTGCGATAATAAAACAATACGTTGTTCTGCATTCCCTGAAGGCAGATTAACGACCTGTGATTTATCAATTTTGTATTTTGATAAAATGCCAACACCATATTGCCCACCATCAAAATCGAGCGCTTTGCCAAAAGCAAACTGCATATTATTGGCTTTTGCTAACTCTTCCAGCTGGTTAATATTTTTACTACGTGCTGTTTTATTATCAACTTCAGTGACAACAATAACATCGGCATCGATATTTTTGATTGCTTAGTTTAGCTTATCAAAATTGGTGACATCCGCTGAAACTTCATTTTTACCAATATTATAGGTAGCTACTTTCAGTGTCGGTTTATTATTTTGATACACCTTATTAGGTGTACCGCCTGATTGTACAGCAAGGATTTCTGAGCCTGTGGTGTTTGCTACTGCCATTGATGACAATAATACACCCGTGCTAACTAGGATAGATATTGCACTTTTTTTCATAATTTCCCCGAAAAATAAACAGAATGCTAATGGATGATCAACAATAAACTATCACACTGAAAATATGACGCAGTGATACAATCCACAAAGTTATTTCGAGATGCAAAAAATCAACCTAATATTAAATTTTTATCTTTTACCCATAAAAAATGCCTGATAAATATCAGGCATTAGTCACTCAATTTAAATAAATGAAGTCTTAAAGCGGATCCACTTTTAAGCAAGAGACTGCGTGGCGGAAGCTCCCTTCTAGTAAAGGACGTGTTTTTGCACATTCTTCATCAGCCATCGGACAACGTGTACGGAATATACAGCCTGATGGTGGATTAATCGGTGAAGGTAATTCCCCCTCTAATAAATCGATATGCTTATTACGTTCTTTATCGGGATCAGGAATAGGCACTGCTGACATCAACGCTTTAGTATAAGGATGTAATGGATGATGATAAACTTTATCATAGGTTCCTAACTCCACTGCATGTCCTAAATACATCACCAACACACGATCTGAAATATGTTTTACCACTGCCAGATCGTGCGCAATGAAGATTAACGATAATCCCATCTCTTTTTGAATATCTTTCAGCAAGTTAACCACTTGAGCCTGAATTGATACGTCTAATGCTGAAACAGGTTCATCACAAATCACTAATTTGGGTTCTAAAATTAACGCACGCGCAATACCGATACGCTGGCATTGCCCACCTGAGAATTCGTGAGGGTAACGGTTGATTAAGTTTGGCAATAATCCGACTCGCATCATCATTGCTTTCACTTTTTCAACAACTTCAACCTGTTTCATTTTAGGATGATAAGTTTTAAGCGGTTCGGCAATGATATCGCCAATCGTCATTCTTGGGTTTAGAGAAGCCAGCGGATCTTGGAAAATCATCTGGATATCTTGGCGAATATCGCGCCATTGTTTATTTCCCATTCCCAGTAAATCATTACCTAACCAAGTGACTGTACCGCCAGAGGCTTTGACTAATCCAATAATGGCTCGAGCAAATGTCGATTTACCACAACCAGATTCACCAACAACGCCGAGTGTTTCACCTTCATATAAACGCAGTGTGACACCATCAACGGCTTTGAGGCTTTTTTTAGGTTGCCAAAACCACTGTTTATTATCTTGAACATCGAAATAAACTTTTAAGTCATTCACTTCAAGAATAACTTTTCTATCTTGTAATGTGGCTTGAGTCATACCAATTCCTCCACTGCTTTAAAACAGGCACGTAATCGCCCTTGTGCAAATTGCTCTAATTGAGGTTCACTCGTTAAGCATTGCTCTGTTGCATACTGGCAACGAGGTTGGAATGGGCAGCCTTTTGGTAAACGCAATAAGTTAGGAGGATTACCGGGAATGGTAGCGAGTCGCTCATCTTCACCGTCTAAACGCGGAACCGCCTGTAATAAGCCGATAGAGTACGGATGTGAAGGTTGATAGAAGATATCACGCGCTTTACCGTACTCCATAGTACGCCCTGCATACATCACCAATACTTTATCGCAAATCCCTGCAACCACGCCCAAGTCATGGGTGATCATAATAATCGCGGTGTTTAAATCATTCTTAAGCTCATTGAGTAAGGTCATGATTTGTGCTTGAACCGTCACATCGAGTGCCGTTGTGGGTTCATCTGCAATTAAAAGTTTTGGCTTACAAAGCAATGCCATCGCGATCATGACACGTTGACGCATACCACCTGAAAACTCATGAGGATACATGCTCATACGTTTATGAGCTTCAGGCATTTTTACGGCATCTAACATACGCACAGATTCTGCATAAGCATCATTTTTACTCATGCCTTTATGTAGCATTAAGACTTCAATAAGCTGTGCACCGACTTTCATATAGGGATTTAATGAAGTCATTGGATCTTGGAATATCATGGATATTTCTTCAGCGCGCATTTTATTTAATTCGCTCTGACGAAGATTTAAGATCTCACGGCCATTAAAATTAGCACTACCCGCTGTGCGACCATTTTTCGCTAATAATCCCATCAATGCGAAAGCTGTTTGCGATTTACCTGAACCCGATTCACCGACGATCCCTAAGGTTTCACCTGCAGCTAATTCAAAATTGAGTTTATTAACGGCAGTAACATCTCCATCCGGTGTACCAAAAGTCACACAGAGATCTTTAACACTTAATAACGACTTACTTGTTGAATTTGTCATTTTGTTCTCCTTAACGATCTTTCGGGTCTAATGCGTCACGTAAGCCGTCACCGATAAAGTTAAAGCAAAACAGTGTGACAACTAAGAACGAAGCCGGGAAAAGTAACAGCCAAGGAGAAACTTCCATTGAGTTTGCACCATCACTTAATAGTGCGCCCCAACTACTTAGTGGCTCTTGTGTTCCTAAACCTAAGAAGCTTAAGAAGGATTCAAATAAAATCATACTAGGCACTAATAGAGAGGCATAAACCACCACCACACCTAATACGTTAGGTACAATATGTCTTAACACAATATTGCGTGATGACACACCACAGACTAATGCGGCTTCAATAAACTCTTTACGTTTTAGACTTAAGGTTTGTCCTCTTACAATACGTGCCATATCCAGCCAAGATACCATCCCAATCGCAACGAAAATCAGTAAGATATTTTGACCAAAAAATGTCACCAATAAGATAACAAAGAACATAAATGGGAATGAGTTTAAGATTTCCAGTAAACGCATCATCACGGAGTCAACACGCCCACCAATATAACCTGCCATTGCGCCATACAGCGTACCCACAATAACAGCAACAAAGGCGGCGGCGATACCGACCATTAATGAAATACGCCCACCAATCGCAACACGGACTAATAAGTCACGCCCAGATGAGTCAGTACCAAAATAGTGAGAAGAGGCAAAATCAGGTGCTATTGACATCATTTCCCAATCAGTATCGTCGTAAACAAAGGGCGATAACATTGGGGCAAAAATAACAAATAATAAAATAAAGAAAAGTAATACAAGGCTCGTGATAGCCGCTTTATTGTGCATAAAACGACGACGAGCGTCTTGCCATAAACTACGGCCTTCAATATCTAGCTGCTCCGAGAAATTCCCCAGAGCTTCGCTGTTTTCCTTCAGTGATAACATAACGCGCTCCAGTGTCTATTAATAACGAATTTTCGGATCAATAACGGCATATAAAATATCGACAATCGCATTAAAGAAAATCGTTAATGCACCTACGATAATGGTTAAGCTTAATACCAATGAGTAATCACGGTTTAAAGCACCATTAACGAATAATTGTCCAATACCCGGCAATCCAAAGATGGTTTCAATAACCATTGAGCCCGTAATAATACCGACGAATGCAGGCCCCATATAAGAGATAACAGGTAGCAACGCAGGTTTTAAAGCATGACGTAGTACAATTCTTTTCATCGGCAAGCCTTTCGCTTTTGCCGTTCTGATAAAGTTTGAATGTAACACTTCAATCATTGAACTACGGGTAATACGCGAGATACTGGCGATATAAGAAAGCGACAGCGCAATCATCGGTAGCAACATATATTGCACCGCACCGCCATTCCAACCACCAGCCGGTAGCCACCTTAGCGAGATAGCGAAAATAAGAACTAGCAGTGGTGCGACAACGAAACTCGGTATTACAACCCCCGTCATGGCAAAAGTCATGACGGTATAATCCCATTTGGTGTTTTGATTCAGTGCTGCTATCACGCCTGCCCCCACACCCAAAATGACAGCAAAAATAAATGCCGACAGCCCTAATTTAGCTGAAACAGGGAATGCTTTACCGACTAAGGTGTTTACACTGTAGTCTTTATATTTAAAAGAAGGCCCTAAATCCCCTTTCGACAATTGAATTAAATAATCGAAGTATTGTTTATAAATGGGATCGTTTAAGTGATATTTCGCTTCAATGTTTGCCATAACCTCCGGTGGAAGTTTCCTTTCCCCTGTAAAAGGGCTGCCGGGTGCTAAGCGCATCATAAAAAACGAAATCGTTATTAGAATAAATAGAGTCGGTATCGCTTCTAAAAAGCGACGAAAAATAAATTTGAGCATTGCCCGTTCCTATAACACAAACCTATTCAGGCGTGACGATAAAAAGACCTTGCCTTAAAAAAGACAAGGTCTCGCCCGATTACTTAGCAATAATGTACAAGTCTTTAGTATGTAAATTATCTAATGGATCTTTACCTGAATAACCACCCACATAAGGTTTAACTAAACGGGTGTTTACATAGTAGTAAAGTGGAACAATAGCCGAATCTTTATCTAATACGCCTTCCGCTTTTTGATAAATAGCGGCACGTTCATCATCAGATTTCACACGTAAAGACTCTTTGATCAATGCGTCAAATTCTGTGTTTTTATAGTGAACGGTGTTGTTACTGCTGTAAGACAACATCATGTTCAAGAATGAAGAAGGTTCGTTATAATCCGCACACCAGCCAGCGCGTGCAACATCATAAGTTCCTTGGTGACGTGTATCTAAGAATGTCTTCCACTCTTGGTTCTCAAGAGACACTTCTGCACCTAAGTTTTTCTTCCAAATTGAAGAAGCGGCGATCGCGACTTTTTTATGTAAGTCGGATGTATTGTACAGAAGCTTAAATTTCAGTGGATTTGCTTTGTTATAGCCTGCTTCTTCTAATAATTGGCGTGCTTTTTCATTACGTTGTTCTTGAGTCCAAGTCGCAAACCACTCTGGTTTACTCTCTTTAATACCGTCTGTGAATGGAGGGGTAAAGCCGTAAGCTGGAATATCACCTTGGTTTTTCACTTTATAAGTGATGATATCTCTATCCATTGAAAGCTTAAGTGCTTCACGAACACGCGGATCATTAAACGGTGCTTTCTCATTATTAATTTCATAATAATAAGTACATAAATATGGGCTTATACGCAATTCATCTGGGATCTCTTTTTTCAGCTTTTGGAAAAATTCGATCGGTAAATTGCTGTATGTCATATCAATTTCACCCGCACGATAGCGGTTTACGTCAGTGACTTCTGATGAAATAGGTAAAAAAGTGACTTGGTCAATAACGGTACTTTTGTTATCCCAATAAGTTGGGCTACGTTCTAAAACAATACGTTCGTTGACTGTCCAGTCTTTTAAATTATAAGCACCATTGCCGACGAAGTTAGCAGGTTGCGTCCATTTTTCCCCAAATTTTTCAATGACTCTTTGGTTTACTGGCGACATGGAGGAGTGAGCTAATAATTTTGGTAAATAAGGCACCGCTTCAGATAAAGTGACTTCTAATGTGTTGTTATCTAATGCCTTAACACCTAATTCTGTGGCTTTTTTCTTACCGGCAATAATATCGTCGATATTTACGATATGCGCATATTGCAGATAGCTTTCATAAGGAGATGCCGTATTAGGATCAGCTAAACGTTGCCAGCTATAGACGAAATCTTGTGCTGTAACAGGTTCACCATTTGACCATTTAGCACCTTCACGAATTTTGAATGTCCAAACAGTAAAGTCTTTATTTTCCCAGCTAGTTGCAGAGCCCGGTAAAATTTCACCATCTGGACCAACAATCGTCACGCCTTCGAAAAGATCACGCGCTAATGCAGATTCAGGAACACCTTCGATTTTATGAGGATCAAGCGATTGTGGTTCAGAGCCGTTATTACGTACAAGTACTTGTTTTTCAGCTAATTTTACTCCATCAGGAACAACAGCAGCATTAGCTGTTAATGCTGATAATCCAAAGATTGCGCTTATAGCAATCGCCAACGCACTCTTTTTAGTTAAATTACTCATCTTATAAAATACTCCCAGTTAGTGAGTTGGTTGTTAGACAACCATTCTGTGATGTTCAGTTGTGTTTTAGAACGGTTTACACAACTTATTGTTTTTACAAAAAATAAATCAATCTTGCTTATTTACTATCAGTGCTTAATTGCCTGATAGCATTATAATTTTTTATGCCGGTAGCTTTTTTGTGTAGCTTTTTATTGTGTTACTACTTTTTAAATCACTTTTAATGATTCAAAATCGCACATAACTATAGAATATCGATAATTTACCAGTTTTAGTTATCTGCCTTTATAAAATAGCGCTTTAAGTCCGTATAATCAAAGGGGTCTTTACCTGTAAATCCGCCTACTTTGGGACTAACTAATCTAACACTGACACGATAATAAACAGGCACTATCGCCGAATCCTTGTCTAGCAAGGCTTCAGCCCGTTGATAGAGTTGATGACGTGCCCCTTTATCAACAGCAATTGAGGCATTATTTAATGCATCGTCGTAATCTTTATTTTCATAAAAAACGGTATTTAGACTGCTGGTGGAAAGAAACGAGTTTAAAAATGAGGTAGGTTCATTGTAATCTGCGCACCATGTTGCTCTTGCAACTTGGTAATTTCCTTGATTACGGTTTTCTAATGCCGTTTTCCATTCTTGATTTTGCAACGTTACATTTGCACCAATACTTTTTTTCCACATTGATGCGGCCGCTATTGCCTGCTGTTTATTTTGATCTGAAGTATTGTAGAGCAATGTGAAAGTCAACGGATTTTGACTATTAAACCCCGCTTCTTTTAATAATTCACGCGCCCTTTCATTACGTTGTTGTTGCGTCCAATAAGCCCATTTAGGAGCTTTAAAATTACCGTTACCAATAAAAGAAGGTGTAAAAGAGTAAGCAGGTATTTGTCCTTGCCCCATTATTTTTTCGGCAATCACTTCTCTATCAAGAGTAAGCTTTACCGCTTCTCGAACTCGCGGATCATCAAAAGGCGCTTTTTGATTATTTAATTCATAATAGAAAGTACATAAATACGGTGTGACATGTAAATTTTCAGGTTGCTCTTGCTTCATTTTTCTATAAAGAACAGGAGGAATAGCGCTATTAGTGATATCGATTTCACCACTGCGATAGCGATTAACATCACTAGTTTCCGAGCTTATTGGTAAAAATATGGCTTGTTCAATAATGGTATTTTTATTATCCCAATAAAGTGGATTACGCTTTAAAGTCACCTTTTCATTTACAACCCAATTTTCAATAACATAAGCACCATTGCCAACGAAGTTTTCAGGGCGAGTCCAATTCACGCCATATTTTTCAACAATCTCTTTTTTAACGGGCTTTAATGGCGTATGGCTGATCATATCGATTAAATAAGGAATTGGCTTTGTTAAACTCACCTGAAAAGTATGAGGATCAATCGCTTTCACACCTAATGTTTCAGGGGATTTTTTGCCACTAAGAATATCTGTAATATTTTCAACATAAGCATATTCGAGATAGCTGGCATAAGGTGAACCTGTTTTAGGATCTACCACTCGACGCCAGCTATAAACAAAATCTTCAGCTGTAACTGGAGAACCATCACTCCATTTTGCATCTTCTCGCAAATAGAATGTCCACACTTTGTTATCATCAGTTTCCCAGCGTTGTGCAACGCCCGGCATACTTTCACCATTCGGCCCAACATAAGTCAGCCCTTCTAATAAATTTAAAATAATATTAGTTTCTGGTGCACCTTCTACTTTATGTGGATCAAGTGATGAAACTTCAGTTCCGTTATTAATCACAATATTCTGTTGTTTTGCCAGAATAGTACCTTCAGGAAGAGTGACGGCATGAGAAAAAAAGGAGGTAAAGACAAGTGACATAATACTGAGTGGAAACACTGTTTTTAACGTAACTTTATTTTTCATGGGTACCTCTCCTAATAAACAATAATTTATAGCGGGGCCGATCAATTAACGATAAGTATCGTTGTTAAATTTTGATTGTAATATTTATGGCTCTTAGATATTTGCTGATATTAACGAGATAAAAATGATAACAACACACTTCTTTTTTACACTTATCGTAAATTTTGTCAATTAATGCGGTATTCTTATCACTTAACTTTATTGAGCCCTCTAGCGTTCTATCTTGAGAAAATAAAAAATACATATCAAGAGAGGCAAAACAACAAATAAACATTAAATTAACATCATGCAAGTTTTATAGATAGAAAACCTACTTAGCTCACAAAATTAATATAATTAGGATGGCTTTTAACTGACTAGCAGAATTTTATGATGCTTTATTTGTAAAGAGTTTCTCTTTGAAATTAATTACAAATAATAATAAATTCATCTTTAGGCTGAATAACAATTCTAATCTAAAAATATTTATAGATTATTAAATATTCACTTTTATTGTTTATTTTTAAAATTTAATCTAAATGTTTAATAGAAATAAAAATAAAAAATTTTTCATTTATATTTCTATGAGTTAGATAAAAAAACCTCTTTAATATACATCTCGAATATTAAAGAGGTTTTTAATTTTAAAATTATAACTTCAATTTTTTTCAGCTATTGAGCTGACTTTGATTGAAACCATTGTAGCTTCTCATTCAATGAGACGACCTCTCCCACGATAATCAGTGCTGGGCTTTCCATTGTTTCTGCCATCTCTGCCAGTTGACGTAATTGACCAACAATCACTTTTTGTGTTGTTAACGTCCCCTTTTCGATAATGGCGACAGGCATAGTCGCGCACATGTTTTGGCTAAGTAGCATTTGCTGAATATAATGGGCTTTACTTAATCCCATATAAAACACTAAGGTCTGATTTTTTTGTGCAATACATTGCCACTGTGCTTCATTTAATCCTTTCCCATGCCCCGTAATAAAGCGAACACTTTGTGCATAATCTCGATGCGTTAAAGGAATACCCGCATAAGTCGTACAACCTGATGCAGCCGTAATTCCGGGGATCACAGAAAATGGGATCTGATGTTCAATCAAAGCTTCTAGTTCTTCACTGCCTCGGCCAAAAATAAAGGGATCGCCCCCTTTTAATCTCACCACTCGTTTTCCTGCTATGGCTTCTTTGATTAAGATTTGATTGATTTCGTCTTGAGGAACGCAGTGAAATCCCGCTTGCTTACCAACATAAATACGTTGTGCATCTCTACGAACTAATGCCATTACTTCATCAGACACTAGCCTATCGTAAACCACCACGTCAGCTTGCTGGCACTGCTGCAAACCTTTAATGGTCATTAACCCAGCATCACCCGGTCCTGCTCCGACTAAAACAACGCTGCCTTGAGGTTGCTGATTTTCAGATAACAGTGCGCTAATACGTCGCTCAATACCGTCATCTCTTTGCGCTTCTATTTCAGCTTGTAATGATTTATCCTCGAAAAATTGCTCCCAAAAATAACGTCTGGCACTCATCGATGAAAAACGTTGTTTTATTTGCTCTCGTAACTTTCCGGCAAGTTGTGCTAGTGCACCAAGATAATTAGGGAGTAACTGCTCAATTTTTTCTCGCAAAATACGAGCGAGTACAGGTGCTTTTCCGCCCGATGAAATTGCCACCACGATAGGAGAGCGATCGATAACAGAAGGCATAATAAAACTAGCTTGCTCTGGTGAATCAACCACATTACAAAATATCTGTTTTTCTGTTGCTGTTTGAAAAACCTGTTGATTCACTTGCTCGCTATCTGTTGCAGCAATAACAAGCCATTTACCAGACAAATGAGCCTCATTAAATATTCCTGTGATGCAATTTAGTTTTTGCTCTGTATGCCACTGCATAAATTGCCCAGTAAATGAAGGGGCAACAACAGAAATAATGGCGCCTGCCTCCATCAGCAATCTCGCTTTACGTTCAGCAATCTCACCACCTCCTACTAATAAACAAGGTTTATCTTTTAGCTGACAGAATATTGGAAAGTAATCCATATCCGTTCCCCTATTTATTGTGATGACTTATTACGACTACGCACGCTAACGGTGTTACCTTCAACCTTGATATCAAAATGAGTGATCGAGAAATTCTCATCTTCAAGGCAAAAACCATCCGTTAAACGAAAATGCTGTTTTTTTAGCGGACTGACGATATACAGCTCATTTTCATGTTCAGCAATCAATCCTCGTGATAGAACACTCGAATGTGCAAAGGGATCTATATTGCTTAACGCATATAAACGCGCATCAGAATAAGGACGAAATATGGCAACGTGATCTTGTTCCACCAGCGCACAAACACCCGTTCCCGGAGTAATATCATCTAATTGGCAAACAGCTATCCATTGGCTCATGATTGCGCCTCCTCAGTGATCTGTTTGATATCAATACGTTCATGTAAACGTGCGGGACGATGCTGAAATCGTTCTTTTACTGTTTGCACTGTTGGATCAGGCATTGGATTATTAATAAAGTGGGCAAACCGTTTTAATGCTTTTGGAGAATCAACTGTTTCTTTCCATTCACAAGCAACGCGTTCTTGTAAGGTTTTAAGTTCTTTTTCCAGTTGTGCATTTAAACCTAATTTGTCGTTAATTATGACATCACGTAAATATTCAATACCGCCTTCTAAATTATCTAACCACACTGAAGTGCGTTGTAACTTATCGGCAGTACGAATATAGAACATCATAAAACGGTCGATATAATGCACTAAGGTTTCTTCATCAAGATCGGAAGCAAAGAGATCTCCATGTCGTGGTTTCATACCACCATTTCCACCGAAATAGAGGTTCCAGCCTTTATCTGTGGCGATAATACCGACATCTTTTCCTTGTGCTTCAGAACATTCACGAGTACAGCCCGAGACACCAAATTTCATCTTATGAGGTGTTCTAATGCCTTTATAACGATGCTCTAGTGCAACGCCCAAACCGACACTGTCACCAACACCGAAACGACACCAACTGCTGCCTACACATGTTTTTACCATTCGCAGTGCTTTCGCATAGGCATGACCAGTTTCAAAACCCGCCGCTATCAGTTTTTCCCAAATAGCGGGTAAATCCTGTTTGTGCGCACCGAACATCGCCATTCGTTGCGATCCCGTAATTTTGGTATACAAATTGTATTCTTGAGCGATTTGCCCAATAGCAATAATGCCTGCGGGGGTAATTTCACCACCAGGAGAGCGAGGAATGATGGAATAAGTCCCATCTTTTTGCATATTCGCAAGGAAGTTATCGTTAGTATCTTGCAGAGAAACTAAATCATCACGCAAGATATAATCATTCCAACATGAAGCAAGCAATGAACCGACGGTTGGTTTACACACTTCACAACCATAGCCTTGACCGTGTTTTTTCAATAACTCATCAAAGCTTTTCAGTCCTTCTACACGAATAAGATGATAAAGCTCTTGGCGAGAATAGTGGAAATGCTCACAAAGATGGTGATTAACTTCGATACCTTGTTTGGCTAATTCTGCATTTAAGACTTGAGTCACAAGAGGAATACAGCCACCACATCCTGTACCCGCTTTGGTTTCTGCCTTAATTGCAGCGACTGTATGACAACCTTGTTCAATTGCTTGAATAATGTCGCCTTTTGTAACATCAAAACAAGAGCAGATTTGTGCGGTTTCGGGTAGTGAATCAACACCTATTGCCGGCTTACTTCCAGCATGTGAAGGTAAAATCAAAGAGTCTGGGTGCTCTGGCAATTCAATGGTATTGAGTGATAGTTGTAAAAGATTGCCATAATCTTCGGTATCACCCACTAATACAGCACCTAATAGATATTTATTATCTTCACTAACAATCAGGCGTTTATAGATTTCTTTGCCTTCGTCCAGATAAATATAGCTACGACACCCTGCTTGTTGCCCATGAGCATCACCAATACCGCCGACATCGACACCAAGAAGTTTTAATTTTGCACTTAAATCAGCACCCTGAAAAACAGAGTGATGGCCTAATAAATTATCGACCGCAACTTGTGCCATTTTGTAGCCAGGCGCCACTAAACCGAAGGTTTTATTTTGCCAAGATGCACATTCACCAATAGCATAAATATCAGGATCTGTTGTTTGGCAATAATCATTAATAACAATGCCGCCTCGTGGGGCAATATCTAAATCACACTGACGAGCTAACTTATCTTTCGGGCGAATACCTGTGGAAAACACAATAAAATCAACTTCAAGAAAAGTACCATCCGCGAATTGCAGTGTTTTACGCGCACTTTCCCCAGTTGATAATATTTCTTGGGTGTTTTTAGAGGTATGCACTTTTACACCCATACGCTCTATTTTTCGTTTAAGTTGCTCACCACCTAATGTATCCAGCTGCTCTGCCATTAAGGTTGGAGCAAACTCGATGACGTGAGTTTCAATACCTAAGCTTTTTAACGCACCGGCTGCTTCTAAACCTAACAACCCACCACCAATCACCGCCCCTTTACGACTAATACGTGCGCAAGATTCGATAGCGTTTAAATCTTCAATAGTTCGATAGACAAAACAGTCCGGCGAGTTATTTCCCTTAATTGGAGGAACCCACGGATAAGAGCCTGTTGCCATCACTAATTTATCGTAACTGACACAACGTCCGGTATTAGTGTGTACCACTTTTTCGTCACGATTAATGGTTATCACGCGCTCACCAATTAATACCTCTATTTGGTATTTTTCATAATAACCTTGTTTAACTAAGGAGAGCTCTTCAGCGGTGTGATGTGAAAAGTAAGAGGAGAGATGGACTCTATCATATGCAACGCGAGGTTCTTCACAAAAGACAACAATATTAAATTCTTCATTGCCACCTTTATCAATCAACTCTTCGATATAACGGTGTCCCACCATACCGTTACCGATGATTGCGAGTGTTTTCTTGCTCATTTTTGCCTCAGATTTAAAGATTTCTAAGGCTAAAATACGAAACTACTCATAAGAGATATTGATGGATATCAAATACAGCTTAATCAATTCAGCTACTACAACTTAATAGTCAATGAGTTACTACTAAAGGAGTATTTCATCATCATGTTCTTGCGGTTAATTATTCTTCTACCATAATTAATTTTAGCCACTTATAACGAAGAGTTATATGTAAGCGTAATTAAAACTTTGCGCATTGGTCACGTTTTGCCTAAGTTAATTTCACAAAGTAATAACTAATAAGTTATTGACATAACGATTTTGGCTACACCGTTTCAGGGAGCGTCTCATGAAAGCAAAATTATTATCATTATTCGTTGTGGGTGCCCTTTCCGTACCGGCATTTGCAGCAACACCTGCTAATACATTAATTGTGGTACAAGGGCTTGATGATATTGTCAGCCTTGATCCTGCTGAAAGTAATGAACTATCCAGTATTCAAACTGTGCCTAGTTTATATCAACGTATTGTTCAACCTAATCGTGATAATCCAGAAATTAATGAACCGATTTTAGTTGAAAGCTGGCAAGCGAACCCTGAACAAAAAACGATCGTATTTAAAATTAAGCCAGATGCAAAATTTGCATCTGGTAACGCTGTACGTCCTGAAGATATTATCTTCTCTTATCAGCGTGCGATCACCATGAACAAATCACCTGCTTTTATTCTAAATGTGCTGGGTTGGAAAACTGATAACATTAATTCACTGCTGAAAAAGGTCAGTGATAATGAATTAGAAGTGCGTTGGACAGCGGATGTCAGCCCTGATGTTGTGCTAAATATCCTTTCAACTCCAATTGCGTCTATTGTTGATGAAAAACTGGTTTCCGCTCATGTTAAAAATAATGACTTTGGGAATAGCTGGCTGAAGATGAACTCAGCAGGAAGTGGCGCATACAAAATGCGTGCTTATCAACCACGTCAAGCTATTGTGTTAGAAGCTAACCCACTCTCGCCAACTGGTGCGCCTAAAATAGCCAATATTATTATTAAAAACGTGCCCGATCCGGCATCTCGTCGTTTATTAATTGAAAAAGGTGATGCGGATATTGCGCGTGACTTAGGTACCGATCAAACTGCAGCTTTAGCGGGCAAAACTGGTATCAAAATTTTAGATATTCCTTCTGCTGAGCAAGTTTATATGGCTTTTAATACCGCCAGTGGAAACCCAGCGCTGAGTAACCCCGCATTTTGGGAAGCATCTCGTTATTTAATTGACTACAAAGGCATTACTGAAGATTTAATGCGTGGTCAGTACTTTATTCATCAAAGCTTCTTACCAATAGGCTTACCGGGTGCATTAAAAGATAATCCTTTTACTTTTGATCCCGAAAAAGCCAAAGCAATTTTAGCCAAAGCGGGTATTACCAATGCACGCTTTACATTAGATGTTGAGAACAAAGTTCCTTACATCACTGTGGCGCAATCCATTCAAGCAAGCTTTGCTCAAGCGGGTGTACAAGTTGATTTATTGCCCGCAGCAGGTAGCCAAGTGTATAGCCGTGTACGCGCTAAACAGCATCAAGCAGCCATTCGTTTTTGGATCCCTGATTATTTTGATGCGCACTCAAATGCCAGTGCCTTCGCTTATAATGATGGACAATCCAATACTGTTGCTTGGTTAAATGGCTGGAAAATTCCTGAGTTAAGTCAGCAGACATTATCTGCACTTAATGAAGCGGACAAAGTAAAACGCCAATCGCTCTATACTGAAATGCAAAAAGAGTTACAGCGTAGTTCACCTTATGTGTTTATTGACCAAGGCAAAAACCAGATAGTCATGCGCGATAACGTTAACGGTTATGCGCAAGGTCTAAATGCAGATATGGTCTATTATGACAAAGTAACTAAGTAATATTTTTTCCTGAAACCATCCACAGCCATGTTACTGTGGATGGTCTATTTTTTGCCATTTCACTAGGCTATTGCTGTATGAATACTGCTATGACGTTACCTATTCGTCTAAAAGATCAGTTAATTACCTTTGCTCAAGGAATATTGACTCTGGTGCTGACTCTTTTAGGACTTCTTGTCATCACTTTTACGCTTTCAGCTCTTTCACCTGTCGATCCTGTCTTACAAATTGTTGGTGATCACGCAAGCCTCGAAACCTATAACCAAGTAAGACATGAATTAGGACTAGATTTACCTATCTACATGCAGTTTTTTCATTATGTAGAAGCGCTGTTACAAGGGCATTTAGGTACAGCAACATCAACAGGTCAACCTGTTCTTGATGATTTGTTAGCGACTTTTCCCGCCACATTGGAATTAGCAACTGTTGCATTACTGATTGGTGCCAGCCTTGGTATTTTATTTGGCGTTTTATGTGCGCGTTTTGTGGGAACACCGTTCGATTTTATTTTGCGAATTTTGACGTTATTAGGTAGCTCTGTTCCTATTTTCTGGCTAGGTTTGATTTTGCTATTGCTTTTCTATGCCACCTTACAATGGACAGCAGGCCCCGGGCGATTAGACGATATTTATCAATTCACCATTGAACCCGTAACGGGTTTTGCACTAATTGATACGTTATTAGCTGGCGATAAAGATGCTTTTTTTAATGCGTTATCACACCTTATTTTACCAGTTTCTTTATTAGCTTATTTTGCCCTTGCTTCTATTACTCGCTTAACTCGTTCAGCCTGTTTAAACGAAATGAATAAAGAGTATGTCACGTTAGCAAGAGCAAAAGGTATTGGTGAATTACGTATTCTTTTTTATCACGTACTGCCTAATATTCGTGGTGTTTTAATGACCATTATCGCCTTATCTTATACTGGTATGTTAGAAGGTGCCGTATTAACAGAAACGGTCTTTTCTTGGCCGGGAATTGGTCGATATCTCACAACAGCACTTTTTGCAGGTGATACCACAGCCATTATGGGCGGTACTTTAGTTATCGGCTTATGCTTTGTCTTTATCAATAATATGACCGATATCGTTATTCGTTTGACTGATCCGAGGCTCCGCTAATGTCATCTCCATTTTTAAGAAAAATAGCGCGTTCGCCTTCTGCATTTATCGGTTTATCGTTGCTCATTTTACTGTTAATTATTGCTATTTTTGCACCTTGGTTAGCCCCTTACGATCCGAATTGGCAACATGCTGCCCAACGTTTATTAGCACCCAATGCTGAACATTGGCTAGGGACAGATAATTATGGGCGAGATATTCTTTCTCGACTTATTTATGGTACTCGCCCAATGCTAGGCTTAGTGGGGCTGGTGGCGCTTATTACGCTACCTTTAGGATTATTAATTGGGATTTTATCTGGGTATTACGGTGGTTGGACTGAGCGTATTTTAATGCGATTCACTGATATTGTAATGTCGATGCCTTCTCTTATTCTCGCCTTCGCCTTTGTCGCAATGTTAGGACCTGGCCTGCTAAATGGCGCGTTAGCACTGGCTTTAACTGCATGGCCGGCTTATGCACGACAATCTCGTAGTGAAATTCAACATTTACGCAATAGCGATTATCTTGCTGCTGCCGAAATGATGGGTATTAAAGGTCTTCGACTGTTATGGGGACATATCTTACCACTATGTTTACCTTCAGCCATTGTGCGTTTAGCACTTAACTTAGCCGTAATTATTCTCGCAGCAGCCGGATTGGGCTTCCTTGGATTAGGTGCACGCCCACCAATGGCGGAATGGGGAGCGATGATCGCAGAAGGTATGCCCGTTATTTTTGATCAATGGTGGATTGCAGCTATTCCGGGTACGGCAATTTTAATCAGCAGTCTGGCATTTAATTTATTAGGTGATGGATTACGTGATGTATTGGGAGATACCCATGAATAAAACACCATTAATTGAGGTAAACAACCTCTGCATCGATTTTCCAAAGGCAAGAGTTGTCAATAATATCTCTTTTACTTTGGGGCAAGAGCGTTTGGCGATTGTTGGTGAATCTGGCTCTGGCAAATCAATGACCGCTCGTGCATTAATGGGGCTTGTTCGTCATCCGGGAAAAGTCAGTGCAGAGATACTGAACTTACAAGGAAATAATCTATTAGATTTTTCATCTCGCCAATGGAATAACATCCGCGGAAATACGATTTCAATGGTATTACAAGATCCTCGCTATGCATTAAATCCTGTAAAAACCATTTATCAGCAAGTAGAAGAAACCGTAAAACAACATCAAAAACTTTCACGTCAAGATAGGCGTCAACTTATCATCGATACCCTGCTGTCTGTCGGCTTACCTGAACAGAATATTTATCGTTATCCTGGTGAATTATCAGGTGGTATGGGACAACGAGCAATGATAGCGATTGCGCTAATTAATAACCCTACTATTTTAATTGCCGATGAACCGACATCTGCACTGGATGCTCAGTTACGTCATCAAATCCTTGAACTGATCACTATTCAGTGTGAACAGCGTAATATGGGTTTATTACTGATTAGCCATGATTTACCCCTTGTTGCTGAATATTGTGAGCGCGTCATGGTGATGTATCAAGGCGAACAAGTTGATGAACTTGATGCTAAAGCGCTACCGACTGCTTCACATCCTTATACTCGTACACTTTGGACATGTAGACCTAATGCAAGCACTTATGGCACTCAATTGCCAGTACTAGATAGAACGCTTAATTTTAAGGGGCTACATCATGCTAATTGATATTCATGATTTACACGTTCAATTCAAACAAGGTAAACAAGCAAAGCACGTTGTAAAAGGGATCAATCTACATGTTCAACAAGGCGAAACCTTTAGCTTGATTGGCCGTTCTGGCTGTGGCAAATCGACTGTTTTGCGTGTGATCGCAGGGTTATTACCGAATTGGCAAGGTGAGATATCGCTTTTAGGACAAACAATTAAACCTCAACAACGTTTTCAAGGGACTTTGCGCCGTAATATACAAATGGTATTTCAAGATCCCTACGCCTCTTTACACCCCCAACACCGTATTGAGCGAGCGTTCTCTGAGCCTTTAAAAATCCACCAAATTCCTTTTGATAAAGAGACAATTGAACAAGCATTAGCCCAAGTTGGTTTACCTGCCGATGTGACGAGTCGTTATCCACACCAACTTTCGGGTGGGCAACGTCAACGTGTCGCCATTGCAAGAGCCCTTTTATTGCAACCTCAACTATTACTTTTAGATGAACCAACTTCAGCGCTAGATATGTCAGTGCAAGCCGAGATTTTAAATCTGCTTAACACACTAAAAAAACAGCATAACATGACTTATTTACTCGTCAGTCATGATGCAGATGTTATCGCACATATGTCGGATCGAGCTGCATTAATGGAAAATGGTGAATTAACACAACATTATGATCGAGATGCGTTATCAAAAGGGATACATCGTATTGATTGAGATAAAAGAGAATAGATAAAAGAAAGGAGCCGAGCAGCATTACGTTATTAATACTGCTCGTTTTTAATATTACTGTTTAATCGTACCGTTTTTTATTGTTCTGCGCTGTGTTTAAACTAATAAGCCCGGGAAAATAGAACGTAATCCGGTCACAATAAATTCAATACCTAACGACATTAATAATAAGCCCATTATACGAGTAACTACATTAATGCCAGTTTGCCCTAAATATTTCACTAATAGTGTTGCGCTGCGAAACAGCAACCAACAACAAAATGCAAAAAAGATGCTGGTTGCGGCTAATCCTAAAAAGTTAGTAAAACCTTCCCAGCGAGAACTCCACACAATACAAGAACTGATTGCTCCGGGTCCTGCCATTAATGGTAATGCTAAAGGCACAACAGCAACACTACTACGTACTGCGGATTCGTTTCGTTCCTGATTGTTTTGTTTATCTTCTCCTAAACGTCCATTTATCATGGTCATCGCAATAGTAACAATCAGCATTCCCCCTGCTATACGAAACGAGTCGATAGAAATACCGAAAACACTCAGTATAGAATCACCGATTAACAGAGAAGAAACTAAAATAATTGCAACGGAGCCATTCGCAATTAAGTTTGTTTTGTTACGCCCTGCATCAGTTTGATAACTCGTCATACTGATAAAGACAGGCAAAATACCAATTGGGTTTACAATCGCAAAAAGACCGACAAAAAATTTAATATAACCGGATAAATCCAGCAGTGACCCCATGAAAAGCCCCTTCTTGGCTAATAAACATGCGAATTATTCTATAAAAGATAGAGTAACTCCAAAAAATGCGCGTTACTTTAAATCAATAAACCAGTTAATTCTATTAGTTAACAAGTTTTTACCTAAAATATTCTCTTGTAAATAGATCAAAACCTAGAGGTTTAATTTTATATCGAAATAAACTGTACGACAAAAAAATCGTTGAACATTTATTGCATATGAGAATCATTCTCACAAATAGCCATGCTGAAAGGTGTCAGCTTGCTATTTTTGTGACATATATCACGTTAATTAATTAGAAAGATGGTAAGCTGTTATCATTCGAAGAAAGAGAGTTACTTCGAAAATATATTTGCCTTTATTATTGTTTTTTTTAAGTTTTTTAAGCAAATTATGCCCTCTAATAATTATTACTGAAATAAGCACATTATCATCTATCTAGGCTATTCTTATTAGTTATGATGAAAACGGCTAATTTGCTTAAAAAATTTAACATTTTATCAGGAGTCTCTTTATGTCTGTAACTAACGTTACTGAACTCAATGATTTGGTTGCTCGTGTAAAAAAAGCTCAACGTGAATTTGCTAACTTCTCTCAAGAACAAGTTGATGCTATTTTCCGTGCTGCTGCATTAGCTGCCGCTGATGCCCGTATTCCCCTTGCAAAATTGGCTGTTAAAGAGTCTGGTATGGGTATCGTTGAAGATAAAGTGATTAAAAACCACTTTGCTTCTGAGTATATCTACAATGCGTATAAAGACGAAAAAACCTGCGGGATCTTATCTGAAGATCTGACTTACGGCACAATTACCATTGCTGAACCTATTGGGATCATCTGTGGTATCGTACCAACAACTAACCCAACTTCTACTGCGATTTTTAAAGCATTAATTAGCTTAAAAACACGTAATGGTATTATCTTCTCTCCACACCCTCGTGCAAAAGAAGCGACAAACCGTGCTGCTGAAATCGTCTTAAATGCAGCTATTGCAGCAGGCGCACCAAAAGATATTATTGGTTGGATTGATGAGCCTTCAGTCGCTCTATCTAACGCATTAATGCACCATGATGATATTAACCTGATCTTAGCGACAGGTGGTCCAGGCATGGTTAAAGCAGCGTATAGTTCTGGTAAACCAGCTATTGGTGTTGGCGCAGGTAATACGCCAGTTGTTATTGATGACTCTGCTGATATCAAACGTGCAGTGGCTTCAATCTTAATGTCTAAAACTTTCGATAACGGCGTAATTTGTGCGTCAGAGCAATCTGTTATCGTTGTTGACAGCATTTATAAACAAGTTCGTGAGCGTTTCTCTACCCACGGCGGTTACATGCTGACAGGTAAAGAATTAAAAGCTGTTCAAGATATCATCTTAAAAGATGGTAACTTAAACGCAGCTATTGTGGGTCAACCTGCAACAAAAATTGCTGAAATGGCCGGCATTGAAGTACCAGTAAATACCAAAATTTTAATTGGTGAAGTAAAAGAAACAACCGAAGCTGAGCCGTTTGCTCACGAGAAATTATCTCCACTATTAGCAATGTATCATGCTCAATCATTTGAAGATGCAGTGTTAAAAGCTGAAAAATTAGTTGAGATGGGTGGTATCGGTCATACTTCTTGCTTATATACAGATCAAGATAACTGCCCTGAACATGTTGCCTATTTCGGCGACAAGATGAAAACATCTCGTATTTTAATCAATACTCCAGCATCTCAAGGTGGTATTGGTGACTTATATAACTTTAAACTTGCTCCTTCTCTAACATTAGGTTGTGGTTCATGGGGTGGTAACTCCATTTCTGAAAACGTAGGGCCAAAACACCTTATCAACACCAAAACCGTGGCGAAAAGAGCAGAAAATATGTTGTGGCATAAACTTCCTAAATCTATTTACTTCCGCCGTGGTTGTTTACCTATCGCACTGGAAGAGATTGCGACTGATGGTAAAAAACGTGCCTTTATCGTGACCGATGGTTTCTTATTCAACAATGGTTATGTTGATGAAGTCACTCGTGTACTGAAAAAATTTGGTGTTGAAACAGAAGTCTTCTTTGAAGTTGAAGCCGATCCAACATTAAGCGTTGTGCGTAAAGGTGCAGAACAGATGAACAGCTTTAAACCTGATGTGATCATCGCATTAGGTGGTGGTTCACCAATGGATGCTGCAAAAATCATGTGGGTTATGTATGAGCATCCAGAAACTCACTTTGAAGAATTAGCATTACGCTTTATGGATATCCGTAAACGTATTTACAAATTCCCGAAAATGGGTGTGAAAGCACAAATGGTTGCTATCACCACAACATCAGGTACTGGTTCTGAAGTAACACCATTTGCAGTAGTAACTGATGATGAAACAGGTCAGAAATACCCATTAGCAGACTATGCATTAACACCAGATATGGCTATCGTTGATGCAAACCTTGTTATGAATATGCCTAAATCTCTGTGTGCATTTGGTGGTTTAGATGCTGTAACTCACGCATTAGAAGCTTATGTTTCTGTATTAGCGAACGAATATTCTGACGGACAAGCACTGCAAGCATTAAAATTACTGAAAGAATATCTGCCAGCAAGTTATCATGAAGGTGCTAAAAACCCTGTTGCTCGTGAGCGTGTTCATAATGCGGCAACTATTGCTGGTATCGCTTTTGCAAACGCATTCTTGGGTGTTTGTCACTCAATGGCGCATAAATTAGGCTCTGAGTTCCATATTCCTCATGGTTTAGCTAATGCGTTATTAATTTCAAACGTTATTCGTTATAACGCTAATGACAACCCAACTAAACAAACGGCATTTAGCCAATACGATCGCCCTCAAGCACGTCGTCGTTATGCAGAAATTGCTGACCACTTAGAACTTTCAGCACCGGGTGATCGTACTGCTGCTAAGATTGAGAAATTGTTAGCTTGGTTAGAAGAAATGAAATCTTCATTAGGAATTCCATCTTCTATTCGTGAAGCTGGTGTTCAAGAAAGTGATTTCTTAGCAAGAGTTGATAAATTATCTGAAGATGCGTTTGACGATCAGTGTACTGGTGCTAACCCACGTTACCCACTGATCTCTGAATTAAAACAACTGTTATTAGATTCTTACTACGGTCGTGAATTTAATGAACATCCCGTTGTTGAAGTGAAAGAAGAGACAAAACCTGCTAAAAAAAGCAGTAAAAAATAATCGAAACACGCTGTGTTAGTGTGATCCTCAATATTTCGGTTATTTGTTCTTAAATAAACACCCAGTCTTATGGCTGGGTGTTTTTATGCTTCTTACTTATCTATATACATTTTGCTACTGATTTTTAAGATTGAGAAACAAGTCACAATAAGTCACTATTTAGTCATAAATCATAAGTATTTATACTTAATTAGTGAGTTTTATTTTTACTATAAAAATAGTGCCTTTCTTTGTATGTTTATAATTGGCTCTAAAAAAGGCACTGAGCAACTTATCTCTTAAGTTGCATCATTGCATTACCACGTTATAGAAAGTGCCTTATGAGTGATTACAGAGCGTATCAAACTCTTCTCCTCTTTCATTAGTTGGTATAATTATTTCACTCTTACCTTATTTCCCTCATAAAATGACTATAACGAAATGTTATTTGAAACCATCGTGTTCACGTTACGATTTGCAATCGTACTTTTATTCTTATCTGATAAAAAATAAATAGACTTAATCACATTGATTATTAATTAGTGCTCAAAATAAAGAAATATAAATATTTTATATCTCTAACTATCTTGAGTTTATAAGAAACATAGTTTCAATAAAATATTATCAAAATGAGGTTTGTTAGTTTGAGTCTGCTAAAGTAATAACGTAATAAAGGTCGCTATTTGTGCATTCCACTTAGAAGTTACTCCTTTAGGAGTATAAAAGTAGCCTATTTATCCGTATTAACAAGCATAAAGTGAAGTATTTTATTTCTTCAATAACAACTTAAGCACCTCATAATCGACATCTATAAAATTCGATATAAATGTTTCATTATACCAACCATAGATAAAAGAAATATTTCTTAGTATTTCATGACTATCTTTATTCAATTTTATTAAACTATGAATAATATAAATGCATCAAATGTCTCTCTCTCTTATCATTTGTAAAAAACAATATCGACATCACAAAACAAACACCTTACGTATATTTGATTATGTCTTTTTTGATTAATGATAATGAAATCGATGAAATAAATAAATTTCCCCATAAAAAAAACAACATATCTTTACAGAAGAAAATCAAACTCACCGCAATTTGATATAAAAAAAGCCAATAAATTGGCTAAAATTTAAAAAAATATAAACATTTTTTAGTATTACGTAATATAACTCTTTATTTAAATTATTATTTCATCCCCTCTTTCGCCCCAGCAAATTAGTAAAAGAGGGAAAATGAAAAGGCTACTCTTGTTCAATACACCCTTTTAGTGTTGCCTGCGTATAATGCTTACGGCAAACTGAAACATATTTTTCATTTCCACCAATTTCAACTTGAGCACCATCACTTAGTACATTTCCTTTATCATCTAAGCGTAATACTTTATTCGCCTTTCTACCGCAGTAACATACTGTTTTAAGTTCTACAAGCTTATCAGCCCATGCTAATAAATAAGCACTACCTGTAAATAACTCACCTCTAAAATCCGTTCTTAGCCCATATGTAAGAACGGGAATATCATAGGTATCCGTTATTTCACAAAGTTGTTCGACATGTGCCTTACTTAAAAATTGGCACTCATCAATCAATACACAATGAATAGGCTGTTTGTTATGCTCAGCAACAATAACGTCACGAATATTCATATCATCACTAAAGAGTAATGCATCCGCACTTAATCCTATTCTTGAGCTAATCTTTCCCTTTGCAAAGCGTGTATCAATAGCAGCAGTGAAAATCAATGTGCGCATTCCTCGTTCATTATAGTTATAAGAGGATTGCAATAAAGATGTTGATTTTCCAGCATTCATGGCTGAATAATAAAAGTAAAGCTGAGCCATCAGCTCTCTCCTTAAATAGTGTTTATTTTCACGAGCGACAGTCTAACATAAACAATCTACAAGTTATCCATAACAAGTATTTATTACCTTTATTTCTATTCTAGATATACCATCGAAAGATGAAGTTCGTTGTTAATGCTAATTTTTGCTTAAAAAATAAATAGCTTTAATAAGTACTTAACATATTAAAACACACCTTGATATACCTTTATTAAAGTATGAAAGTTAGTCCGATTCCATTTTTAGAAAAAAGTCCGTTATTATAAAAAAATGAACAAAGCTTTCTATTCTTTAGCATTAGCGCTATCATCAGTTAAAAGATGCATTTCCTTACTAATATTTCCTTTATTGACTAAAGATACCTCTACTTTTATTATTTTTTTCGTTGAGATATTAGTTTAAAAAAAAGAAATTTTACGTAAGGTTTGTATTTAGGTATTGCAGAAATTTAAATAGCAATCTATTATTAGTATTACATCAGCCAACAACATTTATTTGAGACCAGGAAAATGAGCGAATCTTTAAAAATATTAAATAACATCCGTACTCTCCGCGCACAAGCAAGAGAAACTTCTTTAGAAACTTTAGAAGAAATGCTGGAGAAACTCGAAGTTGTCGTTAATGAGCGTCGTGAAGAATTCTCATTAGAAAAAGCAGCTGAAGAAGAACGTGTTCAGAAATTACAAAAATACCGCGAAATGTTAGAAGAAGCCGGTATTGATCCAACAGACTTACTTGAAGCAAGTGCTGTTAATAAAACTGGCCGTGCTAAACGCGCCGCTCGCCCAGCTAAATACTCTTACGTTGATGATAATGGTGATACTAAAACTTGGACAGGCCAAGGTCGTACACCAGCTGTAATCAAACGTGCTATTGATGAAGAAGGCAAATCATTAGACGATTTCCTGCTGTAATTTAAGTCAATACTCTATTTGAAATACCCTTTTAATTATTTAAAAGGGTATTTTCTTGTTTACTTCATTTAATTAAACAAGCGTTTAATTTTAATATGTGCTGATGTTGTTTGTATTAGATGTAGGTAAGCAAAAATAAAAAATGTAATAACTTCGTTATTTATTTTTATTTATAATGAAAAAGGAGCTTTTATAGCTCCTTTTTTCTTTGATTTAATTAAACTAATGTTATTAATTTTTATAATAACTTAAATACCAATCAACAAACTGTTTTACGCCATATTCTACTGCTGTATTCGGTGAAAAACCGATTGTCTCAGACAAATCTTGGCAATCAGCACAAGTAGAAAGAACATCACCGTCTTGCATCGGCATTAAATTCAATTTAGCTTTAATATTGAGTGATTTTTCTATTGCTTCAATAAATGCCATCAATTTAGTTGGTTGCCCATTACCCACATTATAGATTTTATAAGGTGCAGAACTTGAAGATGTTTCACCTTTCTCTACTGTCCAGTTTTCATCTGCTTCTGGTACAACATTAACTAATCGAACCACTGATCCCACAATATCATCAACATAAGTGAAATCACGCGTCATATTTCCACCGTTATAAACATCAATAGGTTCACCCGCTAACATTGCTTTAGTGAACTTAAATAATGCCATATCAGGGCGGCCCCAAGGGCCATATACTGTGAAGAAACGTAATCCAGTTGTTGGTAATTGATATAGATGTGAATAGCTATGAGACATTAACTCATTGGCTTTCTTTGTTGCAGCATATAATGAAACAGGATGATCAACACTATCTTCTGTTGAGAAAGGCTGTTTCTGATTTAAACCATAAACAGAGCTTGAAGATGAGTAGATAAGATGTCCAACTTTATTATGGCGACATCCTTCTAATATATTAATATGACCAACGATATTCGCATCAATATATGCCATTGGATTTTCAATCGAGTAGCGAACTCCTGGTTGAGCTGCTAAATGAATAACTCGGTCAAATTGGTGTGATGCAAATAATTGAGCCACTTTTGCTGAGTCAACGATATCAAGTTTCTCAAAATGGAAATTTTCTAGCTGTTGTAATTTAGCTAATCGAGCTTCTTTTAAGCGCACATCATAATAGTCATTCAAGTTATCTATTCCAACAACATGATAACCCATTTCGATTAAACGCTGACTCATATGATAGCCAATAAAACCCGCAGCACCTGTTACCAATATTTTCATATTATCACTCAAATAACCCAATAATTTATTTTTATGTCAACGTTATCATGCTTAATATCACCTTGATTAAACATCATAACGCTTAACATCGTCATGCATTACAAAATCAACATGGCTCAATACTAAATGTATTGAGCCATACCTTAATCTCTTACAACCGCTTTATCTAGCTTTTCCCATAAAATACGCAACATGCATTTACGGAAATTATACAATGAAATTAACCATATAAATGATTATTAATAGGCTTTATCTCACTGTATCTTTAATGATTTTAGCCATTGTGCAAAATCTTCGCCAAACTCTTCGTGCTGTATTCCGTACTCTACGAAAGCTTTCATATATCCTAGTTTATTACCACAATCGTGGCTTTTCCCTTGTAGGTGATAAGCTTCAACAGCTTCTTTTTCAATCAGCATTGCGATCGCATCAGTTAACTGAATTTCATCTCCGGCACCCGGTGCGGTTTTCGCTAATAGAGGCCAAATACTTTCAGATAACACATAACGCCCTACGATAGATAAATTCGAAGGTGCTTCTTCTTTCTTAGGCTTTTCAACAACACGAGTAATTGGTTTGCTATCACCTGGGCATAAATTTTCGCCCATGCAATCAACAATACCATAATTAGAGACTTCATCTTCAGGAACAGGTTCAACAAGGATTTGACTTGCGCCTGAACGTTCAAAGTGAGAAAGCATCTCTTTTAAGTTAACTTTTGTTAAATCCGCACTGTATCTATCTAAAATAACATCAGGCAGGATAACAGCGAAAGGTTCATCACCAATTAGTGGCTTAGCACATAAAATAGCATGGCCTAATCCTTTTGCTATTCCCTGACGAGTTTGCATAATCGTGACATGGCTTGGACAAATACCTTGTACTTCTTCTAATAACTGACGTTTAACGCGTTTTTCTAAAATCGCTTCTAATTCAAAACTCGTATCAAAATGGTTTTCAATTGAATTTTTAGATGAATGTGTGACAAGCACAATTTCATTAATACCAGCTGCAATACATTCATTCACTACATATTGAATAAGAGGCTTATCAACCACTGGCAACATCTCTTTTGGAATTGCCTTGGTTGCAGGTAGCATTCTCGTTCCTAATCCTGCAACAGGGATCACCGCTTTTCTAACTTTACGCACTGCTGATGACATTATACTTCTCCTGCAATTCGTACCGTTCTACTTTCAAATATGAATGGGTACAATTAAAAAATAATCGCCAGAGTATACCAGCTAATATCTAAGGATAAACAGAGGCCTATCCGTTAATTGAGATAGTTCTTCATTTATGTTTAATATATGCACGATATTCTGTTTTTTATTTAATCTAAATTTAACTTTTATAGATAGGAGAAAACATTAATCTTATCTGATTTGTGTTATCCCAAATTTTGCATTGCCAATTTGTTCCCTCACATTTTACTTGATTAATATATAAAAGTTGCAATGTACCTAAGGGGACACCACTATTTAATTCAAATTTTTTACTTTCTGTTTTTATTTCAGCTTTTAAACCTGCTGATGCTAATAGTATATTTTTTTTCTGAGTATGATAATAACCGAGTATAATAGGAAATTGTCCTTTTACCCCAATCTCATTAAGCATTTTATTTAGCTTATTCAACATATTATACATACTTGGTAAAGATCGTACTTTTTCTGATGATTTTAATACATCATTAAAAACAACTCGTAAGAGTAAAGCGACTAAAAGCCCATTTTCATCATCTCTAGAAATATCGACACAATAGAAAATAATTTGATCTTCTGATAAAGCCGCAATATCAAATAATAACCCCATTTTAGCGATATCATTTAATTGACGATAATTAACACAATATCCCGCAACAACTTGCTTAACCTGAGGTTGCATCTGTTTTATGAACGACTGAATATAATGGGTATCTTTTCGTAAGCTATTCCAAAGTGGCTCTAAATGTATACCTTCTATTAATACTGATTCAAAAAAGCCAGGGCATAATACTTCAATAACTTTTTGTTTTAATTTATCAAGATGTGTTATTGGCTTAAGGAAAATCTCTTGTGCCCCTAAACGCAACATATCATCTATTTCAGCCATATTATCTGTACATGAAATAGCAATAACAGGAATAGCCAGTTTTCGTTGTTCAAGATGACACAAAAAAGTGGGTCCATTCATTACCGGCATACGGATATCACATAAAATAAGATCAGGGAGCAATCCTTCCTCTAATAAAGATAATGCTTGGCTACCATTATCTGTTGTATAGACACAAGCCTTCTCATGTGAGAAATATTCCGTCAACATTGTGCGAAAAACGACCTCATCATCAATTATTAAGATTTTTTTACCTACTAAGGCTTTGTTCATTGGTGACTCCGGTAACTATCGTTTCACATGCTGATTAATTAGCGCTACATTATCAGTTTAATTCAACATTGACGTTAATTATTCCCAATCGTTACTTTTTTCAATCTATGGGAAATCGTCATACTGATAACGTGAGTTAGGACATTATTTTGTCGAGTTTATGCCCCTGCAATAGCCAATTACTCTACTCTGATTGCTGTGAGCCTTACCATTTAGGTCAAAAAAACGCTCCTACAGCAGAAGCATTGATGCGTTCGCGTTATAGCGCGTTCGTTAAACATAATGCTGATTACTTAATAAAGACGTGGCATCCTTCTTGCCGTGTTGCCTCCCTGCATGATGAATTAGTTTCAGGCTTTCCAAATACACAATGGCTTGGACTCAATATTATCTCATCGCAAGCGAGCACAAATAAAAATGAGGCATATGTTGAATTCTCGGCTTGCTTTATTGAAAGAAATGCCGATGATAAACGGTACTTACATGAACGCTCTCGTTTTCTAAAAATAGATGACTGTTGGTTTTATATTGACGGTGTGAAACCGAAAGTGGGACGAAACGATCCCTGCCTTTGTGGCTCAGGACGTAAATACAAAAAATGTTGTGAAAATAACATCAAATAACTGCAAACACAGAAGTAAAAGAAAGGATTTATCCATACATGCAACACCAAAATACTCAAAAAAAAATACTGCGTACTATTTGCCCTGATGCAAAAGGACTTATCGCTAAAATCACGAATATTTGCTACAAACATCAATTAAATATTGTTCAAAATAGTGAATTTGTTGATCATCGTACAGGTCGCTTTTTTATGCGCACCGAGCTGGAAGGTATCTTTAATGATGAAACCTTTCTTGCGGATTTAGATGATGCTTTACCACAAGGCTCAAAACGCGAATTAAATACCGCAGGCCGTCGTCGCATTGTCATTATGGTGACAAAAGAAGCACACTGCTTGGGTGACTTATTAATGAAAAGTGCATTTGGTGATTTGGATGTTGAAATTGCCGCCGTCATTGGTAACCACGACACGTTAAAACATTTAGTAGAACAATTTGGTATTCCCTTCCATCTTGTTAGCCATGAAGGCTTAACTCGTGATCAGCATGATGAAAAATTAATTGCACAAATTAATCAATACAAACCTGATTATGTTGTACTCGCAAAATATATGCGTGTATTAACACCTGCATTTGTACAAAATTTCCCAAATCAAATTATCAATATTCACCACTCTTTCTTACCGGCCTTTATTGGTGCCCGTCCTTACCATCAGGCTTATGAGCGCGGTGTTAAAATCATTGGTGCAACAGCACACTACGTAAATGATAATTTAGATGAAGGTCCAATCATCACTCAAAACGTGATTAATGTTGACCATACGTTTTCTGCTGAAGATATGATGAGAGCGGGTCGAGATGTTGAAAAGAATGTTCTTAGCCATGCTTTATATTGGGTATTTTCACAACGAGTTTTCGTTTACGGTAACAGAACCATCATTTTATAAGTTTTCTGTCACTAATAACGTACACATTACGGCTATCTAAATGTAAACCGCGATATAAAGCATATCGCGGTTTATTTTTCCCCCCTTATTAACATAGATCATATTGCTTAAAATCAATACGATAGCGCATAAAGCTTGAACAATACGAACATTTTTACATCAGTCAGTAGATTTTTAGCAAAATAGCGCTTTACAGATCTCAGGTATTTGGTATTATTGCGCCCGCTGTCACGGACAGCAAAACAATTTAATGTTGGTGGGATACCCAAGCGGCCAAAGGGAGCAGACTGTAAATCTGCCGTCACAGACTTCGAAGGTTCGAATCCTTCTCCCACCACCATCTCCTCTTAGCTTTACTCTATAAAAATTCTTTTTATTCCATTTTATCAATTAAATCCAAAAATCGATTCAATACACTTGAATGATACTTAGATTTATAGATATAACAGCTATACCGTATTTCAGGTTTCGTTAATGGTATAAAACATAAGTCTGCTTCGTACTCATTTTTCAATGGGTTTTCGTCAGTTAATAAAAGAGAATGATGTGTTTGAATAAAACGTAAACAGCAATTAAGATCATCCATTATTCTGACACACACGGTTTTCCCTCTATTCCCGATTTCGCTCTCTAATTTTTTTATCTTAGTTGTCTTGTATAATGCCGGATCACATAACCAAATATTTTCACTTAAAAGCCTATCAATATTATTATTCACACTATTCACAAGTATTTTTTGACAACAAATACCTAAGTGTTTATTTTCTATTTTATGAAGAAGGCTAAATTTTTCACTAATAATTTTCTCAGAGCTTAATATTAATGTATTACCATCATAGTCGGGTATTTCTTCAAAATTTTCTTTTGAAAATCGCATGATATTTATATGGGAATAATTTTTATTTGCTGCCTGATAAAACTGAGTTAAATACTGACTTTTCCCCCAATCATAATAAACATGAATGCTATTGTTTATGATCCCCGAGATATGTTTTTTAGTTATCTCTTTCTCCTGAAGATAAAGCGATTTCAAATCATTATAAAGCTCAAGTCCTTCTTGAGTTAAACTCATACCGAACTTCTCTCGCTTAAATAAACGCTTTCCTAATACGGCCTCAAAGTCTTTGATAGATTTAGCGACGGGGGGTGTCGTGCGATTCATCACGCGTGCGGCTTTACTTAACGAGCCATTTTCGACTACAGCCATAAAGGCTTCTAACTTACGAGAAAAAAACATAATTCACCATTCCTTTGCTGTGTAGAATAAAATAATTTCATCAATTCATTTAATGTAAATAAAATAGTGATTAATTAATTTAAAATTTAAATTTATATAAAAGCAGTTTTATATAAATATTCCTTTACCTCCTTTTAATGAATGCAATTTATAACTACAATATTATTTTTATTATGTCATCATTCTTCACATATAAAGAATAATAATACTTATATTCTTCTATCAAAGATTAGTTTATGTTTCTAGTTTGTTTAATTAATATTTTTTGTTATGCAATTAATTATTTTTATTAAATTAACACAGTCTATTTAATGACTTTTATTTTTATCTAATTTTATCTTTCTCTTGATAAGCCGTGCCATCATTTCAGTGATTTGCTTACATTCATTTTATGATCCTGCTAGTATAAGACATCCTATTATTCAATATATAAATGGTTACAGTCACATGAAATTTGTCTCTTTCAATATTAATGGTTTACGCGCTCGTCCTCACCAACTTGAAGCTATCATAGAAAAAAATCAGCCGGATGTTATTGGACTTCAAGAAACGAAAGTTCATGATGATATGTTTCCATTAGATACAGTGGGTGCTTTGGGGTATCACGTTTTCTATCATGGTCAAAAAGGGCATTATGGCGTTGCTTTACTCACAAAAGAGAAGCCCGTTGCAGTGCGTAAAGGCTTTCCGGGTGATGATGACGATGCTCAGCGCCGAATGATCATGGCTGATATAGAAACACCAGCGGGTTTATTAACGGTCATGAACGGCTATTTTCCTCAAGGTGAGAGCCGTGATCATGAAACTAAATTCCCGGCAAAAGAAAAATTCTATGCTGATCTGCAAAATTACCTAACCACCAGCTTAAAACCGACCTCTCCAGTGCTTATTATGGGTGATTTAAATATCAGCCCAACAGATAAAGACATTGGTATTGGCGAAAATAATATGAAGCGCTGGTTAAAAACAGGCAAATGTTCTTTTCTACCAGAAGAGCGGGAATGGCTGGCAACATTAATGGGGTGGGGATTAACAGATACATTCCGCCAACAACATCCTGAAACTGATGATAAATTCTCGTGGTTTGATTATCGTTCTAAAGGATTCGATGATAATCGAGGCTTACGTATTGACTTACTTCTAGCAAGTCGCGACTTAGCGGATAATTGTATTTCAACAGGAATTGATTACGAGATCCGAGGAATGGAAAAACCCTCTGATCACGCGCCAGTTTGGGCTGAATTTAAAATATAATTAAATTAAATTTTAATTCAATAAAAGCACTTACCTGAGATAACGCAGGAAGTGCTTTTTATTTGTGCTTAATAATCCGTTGTTGCTGCTTTATTCTGCGCTTTATTTTTTGTAGCGCCTGCTTTGTTACTTCCTTTAGTTGCAGCCTTACGCTTTTTATTATGCGCCGGTGCGGGAAGATTTCTGAAAGCTTGAATATTCGGGCGACGTTTCGCTTGAGTAATCAACTCTATCAAGGTGTTATTTAATGGCATCATAAAATCTTGATATTTAAATTGCTTCTCACTAATTTGCGTGAGTATCGATTCCCAATGTGCAGTCATATCCGGTAAAGTTGCCATATCTGGCAATACATGAATTAATGCTCTACCTGCTGGAGTTGAGTTAATGGCTCGTCCTTTCTTTTGCAAAAAGCCTCGCTTAAATAACAGCTCAATAATTCCCGCCCTTGTCGCTTCAGTACCTAATCCATCCGTCGCTCTTAGGATTTTCTTAAGTTCTTTATCTTGAACAAAGCGCGCAATTCCTGTCATAGCAGAAAGCAATGTCGCATCAGTAAAAGGTCTTGGTGGCTGCGTTTGCTTTTCAACAATCTCTCCCTTTTCACACAGCAACTCATCACCTTTCGCCACTACTGGCAATGCAGAACCATCATTTTCGGCATCTTGCTCTTTCGCACCTAATAATATTCGCCATCCTGTTTGCGCTAAAAAACGCGCTTTAGCGATAAATTTGCCATTCTCAATATCAAGTTCAATAACGCATTTACGATAAACAGCATCAGGCATAAATTGCATTAGATATTGGCGAGCCACGAGATAATAAATATTTTTCTCATTTTCACTTAATGAGATATTACCTGTTTTTGCCGTTGGAATAATTGCATGGTGGGCATCAACTTTTTTGTCATCCCAGCAACGATTCTTTTTATCAATATCTAAGGTATCTTGCGGTAATAGGCTTGCATCATGTGTGCTAATCGCATTAATAACAGCATGGCGACCAGCAAAATGCTCATCAGGCAAATAACGACTGTCAGAACGCGGATAAGTGATTAATTTATGCGTTTCATATAGTCTTTGGCATGTATCTAAGACTTGCTGTGCGCTTAAACCAAAGCGTTTTGCGGCTTCAATTTGTAATGCGGAAAGCGAAAAAGGAAGCGGTGCTATTTCAGATTCTTGCTTATCTTGATAATCCGTTACATTGGCAGGTTTATCTTTAATTCGCTCAACAACATGCTCTGCAAGCTTACGATTTAATAATCGCCCTTCTTCATCTTGCCAAGGTTCACAGTGCTCGCTTGGCTGCCAAATCGCGGTAAAGCGTTCATCGGCAGGTGTTACAACATGAGCTTTAACTTCAAAGAAATCTTTAGGCACAAAATTTTCAATTTCTTCATCACGACGAACCACTAAGCCTAATACGGGTGTTTGTACTCGCCCCACGGACAATACACCTTGATAACCATTGCGTTGACCTAAAAGCGTATAGGCTCGAGTCATGTTAATACCATAAAGCCAGTCTGCTCTTGCTCGTGCCAAAGCCGATACACACAATGGTACAAACTCATGGTTATAACGTAGCTTATCAATAGCACGCGTCACTGCCGCTGGGTTTAAGTCATTAATTAAGCAACGACGCGCCTGTTTTCTTTGGTCTTCGCTGATATTTAAATAGTTAAGCACTTCATCGACTAGAAGCTGACCTTCACGATCGGGATCTCCCGCGTGGATCACTTCTTTTGCCTGCTTAAGTAGTGTTTTGATAGTTTCTAGCTGCTTTTTAACATCAGCTCGGGGCTTGAGTTGCCATTTTTCAGGAATAATAGGCAAATCATCTAACGACCAGCGGGCGTACCGCGGGTCGTATGCATCCGGCTCAGCTTGTTCAAGTAAGTGACCAACACACCACGTCACATACTGGTTATCACCACAAAGAATAAAACCATCGCCCCTTTTATGAGGTTTTGGCAATACATCAGCAATAGCACGAGCAAGGCTGGGTTTTTCTGCAATAAATAATCTCATTACGTTAGTTAATCACTTCAATCAACGCTTTTCCAGCTACTGGCGCTGTTAGCTCACCAATAGAAGTTAATTCGATATCAAAACGTGAGGCAACCTCTTTCACTTGTTCAACCGCTTCAGGCAATACTGCTAATAATAAACCACCTGATGTTTGCGGATCACAGAGTAATTTACGTTGCATTTCAGTGATCTCACCAATTAAATGACCATAACTTTCAAAGTTACGCCCAGTACCACCCGGAACACAGCCTTGTTCAATATAAGACTCTACTTCTGGTAATCTTGGTACTTGTGAGAAATGAATAGTGGCTTGTACACCAGAGCCGTCACAAATTTCACTTAAATGCCCTAATAAACCAAATCCTGTAACGTCAGTCATTGCAGTGACGCCTTCGATATCAGAAAAATCAGAACCGGCTTTATTCATGCGGCACATAATTTCTGTCGCTAAACCTTGGTGCTCTGGTTTTAACAGACCTTTCTTCTCAGCGGTTGTTAATACACCAATACCCAAAGGTTTCGTTAAAAAGAGCTGGCACCCAGCTTTAGCTTCACTATTTTTCTTCACTTTGCTGACAGGCACAACACCTGTTACTGCAAGGCCAAAAATAGGTTCTGGTGCATCAATTGAGTGACCACCAGCTAGTGAAATTCCTGCTTCTTGGCAAGCGGCTCGGCCGCCCTCAATCACTTCGCGCGCGATTTCAGGTGCTAGTTTATCAATAGGCCAACCTAAAATAGCAATCGCCATAATAGGTTTACCACCCATCGCGAAGATATCACTGATTGCATTTGTTGCAGCGATACGCCCAAAATCATAAGGGTTATCAACGATTGGCATAAAGAAATCAGTAGTGCTGATAATACCTGTACCATTTCCTAAATCATAAACAGCAGCATCATCTTTGGTTTCATTACCTACGAGTAAATGAGGATCATGAAATTTAGCTTGTTCGCTATGTAAAATGGTTTCTAAAACTTTTGGTGAGATCTTACAACCACAACCTGCACCATGACTGTACTGTGTTAAACGAATTGCTTCAGACATAACATGCCATCCTTTTTAAAAATAAGTCACAAAATCAGTTAAGTCAGCAGGAGAAACCGTCATTGGCGCTTTCAGGGCTGGCGTGCCTAAATAAAGAAAACCAATAATCTGGTCGTGTTCACCACAGCCAAGTCCTTCTCTTACCACTGCATCATGAGTCCAAGAACCTGAACGCCAAATTCCCCCAAATCCTTGAGCAACCGCCGCCATTTGCATTGCTTGAACACTACAACCAGCAGCGACAACTTGCTCCCATTCAGGAACCTTTGGATGATCTTTCACTTTCGCAATAACAGTGATGATTAATGGGGCACGAAAAGGTGCATTTTTTGCTTTTTCTTCAACTTCTGGCCCTAAATTACCCACAACCGCGGCTTTATGCAGTAATTGGCTAAAACGCTCTATGCCTTCATTTTGCATCACAACAAAATGCCAAGGCTTAAGTGCACCATGATCAGGTGCGCGCATACCGGCTTGTAAAATAGTATTGAGGGCTTCACTATCAGGGGCTGGAGTAGTCAGTCGAGAAGCTGAACGGCGGTTCAAAAGCAGTGTTAATGCATCCATTTTTATTCTCCTGTCAGCATTTTATTTTAGCAAGATCCCATTCTTATGGGGATGGACAGTTCTTATCAATTCGCAGTATAACAAACTGTTATATTACCACCATCCATAGATTTAGGCGGGAATTTTTCTAAAAATCAGCTGTGTGGTTATTTAATCGTAATTTACTGTTCATAAAATGATTAATCTTGGCTTACTAAGTTAATTTAAGCTTATTTTGATCCTACTTTCTTTTTAATTCGATGAATTCCTATATTACTTTGATGCCTTTTTGTGTGAAATTATTTAGCTATTTTTACGTAAGATAAGTGTTTACTTAATAACATCTTAAGCAAAATTTATCATTAGTGGTTTCCTAAAAATCAATGACAGACATTCAATAAGAGCTATATTAGAATATTCCTTCATTGTTATTGCTATTCTCTCTATTGCTAACAACATTTTTTGTTTTAATAGTATGAGATTATGTGGATGTAGCCTGCTTACTAATAATTCTAGCATGACTGTTTAGGATTAAAATTTAGCTTTACATGATGTGGAGATAATATGAATAAAATTATGGAGTTAATCGGCGCAATATTAAAATTCAGTTGGCAAGCCATTAACTTTATCAGGAAATTAATCTTAAACGTTATTTTCTTTTTCCTTCTCTTTATGGTCATTGGTATTTTCTTAATTAGCAAAGAAGCACAAAAACCAGTGGATTATGAAGGTGCCCTTCTTGTTGATCTGAAAGGTGTGATTGTTGACCAAACTGCAACCCAAAATCCTTTAGGAGAAGTTGGACGGGAGCTTTTAGGTGTTTCTAGTAGCCAGCTTCAAGAAAATTCATTATTTGAAGTTGTCGATACGCTACGCCTAGCCTCTCAAGATCCGAAAATTAAAGGTATGGTGCTTAAACTTGATGAATTTGCAGGCGCAGATCAGCCCTCGCTAAATTATATTGGTAAAGCACTTAATGAATTTAAAAAGACAGGTAAACCGATTTTTGCAGTGAGTGGCTATTACAGTCAGCCACAATATTATCTCGCCTCTTATGCAGATAAAATTTATCTCACCCCTCAGGGTGCTGTGGGTGTTTATGGTTATGGCTTTCAAAATCTCTATTACAAAACACTGTTAGAAAACTTAAAAATTAGTACTCATATTTTCCGTGTCGGAACGTATAAATCTGCGGTTGAGCCATTAATGCGTAATGACATGTCTGCTGAATCTCGAGATGCGTCATTACGTTTAGTTAATGCACTATGGTCTACATATTTAACCCAAGTTGCAGAAAACCGTAGCATTACCACAGAAGATGTTTTCCCTGGCGCAAAAGAGATGATTGCACAGCTACGTAATGCAGATGGGAATAACGCAACTTATGCACTAAATCGTAAATTAGTGGATTCTGTAAGCTCATACGCTCAATTTGAAGCAGATATGACAGAAACCTTTCAGTGGGATAAAGAGAACCAGCAATTTAACAATATCAGCATTTATGATTATGCCGATACGCTAACCTCATCATTACCTGCAAGTGATGAAGGTAATATTGCCGTAGTCGTTGTTCAAGGTGCCATTATTGATGGTGAAAGTATCCCGGGCTCTGCGGGAGGGTCAACCATTGCTAATCAAATTCGTCAAGCACGTTTAGATCCAAATATTAAGGCACTTGTATTACGTGTAAATAGCCCTGGTGGTAGTGTGTCTGCATCAGAGCAAATACGTAGTGAAGTTGCTGCCTTTAAGCAACAGAAAAAATATGTGGTTGTTTCAATGGGTGGTTTAGCTGCATCAGGTGGGTATTGGATCTCAACTCCTGCGAGTAAGATTATTGCTAGCCCATCAACATTAACTGGCTCGATTGGTATTTTTGGCGTTATTAATACTTTCGAAAATAGCTTAGAGTCTATTGGTGTTTATACTGATGGTGTCACAACATCACCATTAGCCGGATTATCTGTCACAAATAAACTACCTGAAGAATTTGCAGAGCTTTTACAGCTCAATATCGAAAGTGGCTATAAAACGTTTCTTAATTTAGTAGCAGAATCTCGTAAAAAAACACCCGCTCAAATTGATCGCATTGCTCAAGGCCGAGTGTGGGTAGGAATAGATGCAAAGAATGTGGGTTTAGTCGATGAGTTTGGTGATTTTGATGATGCTATTGATGCCGTTGCTAAAATGGCAAAAATTGACCAACCTGTTATTGATTGGATGAAACCAGAACTAAGCCTGTCAGAGCAGATCATAATGAGCTTGTCGTCTAACGCAAAAGCACTTCTTCCTGATCCGTTACAAGCTTATATTCCTGCGCCTGTTTTAAAAGAAGTTAAAACACAGACAGAGTTTTATCGCAATATGAACGATCCGCTAAATCGCTATGCGTATTGTTTATCTTGTGGTGATATTCAATAGTCTTTCCACTGATACACCTGTTCACACTGAGCAGGTGTATTTCTCTCTTTTTTCTGGCTTTTGATAGAATGATATTCTGATGAATGATTTTTGTTCGTCTATATTCAAACTATTTTTAACACAATGATTTAAAGTAGATATTAGTCAGTCTCCATTTTCTTTTTTTAGCATCCTTTCCTTTTTTTATTCTGCAAACCCCCTATAATCAGGTATTTCTCACAGCTTAATAAGAGTGCTTTTTCTGATGCAAAAGAAATCAATCTACGTTGTTTATACTGGCGGTACTATTGGTATGCAACATTCTGAACATGGCTATATTCCTGTATCAGGACATTTACAACGCCAATTAGCTAAAATGCCAGAATTCCACCGTGAGGAGATGCCTGATTTCACAATCAAAGAGCACCTTCCTTTAATTGATTCTTCAAATATCACACCAGAAGATTGGCAATCCATTGCTGATGATATTAATGAAAATTATCACAACTATGATGGGTTCGTTATTCTTCATGGTACAGATACCATGGCATTTACCGCATCAGCACTCTCTTTTATGTTTGAGAATCTTAGCAAACCAATTATCGTTACTGGCTCTCAAATTCCTTTAGAAGCCTTACGTTCTGACGGGCAAACAAACCTATTAAATGCGCTTTACCTCGCAGCACATCACCCAATTAATGAAGTGGCGCTATTTTTTAATAATACGCTGTATCGTGGAAACCGCACAGTAAAAGCGCATGCAGATGGTTTTAACGCCTTTGCATCACCAAATAGCGCCCCACTGTTAGAAGCGGGTATTAATATTAAACAATTTAAAATTAACTCATTTCCAAAAGGGAAAGGGGAATTTATTGCACATAATATTACACCTCAGCCGATCGGCGTTGTCACCATTTATCCAGGTCTTTCAGATGAAGTTGTTAAAAATATCCTGATGCAACCTGTAAAAGCCTTAATTTTGCGCTCTTATGGTGTCGGTAATGCGCCATCGCATCCTGCCCTACTCTCAACCCTACGTGAAGCAACTGAGCGTGGAATTGTTGTTATCAACCTTACGCAATGTATTTCTGGTCGAGTGAATATGGAAGGTTATGCAACAGGTCAAGCATTAGCGGAAGTGGGTGTGATCAGTGGCTTTGATATGACATTTGAAGCAACATTAACTAAACTGCATTATCTCCTTAGCCAACAATATAATTACACTGAGATCTGCCGACTAATGCAACAAAACCTTCGCGGTGAAATGACATTAGACGATAACAACTAAGCTTAATCTAAAGGTAAAATTGGTGAAAAATTCCGCACTGTTATTGGTTGATATACAAAACGACTTTTGTACTGGTGGTGCATTAGCTGTTAATGAAAGCGATATAGTGATACAAACAGCCAACCAACTTATTCATGATTTTAAGCTATCTAAAAATCCCATTATTGCCAGTTTAGATTGGCACCCAGCCGATCATCTTAGCTTTGCTGAAAATTCAGACACTGTTGTAGGGGAAATTGGAACGCTTAATGGATTACCACAAGTATGGTGGCCTGTGCATTGTGTACAAAATTCTTATGGTGCTGCATTTCACCCTGAATTAAACCAAGCACTAATAAACCATATTATTTACAAAGGGCAAAATCGCCTTATTGATAGTTATAGTGCCTTTTTTGATAACGACCATGAATATCAGACGGGCTTACATACTCTTTTGCAAACACTGAATATAAAACATCTTTATATTTTAGGAATTGCTACGGATTATTGCGTTAAATATACGGTACTGGATGCTTTACAGTTAGGTTATCAAGTGACGGTGATTACAGATGGTTGTCGCGGCGTAAATATTCAAGATGATGATAGCGAAAAAGCACTAGAAGAGATGCGGGCAAAAGGTGCGGTATTAATTGATTCAGCACATTGGCTTAATCGTAACAATCAATAGGTTCGTTATTTTCTTCATCTTCATAAAACAAAAAAAAGGTTAATTGCCAACCAGTCTGGTTAATAATTAACCCTTTTTTATCTCTATTCTATCCATTCAATACACGTTTTAGTCATCATCCATTGGTGTTAGTGTTGCTAAACGTTCAGATTGAAACTGAGCTTTTAATTCTTGTTTGCTCTTCATGGTAATTTGCCCATTAGTTCCCACTGTCATATGCTCAGGTGTATGGTTATTTTTCGCCTGCCATAATAAAACAATCTGCATGCAATGTTCTTTTTGCTCATCAGTCAATGTAACGCCATCAGGCCATTTACCTAGTTCAACTGCGGTTGAAATACGTTGGTAAATTTCAGGGGTTACCATCGAAATAAGTTCATTAACTTCCATTGATTGCTCCATAAGCTAAATAATCTCTTGAAATGGCTGAATCGTTTTTTCCATTGTTGTTATTTTGTTAATTTAACTGGATTAACCGACTTGTTTTTCGCCTGTTTCACTATTCGTAAATGAAAGAGATGCTGAATTAACACAATAACGCTCCCCTGTAGGGGCTGGGCCATCATTAAAAACATGGCCTAAATGTGCATCACATTGCTGGCAACGTATTTCAGTTCTTTTCATATTATGAGAAAAATCATCAATATAGCGAATTACATTATCACTAACGGGTTGGTAAAAGCTAGGCCAACCACACCCTGCATCAAATTTCGTCTCTGAATAAAACAAAGGAGCCGAACAACATAAACAGTGATAAATCCCTGTTTGACGATTGTGTAATAATTTACCACTAAACGGAGGTTCTGTGCCTTGCTGTTGCGTCACATAACGTTGCATTTCGTTGAGTGTTGATAAATCAAGGTGATTGTTATTGCTTGAAATATTCACTTTCTTTTCATTATCTGCCATATCGACCTCTTGCCCAGAAAAATGCTTTTTAAAACAACAGTGAATAATAACAAAGATTTAACAACAAATCTGAAAAATATAGTCTAAAATCATCAAGAGTAATCTTTAGTTTTTGAAATGTGATGAATTTCACATAACGGAGCAAAGGTAACTTCATTTATCGGCGTTGATCCCGATAATACACAGCGTAACATTTGGCTAAAACGACCAATCCTTAAGCGAAAAGTGTTTTTTTAATTGATTTTTTGCAATTATTGACACGATTCCGCTTGACGATTGGCGCGGTTTTGGTAACTTTAGAAGCAACTTTTTAATTCACTAAATTAAAGCTGGTGGAATACATATGACTATCAAAGTAGGTATTAATGGTTTTGGTCGTATCGGCCGCATCGTTTTCCGTGCTGCTCAAGAACGTTCAGATATCGAAATCGTAGGTATTAACGATCTGTTAGACGCAGACTACATGGCATACATGCTGAAATACGATTCAACTCATGGCCGTTTCAACGGTACTGTTGAAGTAAAAGATGGCCACCTCGTTGTTAATGGTAAAACCATCCGCGTAACTTCAGAAAGAGATCCAGCAAATCTGAAATGGAACGAAGTCGGTGCTGACGTTGTTGCAGAAGCAACTGGTCTGTTCTTAACTGACGAAACTGCTCGTAAACACATCCAAGCTGGCGCGAAAAAAGTTGTTCTGACTGGTCCTTCAAAAGACAGCACTCCAATGTTCGTAATGGGCGTAAACCATAAATCATACGCAGGCCAAGATATCGTTTCTAACGCATCTTGTACTACTAACTGCTTAGCGCCTTTAGCTAAAGTTATCAACGACAACTTCGGTATCGTTGAAGGTCTGATGACTACTGTTCACGCTACAACTGCAACTCAACGTACTGTTGATGGTCCATCTGCAAAAGACTGGCGTGGTGGTCGTGGTGCTTCTCAGAACATCATCCCATCATCAACTGGTGCTGCTAAGGCTGTAGGTAAAGTTATCCCTGAACTGAACGGCAAACTGACTGGTATGTCTTTCCGTGTTCCTACTCCTAACGTTTCTGTTGTTGACCTGACTGCACGTCTGGAAAAACCAGCAACTTACGCTCAAATCTGTGACGCTATCAAAGCTGCAGCTGAAGGCGAACTGAAAGGCGTTCTGGGTTACACTGAAGATGCAGTTGTTTCAACTGACTTCAACGGCGAAGTTCTGACTTCAGTATTTGATGCTAAAGCAGGTATCGCTCTGAATGACAACTTTGTTAAATTAGTTGCTTGGTACGATAACGAAGTTGGTTATTCAAACAAAGTTCTGGATCTGATTTCTCATATCTCTAAATAATTAGAGTTTAGAAAGTCACGATTTCTTTTAGAGCCACCTTTTCGGTGGCTCTTTTATTTTTTAGCCAGTCAGTTTATTGTATTGAAATAGTCAGTGACATAAGGTCATAAGATAATGAATGAGAAAATTTTTTCTTTGCCGATTATTGAACAGATATCACCTTACTTAAGTCGTCGGCAATTAGGCGAACTTCCTATCCTTGTTATTTCACATCCTAAAGTACGCGCAGCTATCAGCCTTCAAGGCGCACATTTAATTGCTTGGCAACCTGCACAAGAACATCCTGTATTTTGGGTAAGTGAAGCCTCTCTCTTCACTCCAGGTGTAGCCATTCGTGGTGGTATCCCTATTTGCTGGCCTTGGTTTGCTTCAGCAGGTACACCAAGTCATGGATTTGCACGTATTCTTCCTTGGGAATTTAGTGCTCATACAGAACAAGATGATGGTGTCCTCATCACCATGACATTAAAAGAGAGTCAACAAACGCAAAAATATTGGCCTCATCCCTTTACTGTTATTGCTCGTTTTAAATTAGGAGCAACCTGTGAGGTTGAATTAGAATCTTATGGTGATTATGAAGCGACAGCTGCTCTTCACTCTTATTTTAATGTGAGTGATATCGATAATGTCTCTGTAACCGGCCTAGGAGGCCACTACATTGACACAGTGGCAGATAAAGAGGTTTACACTGATGAAACCTCATTACGCTTTAATGGACGCACTGACAGGCTTTATACGGAGCCTGATGATTTTAATCTCATTCATGATGATGGTTGGGATCGCACAATTGAAGTTCATCATTATCACCATAGTGATGTCGTGTGTTGGAACCCCGGCGCAGAGCTTGCAAGTTCAATGAAAGATATGAGTTCTGGTGGTTATCGTAAAATGGCTTGTGTAGAAACCGCACGTATCCACCAGCCATTAAAACCAGATAACGTTCATCCCGGCCGTTTATCTTTGGTAGTCCGTGTTCGTAAGAATATTGCTGAAAAATAAAGTATTGCTGGCATCTTACACAATAAAAAAGCTTCGAATTTAAATCGAAGCTTTTTTATCATCATTAATCTCACTAAATTCTAACCAAATTTCTGCTAATTAGAATGTGTAAGTCACACCTGTCCACACAATCGCAGTAACAGATTTATTCACCATTGGGCTGTCTTTCACTTCACTTGGTAAATGGTCAACACGGCCCATTGCAAAGAAATTCCATTTTTCAGCAAATTTATAATTAGCGGAGATTTCAACATAAGGTCTCCAGCTATCATTTGGCGTATATTCTGCTAAACCACTGCGTTGTGATTCTGCATGACTAATTCCATAAGCATAACGGTTTTGCTTTTTATTTTCCCAAACAACACCAGCACCCGGTTGTAAAGACCAGTTACCGAATTCGAAAGGATATAAATAAGCAGCATCAGCGATAATACCGTTACTTTTTCCTAACATATCACCCGATACGATTGCTCTTAAGCTACCCCATGATTCGTGGTGTTTATAAGTAAAGCCACCCATCATGGTGTCACGACGACGATTCAGTTTTTTCATTTGCTCATCGTCACTATCACTTGGTTTATAAGCCTGAGGATAATAGTGCAAATCAACAGAAAGTTGATCTTTAGGTGTATTCCACAGGTAATATCCCGCAGCTAACGTTGCGAAATAAAAGTTTTCTGACTGGTAGTTAACTTGTGGTACTGGTAATAAATAATCTTTTGATTTAGCCCCTTTATAAGGAGTGACTTGCGCTAAGACTGAACCACCTATTGACCATTCGCCAGCAAATGCTACTGGTGTACTAAGCCCTGCGATAACGGCTAAAGAAATGATAATCTTCTTATTACTCACGATGATTTTCCATATTGTCATTAATAAAGTAGCAACCAAAAACCTATTTCAGTCACAAATAACTAAAACTGGTATTATTTTACCTATATCATTTTAGTTATGCATTAAATGTGTAGCAATCAGCGCTTGCCCTAATGCAATACCACCGTCTCCAGCTGGTAACATCATAGGGGCAATTACTTTTTTATTGTTTAACTTTTTCTTAAACAGATGTTTGAGTAATGTATTATTTAACACACCACCCGTCAGTACAATGGTGTCAATCTGGTATTTATCTGCATATTGCAATGCAATATCGCCTAAACCTTCAGCTAATAGATAATGAAATAACCATGCTTTTTCACTGACATTCAGCGCTACACTTTCCCAAAGAGACCAAAAAACCGACAAATCAAGCACACTATTTTTTACCGGCATTAGATGCCCATATTGCTTAATTATTTCTGCCTGTTTTTCTTGATGGCACGCTAATGCTGCTGTTTGTAGATAGCAAGCCGCTTCACCTTCCCAACTTATCTCTTTAGGGGCTAATCCTAATGATGCTGAAACCGCATCAAAAAAACGTCCACAAGAAGAGGCTTTAGGTGAATTTAAGCCACGCTCTACAGCCTTACTTAATATCTGCAAATCATTGCTAGGCACCATTTGGGCGATTACACTACCTTGCCAATCTTCAGAAAAAGTAGCTAAATGTGCGAACCAGTTTCGCCAAGGTTGAATAGAGGCAAGATTACCTCCTGGCATCGCAACAGCAGGAAGCCCACCAATCCGCTCTGATTTTTGATAGTCCACCAGCAGACACTCCCCTCCCCATAACGTGCCATCTTGTCCAAAGCCTAATCCATCAAGCGCAATACCAATGACAGCACCTTGTTGGTGTGTATGACCATGTTCAGCTAGACAAGAAACAATATGCGCATGATGGTGAAAAACTTCAATAAGAGGAATATTTTGCTCTTGAGCAAATTGTTTACCCAGTTGATGACTAATGTAGTTAGGATGTGCATCTACCACAATCGCTTTAGGCGTAAAACGATAAATTTGCTGAAAGAGAGCCAACGATTTTATCAACTGCTGTCGCACACTTAAATCATCAAGATCCCCTAAATGAGGCCCCATAATGGCTTGATGTTGGCGTAATAGGCAAAATACATTTTTGAGATCACCCCCCATCGCGAGTACTGAGGGTTGTTCTCCAAAATCTTCAGGTAATGAAATCGCATCTGGGACATAACCTCGAGATCGTCTGATCATCACACTCTTTTTACCCTCAATGCGAACAAGTGAATCATCAGCTCTTTGTATGATCTCTCTATTGTGCATTAAGAATAAATCTGCAATATCTTTCAATTGCATTAAGGCATCTTCGTTACTTAATGCCGGCGTATGACCTGACGTATTGCCTGATGTCATAACAAGTGGAATATTTGTGCCATGCGCTAATAGATGTTGCAATGGATTGGCTGGCAACATAACACCAATTTCAGTTAATCCTGGCGCAATAAGCTCCGCAAGTTTAGGTGCAACTGTTTTGGGGATTAATACAATTGGGGCAGCAGTGCTTTGCAACGCTTGGATAGCAGTTGAAAGAAAATCTGGTTCTTGCTTATCTGCTTTAATTTGATCAATTCCTGTGAGCATCACAGCGAGAGGCTTCGCAGGTCGATATTTGCGCTCTCGTAATAATGCAACACTCTCATTATTGCGTGCATCACATACTAAATGAAAACCACCAATACCTTTAACGGCAATAATCTTTCCAGCAAGTAATGCTTCACAAGTTTGAGTTAATGCGAGCTCTTTTGTTGCTAGCTCTTTACTCTGATTATCTTCAAGCCAGATATGGGGTCCACAGACAGGACATGCATTAGGCTGAGCATGAAACCGTCTATCTGCGGGATCTTCATATTCATGTTTACATTCAGGACAGAATGGAAACTCAGACATTGAAGTAAAAGGCCTATCGTAAGGCATTTTTTTTATGATAGTAAAACGAGGGCCACAATGTGTGCAGTTGATAAAAGGATAATGATAACGACGATTTTGAGGATCAAACAATTCATTAATACAAGCTTGGCAAGTTGTTGCATCAGGAACAACTTGTGTATCCATTTCGCCACCACCACTTTTTACAATAATAAAGTCTGTGGGTAGCTGTTCCCATTGATAGGGCGATTCTTCTATTCGTTCAATGCGTGCTAGTGGGGGGCATTCTGCTTTTAATGCTTCGATAAAGAGCGCATTTTTAGGTGAAGGGGTTAAATGTACCAATACACCTAAACTATCATTACTTACTTGCCCTAATAAACCAAAACGATGGGCTAGTTGCCAAACAAATGGGCGAAATCCAACGCCTTGAACCTTTCCTTTCACACGCAATGCAATGCCGTTACTCATAGGATCACCAAATCAAAATAAATTTAAGCTTATTCTAGTTTAGTGATTATCAACAACTTTCATTTAGATCAGAAAAAGTGGAATTAGGTAGATTTATCATCACTTCAACAGTCACTCTTGGTGCAATTGCACACAATAATTCGTAACCAATAGTGCCACATGCCGTTGCGACATCATCAACAGGCAATTGCTCTCCCCATAATTCAACCGGACTACCGTAACTCACATCAGGAAAATCCGTTACATCAACGGTTAGCATATCCATAGAAATACGCCCGACCAATTGTGTTTTATGCCCATTAACAATAACGGGTGTACCGTCTGGCGCATGTCTTGGATAACCATCAGCATAACCACAGGCAACAACAGCGATCCGCATATCACGCTCAGCAGTATATCGGCTACCATAGCCTATTTGCTCACCTTTTTTGACTTGTTGAATAGCTAATATCTCACTATTAAATGTCATTACGGGTTGTAAATCGAAATCAGCAATATCTTGCCAAACACCTGAAGGCGAAACACCATATAAAATAATGCCCGGGCGCACCCAATCTTGATAAGTTTCAGGATCAAACAGTGTTGCGGCTGAATTTGCCAAACACCGAGGTAATTCATTTACCATTGCCTGATTAATAGCGGCCTTTTGTACATCCATATTCAATCCCGTATCTGCATTAGCAAAATGCGACATTTGAATAATAGAACCAATATTTTTGATACTTTTTGCACGAGCAATTGCTTGCTTATAAGTGTCAGGTCGGTAGCCTAGCCGATTCATTCCACTGTTAAGCTTAAGATAGATATTAATGGGCCTTTCTAATTGTGCATTTTCTATAGCATCAAATTGCCAATCAGAATGAATTGTTGTCGTTAAGGAATAACGTTCTAATAAATAAACATCTTCTGGCTTAAAAAAACCTTCCAGCAAAAGGATAGGCCCTACCCACCCCTGCTCTCTTAGCATGACAGCTTTGTCTAGCTCAATTAATGCAAAGCCATCGGTATGACTTAATGCAGGCCAAACACAGGATAATCCATGTCCATAAGCATCTGCTTTCACAACAGACCACACTTTGCTGCCCTTGACTCTCTCTTTAATAACAGACAGATTATGGCTTAATGCATCGAGGTTAATGGTTACTTTTGTGGGTCTGGACATGGTTTTTCCTCAATTAATAAGCTGCATCAAGTTTTTGCCCCGGTAAGAGCAATTTAGTATTAAAGCCATCGATATACCGAAACACAGATAAATCATCAGCAGCAATAGCAGGTTTGTTTCCTGAAATTAAATCAGCCAATAATTGGCCAGAGCCGCATGCCATTGTCCAACCTAATGTGCCGTGCCCTGTATTTAAAGATAAATTACGATAAGCCGTAGGCCCTACAATAGGCGTACCATCAGGCGTCATAGGTCTTAAACCCGTCCAAAATGTGGCTTTTTCAATATCACCGCCACCTTGATAGAGATCTTGTACAACCATTTTTAATGTTTCACAGCGCGATTTTAAAATGTCCAGATTAAAACCAACGACCTCCGCCATTCCACCGACACGAATTCGTTCATCAAAACGTGTTACTGCAATTTTATAGGTTTCATCTAAAATAGTGGATGTTGGTGCTCTTGATGCATCAATAATCGGCATCGTAAGTGAATAACCTTTAAGAGGATAAACTGGAATGGCGACTTTGTTTTTCAAAAACTCTGTTGAGTAAGAACCCATGGCAACAACATAGTGATCGGCTGTTAATAATCCATCATGGCATTGAACACCCGCTACTTTATCACCATCAAATAACAAATGTTTGATTTCTTTGTTAAATAGGAACGTAACACCGGCATCCTCTGCCATTTTAGCGAGTTTTTTCGTAAAAGTTTGGCAATCACCCGTTTCATCATTCGGTAAACGTAAACCACCTGTCAATTTGTGACTAACATGCTCAAGAGCTGGCTCTGCTAATTTTAATTGATCCGCAGTTAACAATTCATAAGCAACACCCTCTTGCTTTAATACAGCAATATCATTGGCTGCATTATCAAATTGCTTTTGATCGCGAAAAAGTTGCAGAGTGCCACCTTGACGCCCTTCATATTCAATACCAGTATCTTGGCGTAACTGGCGAATACAATCACGGCTATATTCAGCAATACGCACCATACGACTTTTATTCATGGTGTAATGTGACGCATCACAATTACGTAACATTTGCCACATCCAACGTAACTGGAAAAGTGAGCCATCAGGTTTAATTGCTAATGGTGCGTGCTTTTGGAACATCCATTTAACTGCTTTTAATGGAATACCTGGTGCTCCCCAAGGCGTTGCATACCCTGGAGATATCTGGCCTGCATTACCTGCACTAGTCTCTTCTGCTGCACTGCTTTGTCTATCAACAACAACGACTTCATGGCCTTGTTGCACAAGATACCACGCACTTGTTACACCAATAACGCCGCCACCTAAGATGATCACTTTCATGGCAAGACTCCAATAATTTACATTGATATAACATAAGAATAATATTCCATACACAAAAAGCCAATATAGAATAATCATCTAGACCAATAAAAAAGCAAATTTTAGAGTTGAGTCACATTTGATTGCTATTCGACAAGTAATTTTCAAAAATAATTATTGAATTAACGCATGAAATCAACAAGATATAATTATCACCATAAATTATAATAATATTGATTAGTAAATTATTTAAAATTGAAAAGAGTTTAAGATGTAAGAAGATAAAATTGAGATTTTATTAAAACCCAATAATAGACTTAATTTAAGATGATAAATCTTTAATTAACTCACTTTGGTTACTCTTTTTACTAAAAATAACCTATTTAAAGCATTGCCTAAAAAATGACACTTTTTCGCTTTTTAAAAGCATAAAAAAACCAGTATCACAAATTATATGAATACTGGTTTTTTCTATTGTGATAAAGCAACAATCGTAATTAGCGTTTTACTTCTTCTAGATCACTAGGTAGTGGTGACTGTAAACTTTGCCAGATAATACCACTGTCTTTACCATATTGGCGAACGCATTCCATGACATGCTCGACATCTTTTTGCTCACATAATGTAGCCAGTTTTTTATAGAATGCTAACGCGAGTTCTTTGGCTTGAATATTTGAGAAATAATAACGACCTACGCGCGTATAAAGCCCTTTTAAACCATTTAAGATAAGACCATAAATTGGATTACCTGACGCAAACGCTAATCCACGGAAAATGTTGTAATCCAGTTCACTAAACTCATCAGCGCTATTTTCAGTGGTAAGCTCATGGTTTAAAACTTCAATACATTTTTCAGGGCTATTTCTAAATGCTGTCCGTATAAAAATAGCTGAAATATTGGTTCTGACAGCCAATAAATTATCTATTAACTGTGGTACTCGATCATGATCAAGACGAGCAACTGTTTCAAGGATATTAAGGCCAGATGTTTCCCAGAAATTGTTTACCTTCGTTGGTTTTCCGTGTTGAATAGTTAACCAACCATCACGAGCAAGGCGTTGTAACACTTCTCTTAATGTGGTTCTTGTAACACCAATTAATTCAGAGAGCTCACGTTCCGCTGGAAGAATAGATCCAGGAGGAAAACGATTATTCCAGATGCTTTCAACAATATACTCTTCCGCAAAACCTGCGGGGCTTTGAGCCTTAATAACCATATTTTTATTTCTTCCGAAGCGATTTTTCTGCTAATAATGAAAAAGATAATATCAGAATGCGTAATTTTGATATAGCTCAACCATCATTAAATAGTGAATGGCATCATAAAACTTGATGTAGTTTTATCAATTTATTATTACTAATGCGCTTAATTTCACAGCGATTAGCGCGTACTATGGTTCAATTGCGTATCATTGCGCTTAAAATCTCTATTTGGAGGATGAGAAACCTAATGGATATGAGTATAAGACAAGCACTACTAAAGAACTTTATGGGAAATTCCCCAGATTGGTATAAGCTTGCTATTCTTATTTTTTTAATTATCAACCCACTGATTTTTTTCTTTGTTGACCCTTTTGTCGCCGGTTGGCTATTAGTTGTAGAATTTATTTTTACACTAGCTATGGCGCTAAAGTGTTACCCATTACAACCCGGAGGATTACTTGCCATTGAGGCTGTCATCATTGGTATGACTAGCCCAAAACAGATTGGTCATGAAATTGCCAACAACCTTGAAGTGATTTTGCTTCTTGTCTTTATGGTTGCAGGTATCTATTTTATGAAGCAATTATTGCTGTTTGCTTTTACTAAACTGCTGTTATCCATTCGTTCTAAACGAATGTTATCTATTGCCTTTTGCTTTGCAAGTGCCTTTTTATCTGCCTTTTTAGATGCTTTAACTGTAATCGCGGTTGTAATCAGTGTCTCTCTCGGTTTCTACTCTATTTATCATAATTTTGCCTCTAATCAATCAGGTGCAGAATTAAGTAATGATAGATTTATTGATACCGCAGAAAAAAAACAAACTTTAGAACAATTCCGTGCCTTTTTACGTAGCTTAATGATGCATGCCGGTATCGGTACTGCGTTAGGTGGCGTAATGACCATGGTAGGTGAACCACAAAACCTGATTATTGCAAAACATTTAGAATGGGATTTTGTGACCTTCTTCATCAGAATGTCACCTGTCACTATTCCTGTTTTCTTTGCTGGTCTTGCAGTGTGCTACTTAGTAGAACGCTTTAAGCTCTTTGGTTATGGCGCTGAATTGCCTGATTTAGTTCGTAAAGTTCTAACTGAATACGACAGAAAAAACAGTGAAAAACGTACATCTCAAGAAAAAGCTCAACTAATGATCCAAGCATTAATTGGTATTTGGTTGATTGTTGCTTTAGCGCTCCATTTAGCAGAAGTCGGTATTATCGGTTTATCTGTTATTATTCTTGCCACTGCATTTTGTGGGATCACAGAAGAACATGCTCTTGGTAAAGCATTTGAAGAAGCCTTACCTTTTACTGCATTATTGACCGTATTCTTCTCTATCGTTGCCGTTATTATTGACCAACAGTTATTTGGCCCTATTATTCAGTTTGTTCTTCAAGCTTCAGAATCCTCACAACTATCCCTTTTTTACCTCTTTAATGGTCTACTATCTGCTATTTCTGATAACGTGTTTGTAGGTACGGTTTATATCAGTGAAGCTTTAACCGCATTGCAAGATGGATTAATTAGCCAATCACAATATGAACATATTGGTGTTGCTATTAATACAGGTACAAACTTACCTTCTGTTGCGACCCCAAATGGTCAAGCTGCATTCCTGTTCTTATTAACATCAGCACTATCACCGCTCATCCGTTTATCATATGGCCGAATGGTAATAATGGCACTGCCATACACGATTGTAATGACATTACTTGGTTTACTGGCTGTTGAGTTTTGGCTTGTTCCTGCAACACATTGGTTCTATGAAATTGGTTTAGTTGCTATTCCATAACAATAGATCCACAGTTACACCACATTAATAGGACTTTTATTTGATGAAAGTCCTATTTTCTTCTTTAAAAGAAGCTTGAATGTAAATATTTGTGAAATAACAGGTTTCAACTTTTTTTGTGCTTGATTTTTGGGCAGAATATACACTTATTTTATTTAATATTTAAATGGATATTATTATGCTGACTTCTCTTCGTCACTGGTCACAAAGCCGTTTTTCATGGCTGTTGCTTGCATTAACAGCAATAGGTCTTGAAGGCGCTGCATTGTATTTTCAGTACGGAATGGAATTAATGCCTTGTGTAATGTGCGTCTATCAACGTATCGCGGTGTTGGGAATATTAGTTGCCGCATTGATTGGGGCGACTGCACCTAAAATGGCACTTATGCGAATGGCAGGTGGTTTCTTATGGATTTATTCTGCATACCGAGGAATTGAACTTTCTTGGGAGCATACACAACTTATTCTGAATCCATCACCTTTTGCAACCTGTGACTTTTTTGTCACTTTACCCTCTTGGTTTGCTCTGCAAGATTGGTTCCCTTCTGTATTCCAAGCAACTGGTGATTGCTCTGTCAGCCAATGGCAATTCTTAACTTTAGAAATGCCACAATGGATGCTTATTATTTTCTCAGCTTATTTTGTTGTAGGTTTATTAGTATTAATGAGCCAAATAACAAGTTCTTTTAAAACAAAAGAATAAAAAAGAAAATAGCCCTTAGCGATAAACTAAGGGCTATTTTAATAATAGAAAATTGATGATTAAACATTCAACCCAAAATAAGCTTTAACCAGGAATACAAACCCCATCAATTAAAGCTTGTTCACTACAACGCTTACCATTAGCAAATTGACACACAGGTGTCTGACCACCATGTAATTCATAGTTTAAAGAAGGCACGCCACCTGAAAAGACACAAGTTGCCTTGGCTGATTCATCTAAGGGAATATCAAGGCTGGTTGTCGGTATTGTTCGACTTTTACTAACCACTTGTGTAGATGAAGATTGTGTCTGCGCTGAATTACTGCATCCTGCAATAAAAGCAAAGCTAGTTAACATAAACAGATAACAAGCCGTTTTAAATTTCTTTTGCATCAAAGACACCTTAATTTCTTCCAGTTATTCCTATTAGTGTGAAGCACTTTTTGAAAGTAGATTTATAACTAAAACACCAGCAATAATTAAAGTCATACCAACAATGGCAGGTAAATCAAGTTTTTGTTGATAGAGAAACACCGCCGCAACAGAAACTAAAACTATCCCTAACCCACTCCATATTGCATAAGCAATACCTAATGGCATAACTCTTACCACTTGAGAAAGTGCCCAAAAAGAAAGACAGTAACCAATGACGACCACAATAGATGGATATAATCGGCTAAAACCATCAGAAGCTTTTAGCATTGTTGTCGCAATCACTTCCGATATAATTGCCAATATTAGGTAAGTTAATCCATTCATTTTTTCGTCTTAATCCTATACAAAGTCAATTTTGTGAATTCTATCACAAGCTATCCTCAAACAGTTCATGCAATCTAAGACTCAATCCGCTTATTTGAGGATTATTTAGATTTAGCACTAAGTACAATGACTTATTTTGAATGATTTCTATACCCTCATCTATCTAAATTAGGTACAATTTATAATTATTGTATAATTTAAATTTTCATCTTATAAAAATATTTTTATCTAAATTAAAAACCATGAATTTACAAACATCTTCTAATAATGTATTTAAAATAAAGCCTGAGATTACAAAAATACAGAACATCTTACTCAATCCCCATCTCTCCATCCCTGATTACCAACGCCCCTATAAATGGACAACACAGCATGTTGAACAATTTTTTATTGATTTATTTCATCATCAAGATAAGGAGGCTTGGCGAATTGGTACATTAGTAATTCATCGACATTGCTTAAATGAAAAAATAATAGACGATATTGTCGATGGACAGCAAAGAATTATTACTTTAATACTGATAATTAAAGCATTTATCTACGAACGATTAGAGACCAATTTATTCAATGACAACAATGAAATCGATAAAAAACTAAAAAAACAACTTTTAGAATTAGATAAAGTTATTTTTAATCCTATTTTTGATAATAAGATTTCTCAATACAATATTCAGATTAACTACCAACTTATTTGTCAACATATTAATCGTCCCACATTTGGTAAAGAACAAATTGTTTTTTTATTGAATAATTGTGAATTAGTTCAAGTAACTATTGATAATATCTCAGAAGCGTTCCAATTCTTTGATTCACAAAATGCTCGAGGACGAGATCTTGTTCCTCATGATCTTCTAAAGGCATTTCATTTACGTGAATTTAATACTGAGGATAGTGTGTTAAAAGAACATACCGTACATTTATGGGAAAATAGTAATAGTGAAACATTAAGTAACTTATTTGGAGAATACCTTTATCGAATAAAAAAATGGATAAATGGGGAATCTGCTCGTGAGTTTACTAAAAACGATATAGGCTTATTTAAAGGTGTTAATCTAGAAAAAAGCCATTCTTATCCCTGTGTTAAAGCTCTTCAAATGATACATCATGTTGTTGATGATTATAATGCTCACTACACAAGAAAAATTGATCACCAATCGATGATGTATCCATTTCAACTTGAACAAAAAATTATTAATGGTCGTCGTTTTTTTGAAATGATTAGCTATTATCAAATGCTATTACCTCATTTAAAAAGCACTTCAGTTATGGATAAAGTGCATCTTACAGAAAATGCTAAAAATATTTTAACCACGATTAACACTTATAATGCAAGACATCGTATTGGTGATAGTTATGTTCGAACGATGTTTAATTGCCTACTACTCTACTATTATGACAAATTCGGTATTGAACAAATTTCTGAGGCCATTGAAAAGATCTTTATATGGGCTTACAGCTTACGCTTAAATTATCAAGTATTACCATTAGCCAGTATGGATAATTATGTACTAAAAAAAAATCTTTTTAAATTATTGAGAAACTCAATTGAGCCCACAGATTTTTTACAATTTTACTTACCTATTGTAGAAAAAAATTATTCTAGTAAGACAAATTCTATTGAAGCGTTATTTAAGAAAATGAGGTATATGTCGTGAGCCAACCTATTTCTCTTTCTGTTAAAGATCTACTCCAACATGCTCATTACATGATCCCTATGTATCAGCGTAATTACTCTTGGGAAAAAGGCGAAATATCACAATTAATCAATGATATATTAGATTACCTACAACATAAAAATGCTAATTATTATCATATTGGTACTCTTGTTGTTTTTAAGCATGAACAACATAATAAAAAAGAAATCTATGAAGTTATTGATGGTCAACAACGTTTAACGACATTATCACTATTAATGATTTGGATACAAAAAGAATTAAAAAACAAAGGCTTTTACTTTTCACCTAATATTGAATTTGAGTGTCGAGAGAGTTCAAAAAACACCATTAATAGCCTTTTTAATTTAAAGAAAAATAGTGACGATTTAAAGGCAGGAAATATTTTTCCTATCAATAATGCTATTGTAAATGGTTATAAAATAATTAATGATTCTCTTATTAAAATCCTTAACGAGCGGAGTGTAAGTTTAGAAAAATTTACTGATTACCTCATCAACAAAGTACAAATTCTTCGGGTTGAAGTGCCTGCACAAACTGATTTAAATCACTATTTTGAAGTGATGAATAATCGAGGAGAACAATTAGAAAAACATGAAATTTTGAAAGCTAAGTTATTAAGTATCCTTGATAGAATAAAAAATGAAAAAGATAAAAAATATAGTAAATTAGCATTAGATCTAGTTTGGAATGCTTGTGCTGATATGAATAGTTACATTCAATCTGGTTTTGACTCTACGCAACGCCAACATATATTCGGTGAAAATTGGGATAATTTATTACCATCAGATATAAATTCATTTATTCAATCTTTAGAAAATGCATCGACTGATAATGAGAATAATGAAAAAATCGATACTAATGATAACACATCAAAAAAATTCAATTTAACTGAATTAATCCAATTACCTTTTATCAAAGAAAATAAACAAAACTCTCCTAATAGTGAAGGCTCTGAACGTTTCCATTCAGTTATTTCATTTCCGAACTTTCTAATCCATGTTCTTAATATTGTCACTAAAGATGAAAAAATTGCATTAGATGATAAACGACTTTTAGATTTTTTTGATCAATTTCTTTTGAAACCCTCGGAAATAAATTCAAGTGATGAAAATATCATCAATAATGTAAGAAATTTTATTTGGTCATTATTAAAATGTAAATATCTTTTTGACCAATGGATTATTAAACGAGAATATATTGAAAATAAAGATAGCTGGAGTTTAAAAACTTATCGTAAAAGTACTAGCAAAACGCATTATTATGCTAATACTCATGGTAAAGAAGATCACAATGATATGACCCATCATTCACTTATAATGATACTTTCTGCACTTCATGTGTCGACCCCTACACAAGCATATAAATATTGGCTCAATGGTGCATTAAATTGGCTTTATAATACCCATAAGGTACAAGGAGAGCTCTATTTAACTTATTTAGAAAAGATGACAAATAGATTCGTTTTTGATCTTTGGTTAGTACCTAGCACTCTCTCTTATCAAAAAATAATTTATTCTTCTGAAAGTGAAATAGAAAAGAACATTGATAAGAATAAAAAATATTTCAGCAACTTATGTGAAAACTTGCCCAATAAAGAAATCAAACATCTAGAAAACCGCTTATCTTATGGAAAAATAGCACATAATCTTATATTCAATTACTTAGATTATCTATTATGGAAAAAATATTATAGTAGCGATGACGCCATAAAAAAATTTGAATTTACATTTCGAAGTTCTGTTGAACACTATTACCCACAAACCCCTATGAATGGGTATGAAAAATGGGAAACAAATAAGCTAAATAGTTTCGGCAACTTATGTTTAATTAGTCATAGTAAAAACTCACGATTAAGTAATCTCATGTTTGAAGCAAAACAAAGTTATTATCATAACAATGATATTGACAGTATTAAACAATACTTAATGATGAAAGAAAAAGTTTGGAATTATGATAGCTTAGACTCACACTATAACGAAATGAAATCCACACTAATCTCATCGCTAGATATATAAATTTATTAATAAAAAAGGCATCTTTCATATTGAATAGATGCCTTTATATCGTGGAAATACTTATTTAGTGTTGATGAAGCTGATTTTTTTGACGAGGCTTTCCGCCCATGGAAACACGATAGCGATTAAAGATAAAACCACACCAAACCACAGCGATAACACTTAATATTGTTCCTGCATAGCCGATGTTTGTCATGCCGGCATGTAAGATAACTTGATTACCAATCAGTGCTCCAGCACCGATACCAATATTAAAAATACCCGAGTAAATGGACATGGCGATATCTGTTGCATCAGGGGCTAAATCAATCACTTTGACTTGCATTCCAAGACAAATGCACATAAAGCCGATGCCCCAAAATATAATCAGTGCAATAAATGTCATTAAACTTTGGCTACTCATCATTAATAAGCTTAAACAGAATGTCAGCAAAATTAAGGCAAAGAACAAGAATGATGTTGGCATTTTGGTACTATAACGACTAAATAAAATACTTCCCACAATACCTGCACCACCAAAAATAAGTAAAACCAAGGTGGCAAAGTTTTGATCTAAATTGGCAATATCAACAACAAAAGGCTCTATATAACTATAAGCGGTAAAGTGTGCAGTAACCGCGATTACGGTTAACAGAAAAATACCCATTAATGGTCCACGTTTTAATAACACGGGCACACTTTTTAATGATCCCGAATGCTCACTTGGTAATAAAGGTAAATAGCGCATTAATGCAAACATGGTAATTAAAGCTAAAACACCAATTCCCATAAATGTTGCACGCCATCCTAACCATTGTCCAACAACGCGACCTAAAGGCAAACCAAGTACAGTTGCTAATGCAGTTCCTGTCGCTAATAAACCTAATGCTTGAGCTCGTTTACCCGCAGGCGCGACTCTAATAGCCAGTGATGCAGTAATAGACCAGAATACGGCATGAGAAAACGCAACACCTATACGCCCTGCTATCAACGATTTAAAGTCCCATGCTATACCAGATAAAATATGACTTAAAATAAAGAGAATAAATAAAATAATAAGTAGCTTACGTCGCTCAATTTTGCTTGTCATTATCATTAAAGGCAAAGACATTAAAGCAACAACCCAAGCATATATTGTGATCATTAAACCTGTTTGAGCTGGAACCATGCCGAAGCTTTCAGAAATATCACTTAACAGTGCAACCGGAACAAATTCTGTTGTATTAAAAACGAAAGCTGCAAATGATAATATTATTACTCTGATCCACGCTGTTTGACGGCTAACTTCAGTTATATTTGATGCTGCTATATTCATAATTAATCGATGTTTTCTTAAATTATATTGATATATATGCCATGCTTTTTACAGAAGCTTTTGTCTGATTTACTTTTCTTACTTGAGTTAAAATGGATTTATTATATTGAAAATAAAAAAATAACATAAAGATAAAAATGCATTTTATTAGAAACAAAAAATAAACCAAATCATCACTAAATCTCATTGCTAAAGCGAATCAGCTATCAATTTTAGCATCTCATATCATGATTTTGAATCCCCTCCGCAACTTCTTTTTAACGTTAACATAATCTTCTAATAGAGAGATTATAGATATAAATGACCTATCACTATTTTAGGTTGAAGAGTAAAAATATGCTCTTTTCAAGAAAAATATATCGCATATTCATTGAATTAAGTTAAGAGATATTAATTTAATAGTCAGAAATAATCTTACTGTTGGACAAAAGATAAATAAAAATAGAAAGGATATTGAGATTACTGACTCAAGTCATTAATAACTTGAAGTGCCTGTTCGCAAGCAATATTTTTCGTAGATGATGTTGAACCATCGAAAGCATTTTTGACAGTCGAAATTTGTTCTTTTGCAGATCGTGGTAACGTTAAATTTCCATTAGAAAGTGCTTTTTCAACATCATTTAGCTTTTCAGCTAACTGCTGACAGCTTCCATTGTTATTTTTAGATTGATAAATAGCCATAAGCGTATCGCGTTTTGCATCTACGCTAGAAACAGTTTCACGTACGGTAGATGACGAACTTTCAATCACTTCGCGGCTTTCATTCCAAAACTCAGCAGTATTTTCTTTAATGACAGAAACAATTAAAATAGCAACAAGAATAGCCAGTATAATAGTCAGCGACAATATCCCCCCAGCAATAATAAGTATCTGTTTCATATTAAACTCCACATATAAATTATTTCTATTTTAATATTTCTTTTTTAATATATATAGTCAAAATAAATTGGGTTCAATCTGGATTACGATTCTTTTTATTTTTTACATTTTATTACGGAGGTATACAGTTCTATTTATTCTTATTTATAAAAGAAAACAAGCACCTAGTTTTACTTAGGTGCCATTAATTAATATATAAATTTTTCTTGATTAAATTATTTTTTAGAACAACATGCAATATAATTTAAAACATGTCGATTCTCTCTAAAAAAACGGAACATTGATAAGAATCGTGATCTATTTCTCTTTTTTATCACCCCATTCTTAATTATTTTTGCAGTCCTAAATAATCCTTCATCACGAATGAAACCAATAGGTGACATTAAACTCATATTACCTGATTTTATTTTTACTTCTGAAAAACCAACATTAATAAATAAGTCGTGCCACTCTTGCAGAAACATAGGTGCTACATTTGATTTCACTACATCGATTAAGTTGTTTCTATTAACCTCATCATTTTTCTTCATAATATCGTGGGTTAATAATAAGCCACCTGGTTTTAAAACGCGGTAATACTCTTTAACTAGTTTTGCTTTGGCTTTATCTGCATACATTGTCAGCATCGCTTCATTTATCACAATATCAAAAGTATTATCAGGAAAAGGCAAAGATAACGCATTGGCTTTTGTTAATTGGATCAAATGTGATAATTGAGCACTATCGACATTTTTTTTCGCATGAGACAAAGCATTATCATCCATATCGATAGCAATGATATGACAACCGTATTTCTTGGCAATCTCGATCGAAGTTGTCGCCATATTGCAAGCAATCTCAAGAACATGGCTTGATGATGTAAAATGTGCATTATTAATTAACCAATCAGATGCCTCTACACCGCCCGGTCTTAAACGTGTTTTCCCTAAACTCGCTAAAAAGGTATGCCCTGCTTTTGATGGTTCTTGAGACATAGATTGCGTTGTAATTTGATTATCCATATAGCCACCTTAAAGTTGCATTATTAATACAACTTTATAGCAAAATAGCTTTAATGGGAATAGTTATCATTAATTTTCTTTTTTTATAAAGAAATTCCGAGCCTGCAAAGAGGTATAAATTAGATATTGATATATAACCAATTGAAATAAAATATGTTAAAAGACTATTTTTGTAATTACGTCATTAAAGGTAAAGAATATTAAACTTTGAATAACAACATTGACCTTCCCCTAGGGGGAATCTTTAGAGTGATAACAATTTCACGATAAATTAAAGGAAACTGTTATGAAAAAGATTTTACCTGCTGCGGTTATTTTAATGAGTGCTATCTCTTTTGGTGCAATGGCAAATAATACACATATGACCATGAATATGGATACACCTCATAACAGCTCACCAATGCAAAAGGAACTCAATGATTCCATGAATAAAATGCATGCTGATATGGCAAAAGGAATGAATACTGATAATGCAGATGTTGCTTTTGCTGATGGCATGATAGCCCACCATTTAGGCGCTATTGATATGGCTAAAATTGAGTTGAAATATGGTACTGATCCTGAAATGCGTAAACTAGCTCAAGCTATTATTGATGCGCAAGGCCCTGAAATAGAACAAATGCAAAAATGGTTAGAAAAAAATAGAACCGATAAATAATAAATTTATAAGGCTGTGATTTATTAGGCGCAGCCTGTCTTTTTTTTAATGTTTACCTTCCAAATTTCTTATTAAAGATAAATCAAATAATTTTCTAATATTCATCTCATACATTATAATTTTATAACTATCGCAACATTAATCGCTTTATCCCGTATGGAGCCCATATGAATAAATTAGAAAACATGGCGTCATTAACTCAAAAGCTAGCCATGCAAATTAAAAAATGGACTCACAATACTAATCAATTTGAAACTCAAATTCCGGGATTAACACTAACACACTGGACTTCTCCTACACCAATTACCAGCCATACTCATAAATCAGGGATCTGTTTAATTGCCCAGGGCGAAAAGAGAGTGATCTTAGGAGAAGAAAGCTTTATTTACGATGCCAACCATTTTTTAATTTCTTCAATAGAACTCCCTGTTATGGCAAATATTATGAGAGCCAGCGACGAGAAACCGTTTTTAGGGCTAGTTATGGAGTTAGATCTGCAACAAATATCACAACTTATCGTTGATAGTGAATTAACATTTAGCTCAGATTCGAATACCCCAAAAGGCATTGCTGTTGGTGAATTATCAGAACCTTTAGTCAATGCGTTTATTCGCTTACTCACTCTTCTTGATGAGCCTGATAGTATTAAAATCCTTGCTTCTGGTATAAAACGTGAAATTTTCTATCGTCTACTGATTACCGAGCAAGGTGAGCGATTGAATCAAATTGTCACAGCAGGTAGCCATAGTCATCAAATTGCTAAAGCGATTGATTGGCTAAAAAGTAATTATATAAAACCATTAAACATCAATGAATTGGCTTCATGTTCAGGAATGAGTAAATCTGCTTTTTATACTCATTTTAAAACAATGACATCAATGACTCCGCTTCAATTCCAAAAAAAATTACGACTCAGTGAAGCCCGTCGATTGATGTTAACTGAAAATCTAGGTGCAATAACAACCACTTTCCGAGTTGGTTATGAAAGCCCTTCTCAATTTAGTCGTGAATATAGTCGATTATTTGGATCACCTCCAGCAACCGATATTAAGATGCTCAAAGAATCTAACAATATTTGAATACAACCACTTTTTATAAGTCCAATCGTTTTATCTTTTTTACCTATTTATATTATTTATTATCACTCTTTTATCTTTTGGAAAATTAGGCAAGAGACTAAGAAGATCGGACATTCATATCTCAATGTAGAAGCGATAGCATCTCTATTAAACAAAAATAGACCAATATTTCTTGAAGTTAAAAGAACAAACTATACTTCAATGAGATAGCTATCAAATTAATATTGCAATAGGATATCAAAATGCAACTCGATTTTACTTACTACAACCCGACAACTATTCATTTTGGTAAGAACTCTCTTGCTAAATTAAATGATGAATTATCACATTATGGTGAAACCATCATGCTGATGTACGGTCGTAATGCAATCAAATCTAATGGCCTTTATGATGAAGTGATTGCAATACTCAAACATGCAGGAAAAAAAGTGGTTGAGTTATCAGGTGTGATGCCTAATCCAACTTATGCAAAAATGATGGAAGGCGCTCAATTAGTTCGTGAGCATAACGTCAGCTTAATTTTAGCCGTCGGTGGTGGCTCTGTTATTGATTGTGCAAAAGGCATTTCCATTTCAGCCTATTGTGAAGATGAAGATCCTTTTCAAAAATACTGGGTTGAATATCAAGATGTGACCAATAAAATTGTCCCTGTCGCATCAATTCTTACCATGGTAGGCACAGGCTCTGAAATGAATGGTGGCTCAGTCATTACCCATGAAGAGACTAAATATAAAATTGGACGTGTATTTCCTGCAAATGTATTCCCTAAATTTTCGATTTTAAATCCAGAATATACGTTTTCTGTTTCTCAGTATCAGATGGTAAGTGGTGTTTTTGACACGATGTCGCACTTGATGGAGCAATATTTTTCTGATCAAGGTGCAAACACAACAGATTACTTAATTGAAAGTTTATTAAAATCTTCGATTGATAATTTACGTATCGCACTTAAAAATCCAAGTGATTACGAAGCAAGAAGTAATCTTATGTGGAATGCAACACTTGCACTAAATACCCTCACAGGATTATCAAAAACACAAGATTGGCAAGTCCATATGATTGAGCATCAATTAGGGGCTTATACAGACTGTGCACATGGAATGGGACTTGCTGCAATTTCTCTACCTTATTATCGTTTTATCTATAAGTTTGGTATTGAGAAATTTGTACGATTTGCAACTCAAGTATGGGGAATTTCCGCAGAGGGAAAAACACAAGATCAAATTGCACTTGAAGGTATTGATGCACTAGAACATTTCACAAAAGAGTGCGGTATTGTGACTTCATTAGAAGACTTAGGTGCAACAAGAGAGATGCTTCCTGAGATTGCACAATCAACCACAATTATTGGTAGAGGCTATAAAAAGCTAACCACTAAAGATGTCCTCGATATTTTGGAAGCTTGTTTCTAATATTAAGCAGATATAAAAAAACGGACCTCATTGAGGTCCGTTTTTTATATGGTTCCCAAAGAAAACTTGTCGAGTATATTTTGTACGGCTCTAAAACACTGAGCTTATTAACATAGCTATATTCACAGTAATTTAAGATATAGCCCAGTAAGTGTCAGCTAGTACTCTTTTTAAACAAAATAAAAGCCTCTTTAGGCAATTAAATAATGATACAAACTTAATTCTATCGAATAATGTAAACGCAAATGCATTGATACAATAGAGTGTGTTTTTCCTCCATCGATCTCTGTTGCTTGCTCATCCATAATCGAATCTTCAACGATATCAGCTGGGCCTAAATAATAAAATTCTGTACCTTCAGAATCATCTTTTTTAATAAAAAAATGTATTACAGCTGTTTTATCTTTTTGAGATTGAAATATTTCAAGCATTGGTCCTGAATTTCGTGTTTGCTTAGACTTACTATACCATTTGATAAGATCTGGACTTAATATCTTATCTTCATAATGCACCTTGGAATTCAAATCTTCCGTTTTTTGATAAGTTGTGAAAATAGGCAGTGTGTTATGTTTAAGGCGATATCCATAAATAGTACTTGATTCGTCCTTATGCCAATTTAATAATCGACATATATCTTTTCTACTGTAACGCTCATACAGTTTTAATGGTGTAGATGAAAAGTATTTTTTATTTTTCGCTTTTGCTACATTTATAATATCTAAGAAGCGATTTTTAAACTCTTGATTACATTCTAATAGATTTTTTATTTCTGATGCCAGAATATAATTTTCTGATGCCTCATCATAAATAACTAAAGAAGATCCACCATACCTTTTTCGTTCAATCTCTCCCCAAAAATCATAATTCAATATTCTTTGGACAGAAATTATAGTTTCTACTGTATAACTAACTTGATTATCATCTAAAACTTTTAAATAATTAGCATGTAATAATGTAGATTGGATATATAAAGTTTCTAATAATAAAACTTCATGTAAGCGTTTACCATTTAATAACTCCCTCATTAAGAACAACAAAACGGCATCCGCATATACCCCAAAAGTTTTTATGGGTTGTCCTTCCATTGAGGCAATAAAGTCATCATATGTTTTATATGAACTGGCTATAACACTAGGATCTACACTATTATTGGTAATAAAATCCAACAATAATGGGATACGGCCTATACGGTTTTTTAAATCAATGTAAGCCTTTTTGATGGATCGAACACTATCAAGTTTGACGGAAGAAATAGCCTTAAGCACTCTCTCCTGTGCTATTTTTTCAAAGCTAATATTACTCAAACCATACAAATTACCAGGATCAATAGCTGCTCGTCTGATAGTTTCTTTATTCAATGAGTTATCACCCATCAAGGCTATTGGGATCAAATAGTTCTTCTGATAATTCCCTATAAAATCAATAACAACTAGATATTCTTTAGTTGGAAATTTGCGCAATCCTCTACCTAGTTGCTGAATGAATATGATGCTTGATTCCGTTTGTCTCATCATAATCACTTGATTTAAACATTGAATATCAATGCCTTCATTAAATATATCCACAACAAAAATATACTGAATTTCTCCAACCTCAAGCCGCTTAATAGTGTGTGCTCTATATTCCTGTGGATCTTCTCCCGACAATGCTACAGTTCTATAACTTCTATTATTGAATTCATCTGAAAGATCTCTTGCTTCATCTAGTGAACGACAAAATATTAAACCTTTGGGTGAATCACCTGAATACCCATAATATTCTATTTTTTCAATTAGAAAATCGACTCGCTCGTCACTAACTAAATGTTTCAGATTGGATAAATTATCAATTAATTCGCCATTAAGCTCATAATCCACCACGCCAAAATAATGAAAAGGCGCAACTAAATCCATTTCTAATGCGTCTTTCAAGCGGATCTCATATGCAACGTTGTAGTTAAACATTTCAAAAATATTAAATCCATCTGTTCTTTCTGGCGTAGCAGTCATACCAAGTAAAAATTTCGGTTTAAAATAATCTAAAATTTTTTGATATGAAGTAGCACCAACTTTATGGACTTCATCAATAATAATATAATCAAAATGATCAGCTGAAAACTTATCTAAGTATTCTGTCTGTGACAAAGTTTGTATTGTCGCAAAAAGATAATTAGCGTTTAAATTTTTTTGATTGCCCGAAAAAATACCATATTCAATCTCTGATGAGGCGGGAATAATTTTTTTAAAACTTTCGGATGCCTTTAATAAAATTTGTTCTCTGTGTGCCAGAAACAGCATTCTCTTGGGTTTAGCATTTTGTATTTCAAAGGCAGATAAATATGTTTTACCACTTCCGGTAGCAGAAATAATAAGCGCTTTTTTTTTATCTTGATCTCTTAAAGCCTTAAGATTTAGCAAAGCATCTTGCTGCATTTTATTTGGTTTAATTATGTCTGTATTAACTACTTCAGATATTGAGTTATCTTGCTGGTATAGCTTGTTATTTTTCTGATATTCAATCGTATATTTATTGATAAAAACCAAATCTAATAACTCACTAGCTCCCCACTCATCTTCAAATATATCTCGTAATTTTTTGTAGATATCACCATCTTGATAGCTCGTAATAGCGAGATTCCATTCATAATTTATCTTTAATGCATTTGCCGTTAGATTTGAGCTACCAATAATTGTAGTTGAGTAATTTTCATAATGAAAAAAATAGCCTTTGGCATGGAATCCCTGTTTTGTCGAAATCTTCACTTCTAAATTAGAGATTTTTAGTAATTCTTTAAATGTATCAGGATGGTTAAATGTTAAATAATCTGATGTTAGAAGTCGGCCAGTAATTCCTCTAAGAGACAAATCTGACAAGATTGTTTTAAGTAGAGATAAGCCCGATTTAGTCACAAAAGCGACCGCAATATCAAATGATTTTACATTTTTTAATCGATCAATAATGCCTGACAACAATTGATCATCATAACTTTGATTTGTAAAAACCTCAGCTTTAAGGTGATCTTTCGCTTGTATCTGATGATCTACAAAGCTGTGTAAAATAGACTGCTTAAAATCTTTATGCATTGCGACTCTCTTCTTTTAAGATTTTTTCAACAGCAGAGATATCAGCGGGGGCCCAATTTAAAGTTAGTAGCTCAGAAATAGGAGTCCACATTCCTTTTTCATGTTCGTATAATTGAATCTTTCCACTTTGAAGAACTGACTTATAAACACTTAAATTAACATTTATATTTTCATATTCGTGTAAATGAGTATCGATATGTGCTTGTACCAGTATTTCACATCCTAATTCTTCTTGAATTTCTCGTTTAAGTGCCTCTTCAGGAGTTTCACCGGGTTCGATTTTACCTCCAGGGAATTCCCATAATCCTGGTAAGCTCATTTTTTGAGATCTTAAGGCACAAAATATTTCATTTTTTTCGTTATACATTGCAGCTGCAACAACATAAATAGTTTTTTTAGTCATAAATCTGGAATACCTAATACAACATTTATTTGAATACCCTCAGTATATACATTTATTTACCATATATTCCTTATATTCATCTCTTTTTGAAAATTATTGAAAATAATTTTTTAAACAACAAAAATGGTCAATGGCTTAATTTCAAACAAGTAAGGATCATTGATCGCTCTGATAGTTGTGTAAGATTTTCTAATCCACTCCGATTTCTTTTTTATGCTATTCCTTCGGGTCATTCGAACTATTTACCCATCTCACTCTTGTATCTTATTTTCTCTAAGATCACCGATGAATATCTGATGGATGCAAGGACAACAGACACGGTTCAAAAATGCAGGATCCAAATAGAAATAATAGTTTGGGATATTGCTAATAAGGAGTCGAATGAAATACTCTGACGCTTACTCGATACTCATCAAATGATGCTACTTTTAACTAAGCAGCTAATAAATATCCAGAATAAGAATAATTGAAGGTGTAAATGGCTTACCCGGTAGAAGTGATTATTATGGATAAAGAATTTAATTTACTTTGGTATAGCAACCAAGCCATATCTGATAGACTTTAAACAGAGCTAACCATGTTTGATTGACCATCCAAACATGTTGCTCAAGATAGTATTAAATATCACTTTTTATCAGCTTATCGATTGATACGGTTAAAGTTTTTGCCGTGCCAATATGAAGAGAAAAATATTATCCATAAGTAAAATACCACCTCTAAAAGAGGTGGCTTTAAATTGGGCCCCCTATAAGGGGGCTATATTCTTTATTAATCCTCCAACAATTCCATTTGTTGGTCGAGCTCTTGATCAACTTTATCCTGATGCCTTACATAACGCCTAATGATGGCTTCATTAACCCCCACCGTATCAGCAAAATATCCCCTAGCCCAAAAATGATTACCCCAAAGTTTCTTACGTATATGCGGAAATCGATTATATAACCTTATCGCACTACGTCCTTTCAGGACTCCCATTAGTGTTGATATTGATAGTTTAGGTGGGATCATTACAACTAAATGTACATGGTCTGGCTGAACATTTAGCTCCAATACTTCACAGTCTTTCATATTGCAGAGAATATAAATTGTTCTATAAAGCTCTTTTCCTACTTTATCTTTCAATATCTTATAACGATATTTAGGTGTCCAAACTAGATGATATTTGCAACGCCAATACACATGTGATGAACTTCTGTATAAACCCATGTTATTTCCTCTTTACTTGTGGTGAGTAAGAGATAGTTTTTTAACATGGGTTTCCTTCAGGCTATAGCCTCACAGGGTCAATCACCACCTCCTTAGGAGGTGGTTTAAGGCTGACAATAAAAAAACGGACCTCATTGAGGTCCGTTTTTTATATGGTGCCCAGGGCGGGACTTGAACCCGCACAGCCTTACAGCCGAGGGATTTTAAATCCCTTGTGTCTACCGATTTCACCACCTGGGCTAAATTGTATTTACTTGTTACGCTTAATACCCGTTTATCAAACAAGATAGATAACAAATAAATTTTAAGCATTTACTTCTAAACTAACTTTAGTTTTTGCTCTTCTCTCACCAACTTGGTCGCTAGTGGAAGAAAAAACGGACCTAAGTTAAGGTCCGCTATTTGTATGGTGCCCAGGGCGGGACTTGAACCCGCACAGCCTTACAGCCGAGGGATTTTAAATCCCTTGTGTCTACCGATTTCACCACCTGGGCTAAATTCTGTGGTGCGCCCGTAAATTCTTATTACTAAGATAAATACTGGTATGGACGACTTATTACTTATTTCCCAATGCCATTGATAATGGACTTTTTTGCACCAAACTCTCATCTAGAAGAGTTGGTGCCCAGGGCGGGACTTGAACCCGCACAGCCTTACAGCCGAGGGATTTTAAATCCCTTGTGTCTACCGATTTCACCACCTGGGCATTAATGGAGGCGCGTCCCGGAATCGAACCGAGGTACACGGATTTGCAATCCGCTGCATGACCACTCTGCCAACGCGCCTCAACTACTCAATCTCATTAGAGATTGGAGCGGGAAACGAGACTCGAACTCGCGACCCCAACCTTGGCAAGGTTGTGCTCTACCAACTGAGCTATTCCCGCTTTACCGAACTTGCTGATTTACTTATTTATTTCCGTAAACCGTTGTGCCTTTCGATGCGTTGCATTCTACTGATTTCCTGAATCTAGTCAACACTATATTTGCATCTTTTTGACTGTTCGGTGAATTTTCAGTCATTTCGATCAACCTTCACGCAAATCTGACCATGCAGCGCTCAAATATTGAAACATTGACCAGAATGTCAGCACGGTTGCAATATATAATAAAGCGAATCCAAACCACTCCGCTTCAACAGTAGGACGCCATAATAACACAACCAGTGAACCCATTTGTGCGGTCGTCTTCACTTTTCCTATCCAAGAAACTGCAACACTATTACGCTTTCCTAATTCAGCCATCCATTCTCTTAGTGAAGAGATGATAATTTCACGAGCAATCATGGTTGCTGCGGGTAAGGTTATCCACCACTCATGATAGTATTCAGTAATTAAAACAAGTGCTGTTGCAACCATTACTTTATCCGCTACTGGGTCAAGAAAAGCCCCGAAGCGAGTAGTTTGTTTCCATCTACGTGCTAAAAAACCATCAAACCAGTCAGTTGCAGCTGCTACCATAAAAATAATAGCGCAAACTAATGGAGCATCTTTGAATGGTAAATAAAACACCAAAACAAAGAATGGGATTAGTGCGACACGAAATAGAGTTAGCCAAGTTGGGATATTTAGTTGCATAGCGTTCTACACGACCTAGAAAAGTGAGAGTTATTAATATGGTGCATCAATACACTTAGTGTTTCAACGCATTAAAAATTTTTTCTGCTAATGCAGTCGAAATTGTGGGGACTTTCGCAATTTCTTCAACACTTGCGTCTCGCAAAGCTTGTAGCCCTCCCATATATTTCAACAACATTTGACGGCGCTTAGGCCCTACACCTTCAATAGATTCTAACGAACTGGTATTTTTCACTTTTGCTCTACGCTGACGATGTCCCGTTATTGCATGACGATGCGATTCATCACGAATATGTTGGATCAAATGCAACGCAGGTGAATCAGAAGGTAATGCCATTCCTTCACCTTCAGGCACAAAAAACAAGGTTTCAAGCCCTGCTTTACGATCACTCCCTTTTGCGACACCTATTAATTTCGGGTGTGATTTGTCCCAATCAACATCAAGAGAATCAAATACCTCTATTGCTTGTGCTAATTGCCCTTTACCACCATCGATAAAGATAATATCTGGAACCTTAGTCTCTTCTAATGATTTACCATAACGTCGAGTGAGCACCTGATTCATCGCCGCATAATCATCACCAGGAGTAATACCACTGATATTATAGCGCCTATATTCAGATTTTAATGGGCCATTCATGTCAAATACTACACATGAAGCCACAGTTTGCTCTCCCATAGTGTGACTAATATCAAAACATTCCATTCGTTTTATCTCTTTCATACCAAGAAGAGACATCAACGAGGTATAACGTTGTGAAATTGTCGATTGTTCGACTTGTTTTGAAGCCAATGCTGTTGCTGCATTTGTTCTGGCTAATTTTAAATAACGAGCTCTATCACCACGCGGTTTTGTTTGAATTTGAATTTTTCGCCCCGCTATTGAAGAAATTGACTCAGAAAGAATGGCTTTATCTTCTAAATTAAAATCAAGCAAGATTTCAGTTGGTAAAGTTCGAATTGCACTACCTTGTAAATAAAATTGGCCAATAAAAGTCTGAACAACTTCATCAATTGAGGTATTTGCGGGGACTTTAGGAAAATAGCTCCGACTTCCTAACACTTTACCTTGACGGAAAAAGAGCACATAAACACAAGCAATCGCACCATTAAAAGCGACACTGATCACATCAAGATCATCACCAATATTGGCGACAAATTGTTTTTCAGTCACTTGCCTTACCGCTTGGATTTGATCACGAATGCGAGCCGCCTCTTCAAAACGTAGATCTTGGCTTGCTTCTTCCATACGTTTAACCAATCCGTCAATAACTTGCGAATCATCACCTGAAAGAAAAAGCCGCACATAATTAACTTGTTGGGCATATTCTTCATCAGAAACATAGCCTTTTACACAAGGTGCAAGACAGCGCCCAATTTGATATTGCAAACAAGGCCTTGAACGATTGCGATACACACTGTCTTCGCATTGACGAATAGGAAACAATTTTTGCATTAATGCCAATGTTTCTCTCACTGCAAAGGAGTTAGGAAAAGGCCCAAAATATTCCCCTTTAGCATGTTTTGCACCGCGGTAACTAGCAAGTCTAGGGTGTTTATCACCACTTAAATAGATATAAGGATAGGATTTATCATCGCGTAACAACACATTATAGCGAGGTTGATAACGCTGGATGTAGCTATGTTCAAGCAATAAAGCTTCTGTTTCTGTATGGGTGATCGTGACATCAATATTGGTGATGCACTTCACTAAAGCTTCGGTCTTACGGCTATTTACTTGTGTGCGGAAATAGCTCGAAAGCCTTTTTTTCAGATCTTTAGCTTTGCCAACATAAATTACTGTGTCTGTCGCATCATACATCCGATAAACACCCGGTTTATTTGTGACTCGGCTTAAGAATGCTTTGGCGTCAAATTTGTCTTCCACTTTGTAAATGACTCTCTATCTCAATTAACCCATAACGTATTGCTATATGTGTTAATTCTACATCACCTGAGATTTTAAGTTTACTAAACATTCGATAACGATAGCTATTTACTGTTTTTGTATTAATATTCAGCTCTCTTGCAATTTGTGCGATTTTTTTTCCTCTGATGATCATCGACATAATTTGCAATTCTCGTTCAGATAGATGATGTAACGGATTTAATTCTTGCTGTAATTTTGTGAGTGCGATTTCCATAGCTAACTCTTGGCTTATATATCGTTGACCGATACAAACTTGCCGAATAGCTTGCAGAATATTTTCACAAGAAGTATCAACGACAATAAAGCCTTCAATACCTAATTGAAGAAGCGTTATTGATAATATAGAGTCTGTTTTTGGTGAAATAACAATAATTTTAATTGATAAAGATGATCGCTTTATTCTTTTTATAGAATCAATTAATGATACTGAAGGTGCTGAATAAATAATAATAAGATTAACCGAAAATTGTCGACAATAACGAAATGCATCACTTTCATCATTCATCACCTTTCGGATATTGATTTTTTTAATCTGACTAAGAAGTGTTTTTATTCCCAAGCTAAATATTTCAACTCGACTTATTATCAATGTATTTATCAATAACACTCTCCTTTTAAATCAAAACATAACAAAAAAATTAGATTAACTTGTTATAAATTTTAAAGAAAAGAGCATACTATAATAAAAAATAGCAACCTACCTCTTCCTTAGCATTAATTAATATTTATTTAATAAAATCATAAGAAAAGACTCATATAGAAAAGAGTCTTAAAAGAATAAAAAATCCAAAAAACTAATAAATTAAAATATTATTTATTAAACATACTAATAATCTCTTGCTCTGTTAGCATTGGTGTTTTTTCTACAAAATTATAATAAAGAGGTTTGCTATCTATATAAATTTGTATTGTTAGTTTACTTTCTTTTGCATCAGGGAATAATCCTGCTGATGCATAGTAAGTATTGGTTTCTTTTAAATGATAAAAAAGATGAGAGCCACAATGCTTACAAAATGCTCGTTCTCCCCATAAAGATGAATCATAGCGTGTTATATTTTCTTCACCTTCAATCCTCAAATCTGATTTACAATCAATTGAAAAACCAGGACCACCATTCCAACGCAAACACATACTACAATGACAAACACTGAGCGCAGATATATCTTGTGCTGTCGATAGTTTAACTTTACCGCATAAACATTGACCTTGATGCATTATAACTCTCCTTTTCGTTAAATCATGCACTAACCATTTAAGATTATATGCATGATTTAATTAATAAAATAAACACAACACAAGCTAAAACATGACTTACACACTTGTATTGTTAGTTTGTTTTTTCGGCGGTAATGGTGAGAAATACCCGATTAATAAAATCAATATTGCAACACCAATAAAGGCCAATGCTCTCAGCAATCCACTACTTAATGATGTATCAATTAGGAAGAGTTTAGCGATAACCACAGCCAATAGTACACCACCAATAAACCATTGTGAGCGTGACTTCTTACGTGTCGCCATTACCATAGTCACTAATGCCGTAATCGCCCAAATAATGGCTAATACTGTTTGGATCACTTTGGAATTAATGATTGCATAACTCGACCAATCAATATCTGTTGCAAAGACTAACCCTCTTAATAAAATACCGTTTGCCCACCAGAAAATCATAGCAGGAATAATGTAATTAAATACCGGTAAGTTATTTTGCAATAATGCTTGATACTTAGGTGACTGTTTTATTACTGAAATAAATTTATAGCCAACCCATATTCCAACAATACCCATTAGATCCATCAAGTTAAATAATGGAATAAATTTAATTCCACCTTCAGTACCGTTATTAAAGTTCGCAAAGATTAAAGAAAGTGCCAGTAATCCTAAAGCCGGTAAAGTAACTAACCAATAAGTATTTTGGTACTCTTTTATCCAATTAACTCCCATTGCTAACATATAGCTTATTGCAATAAATAAACTTATAGCAAGAATAACGCTTGCAAAATGTAAGCTCACATAAAGGTACGTAACATCCAGCAACCAAATAATTTCAGTAAATAAGAAAATACCAATAAAGACAAGATGCATAATATGGATCAACGCTTTATTGATCCTTTGTTTCGGCAATAACGTATTTACTTTAAGCAAGTAGAAACCACTTGCAAAAATTGCAATCCAGATAATCGCACTTAACCAATTATCAATTAGCGAACCTGCGAGATAGATGTAGACCAACATAATAAGTGCTGACATTGGCCATAATAAAATAGAGCAACTTGCCAACTCAGAAAATAGGGTTTTCTTACCCGCAAAGAACATGCCCCAACAGCTAATAAGAATAAATGCAAAGGTAATGGATTTTACCTCTGGATAGAGCCAATATTCGCCATACTCTTGTAAAAGTAAAACGCTATATCCCCAACTTACAACAGAGATAAATAGTGCTACATATCCAATAGTTTGATTATCAATATTAGTAAACTTAGCTCGATACCACAGTACTGCAACAGCAAATACAGCGATTACTTGTATTACGATCATTAGCCAATCACCTAACAAGGTAACAGGCATGTTGAACAATAAAATAAAGGAAACTGCAACTAAAAGAGTCCCTGCAATAGCGGGTTTCTTTTGCTGCTGTAAAACAGAAAATGCAAGGATCATCACCCCTTCAATAGCCCATACAATCGATGTCCATTCAGCAGAGAATGCAAATGGTACAGCTAAAGTGGCAAAAGTAGCAGAGAGCATAAAGAAGGCAATCGCCAGCAATTTACCCTCTTCACGATAACGCTTAAGCACAAACCAACTTAGTGCGAAATATGCTAATCCACAAAGCGATGAAGCAATAGCAACGCCATATTCCCATTCTGAAGCTAATTGATGTTGGAAGATAAAACCAATTAATGGTGTACCAAATAGTAATGTGGCATCAAAAGAAATATTAAGTTTCAGTTTGTTTTTTAATGTTGAAAGCTCCGTTGCAACACCAAAAATCAACCAATTTGCAATTAAAAATAGCTGGCAAGGTAAATAATCGGCATGAGTGTAATTAGGTATCGCCCATATAAAACCAATACCAAAAGTAAAAGCAAAACCAATAAGATTTAATAAACGCCAAACTTGCCAATGACTGATAATAAGAATGCCAATTGAAAGGATAAGATAATAGCTAAACAACCCAACATAATTGTTATCACCAGTAGACAATAAAACAGGTGCTAAATAACCGCCAAGCGAGGCTAATATGGCTAAACTAATGGCTCGATGAATAACTGCCAAACTTACACTGACCAAGCAGATAAACACCATAATCGCGAGAGCAATACCAATAGGAATAAAATCATAAATTTTAGTTGCGGCAAAAATAGTAATATAAAACCCACCAATGCCACCACCTTGCAAAATTAATGCATATATCAAGTTTTTCTTTCTAAGCCACCAGCCAATACCTAATAAGGCCAAGCATCCTGTTCCAGCCATCATTAAGCGTGTTGATGCTGAGATAAGCTCATTCTCAATACTGTATTTAAGTAAATAAGACAGACCAAAAAAGAGCAATAACATCCCTATTTTAGCCAGCGGATTTCCTGTTACTACCCAATTCCAAATAAGTCCCAAAATCGATTTCTGTTGACGTTTTGGGCGAGAATTTAAAGCAGGTCTATATTGCGATGCTGGTCTATTTGATTGAGGTGTAGCACTTTTTAAATGACCTGTTTCAGATCCCGCAAGGCTAGCACTTGCCACATTTGCTCTATTTTCCACACGTGGTTCTGATACAGGTTCAATAGATGTTTGTTTCGCTTCTTTTTGATAATGATGAGCAAAACGACTCGTTGCTACCTTAGGTTGATAAGATTCAGGCTCTTTAGGTGTAGGAACTGTTGATATTTCTGTCTTATTAGATTGTTTGTTTTCAAGGTTAATATCATTAACCATAGAAGATTGAACAACTGGTTTTTCTTCTTTAGGAGAAACTTTATTAAATGCCGTTTCTTGTGATGCTTGTGCGCGTTGATATGCTGGCGTTTCTTTGCTCTCCGCCTTATTTTGCACATGCTCTGTTGTCTTAGTAGGTTCAACTGTTTTAGGGTCAACGGTTTTGGGTTGATAAGTTGAATCGGTTGAAACTGTTGGTTGAGGCTCTCTTTTTATATCATGAGATAAATCCTTAACTTCGCTTTTCTGAGCGTCACACTCTGTGAGAATATCCACAGTTTTGTCTTTATTTAATAACTTAAATAATTTCTCTTGTTGCTCAATAAGTTTTTCTTCAAGCTGTTTAATTCGATACAGCAATGAATTGCTATTTGTATAAGAGTGGTATTGCCAATACAAAGACACCACGACAAATATTGTAACGATGAGCACCAAAAAGTCGTCCATAAACCTAATCCTTTTGCATTAAGCATCATATGGTTTTAATCTCTTAACCTTAGTTATACTTTAATTTTCACAGATTTATCTTAGTTTATTCCTAAATAACCTATTTCGAGAACTCTTGATTTAAACCTAGCACATAATTTCGAAAAAAAGGTATGATCGGTAACCTATCTTAATCTTCCATTTATATCGCAAAACACACTCATAATATGAAATTAAATGACGAATTAACTAACGCTATCGCTTCTGTAACAGAAGCTGCAGCTATTGCAGCAATGCCTTGGATTGGAAAACAAAATAAAAATGCAGCAGATGATGCCGCTGTCAGTGCTATGCGTGAACGTTTGAATAGCCTAAATATCAATGGTGAAATTGTCATTGGTGAAGGTGAAATAGATGAAGCACCTATGCTTTATATTGGCGAAAAAGTCGGTAATGGGAAAGGCGATAAAATAGAAATTGCTGTTGACCCAATTGACGGTACTCGTATGGTAGCAACAGGTGAAAATAATTCCCTAGCAATTTTAGCTGCTGGCTTTGAAGGCAGTTTTTTACAAGCTCCCGACATGTATATGGAAAAATTAATTGTTGGTAAGCAAGCTGCCGGCGTGATTGACCTTAACCATTGTCTTGAATATAACCTTGATGCTATTGCACAAACATTAAATAAATCTATTGAGCAATTAACTCTCGCTATTTTAGATAAACCACGTCACCACGATATTATTAAAGACCTACGCGCTAAAGGCATTAATGTTATTACACTTCCTGATGGTGATGTTTTAGCCTCTTTATATGCCACAATGCCTAATAACAGTATTGATGTTATGTACGGCATTGGTGGAGCACCTGAAGGTGTTATTAGTGCTGCGATTGCTAAGGCATTAGGCGGTGATATGCAAGCACGTTTAATTACTCGTGATATCGCAAAAGGAAACAGTGCAGAAAATAGAGAATATGCCGTCTCTGAAATTGCTCGTTGTCATAAAATGGGGACTGATGTAAATACCAAATTGTCATTAGACACATTAGTACGTAACCAAGATGTTATGTTTGCAGCAACCGCAATTACTGCTGGTGATTTCTTATCGGGTGTTAATCAACAAACCCAATACCTACAAACACACTCTTTAGTGATTAATGGTTCAACACATTCATTACGTTATATTGAGAATTACCATTTACGTTAATACCTCAATTTGTCTTTCTTTCCTTGAGACATAAAAAAAGCGGTACTCGATTAAAGTGCCGCTAAATTTATTTCAAGGGGTATATTTATTGTTATTTATTCACTTCAGATTTAAGCCAATAAATTGGCTGGATTCTCAACACATAATTTTTTGATAATAGATTTATCAATGCCACGCTGAGCCAATAATGAAAGGAATACATTAGGAACAAATCCCCAACCATTTCCCCCATTTTTTGCCCACATCTGTTTTAAGAACACATCATGGCTTAATACGATTTGGCTACCATAACCTCTTTCAATTAAGCTTGCGACAGCTTCTACGGTATCCATAACACTTGGTGCAGCCCCTTCTTTAGGGAAAGAGATATCGAGGCCAATCATATCGAACTCAAGCCAAACACCACGATCTAACATTTTGCATTGATAATCAATATCTTTGCCTGATGGATCAGAGTGTGCCAATGAAATCTTAGCGGGATTACATCCCATTTCAGTTAATAGAATATCTAAAACTTCATCACCACGACGCTGCCAACCCGGCATATGAATATTCATCGATGCATGAGGATTACTATTTTGTGCAATAGCAGCTGCTCTTAAGCTATTTTTCTCACCATCAGTAAAGAAGGGAGAAACACCAATTTCACCAATCATACCTGCACGAATGTCAGTACCATCGATACCTACATTCAATTCATCATCAATGATTTTTGCCATTGCATCAATATCATCAGCTAGTCGTTTTCCTTCAAACTTCTCAATATAAAGCCCGGAAGAAGCCACAACGTTAATGCCTGTTATCTCTGCAACTTGTCTTAGTTTTCTAATATCACGTCCAATAGATGAAGAGCCAGTTGCATCAACAATTGTTCTTCCACCTAACTCTTTGAAGTTATTTAATTCAAAAATAACATCTTCGATTGGTTTCTTATCCATATTATCGCAGCAGCAATATGGATCGTATTTAAGCCCCCACTGAATATCTGCACTCACTTTTTTATCAACTAACACGTGCGAGAATTCATAAAAAGGTTCATCAACAACACCTGAGAGATCATTAAAGAGGTGTTCATGGGGCAATGTTAGCCCCATATCTTCTTTTTTCACGGGGCCAGTTACGGTTTGAATATAACCTTTCATTACGATACTCCTACGCTTTTACTGACTTAGTGGCTCTGAATTCAGGGATTGTGGTTACAATCGCACCTACTAGCGCAAATAATGTACCGATGATTGTCACTAAATAAACGGTATTGCCTAATGAAGGTAATAATAAGTCAATTAATACAGAACCTAATAATTGACCCGCTGTTGAAGCAACTCCTAACATCAGCAAGCCTAAACCACGAACTAAAATAGCCATTAATGCGATAGACATGAGTCCTAAAGGACCACCTAAATACATCCACCAAGTACCTGGTAATTCAAGAGTGATATGGCCTAATGCCATACGAACAATAAGAGCAATGGTTAAAACAGTGAAGCCAACAATAAAGTTCCAAGTAATAGACACCATCATAGAACCGGTTGCTTCTGCAACTTTAGAGTTACCTGCTGGCTGCCAACCGGCTAATAAACCTGCGAGGAAAGGTAAGATTGCTAGATAGATAAATGAGGTTGAGTGCCATTGTGGAGAAACCACAAATAAAGTTGCAACAACGGCTAATACTGCACCTAATACACGATATGGCGTGAAATATTTTTTCTCATCAACACCAACACCAAAGCGGTCACACAATAAGCCTGATAATAAGAGTGCTGAGATTAATGCTGTTTGGAATGTTGCGATCCCTAATGCGCTTGCAGAAGCCCCTTCAGAGAAAACAACCATTGCACCACAAAGACCTGCAAACCAGTTCCATAATGGAATTTTGCGCGTTTTAATTAAACTTGGAATTGAAGCAAATTGCTGGCGATACTGTTTTTTCGACATGATGATAAAAAACATCACCACTAAACCACTGGCAAAAGAAATAACTGCGCTCGCGTTACCATCTTTTAAAACATGCCCTAACTGCCCATTCACCGCAGACTGCATTGGTGATAGCATACCTGCTAACACAGTTGCTAACATCAGCAATGGTGTTGATAAATTTTTTGTACTCATAAGATGTTCCTTTTGGATTATTGGCTATGAGTGATTTCTTTTTTTATTTTTCAAGTAATCGGTTTTTTATTAGCGCAGAGCGGCAACTCTGCGCTTTTTTACTTTTTATGACAGTTATTCTTAATGCAAATTAACGGGCAATTTGTTTAAGAATGTTGACCCACATATCTGCATAATGAGGCCATGCTAAGAATTCTTTACTACCCCAGTGAGGAGAACAGTCACTCATAAAGCAGCCCGTTTTCCCTTTTTCAAATTGACCAAATACCAACAATGGATCTTCGCCAATATTCAATACCGTCTCTGTATTCTCTTTAGCTGAAACTTTGTTATAGCCAAGGAACATAGGCCATTCACCAAAACCTTTTACTGATGCATGCTGAGCATTCACAGCACTTGCAAATACACCTTCAGGCGCTTCAACACGATCGTCACCATCCAGCATTTCGACAGGCAGAACTTCTGCAAGTAATGTGTTTTTGTAGTTTGCTTTAGCTTCAATACCCATAAATGACAGGTAACCACCAATCATTAATAAACCACCGCCATTAACTACAAACTCTTTAATTAACCCTAATGCGTTAGGAATAACTTTCATGTTATAGAAAGTATCGTTTTGCAGAAGGAACGTATTTGCACCAATGTCACTAATGACAATGACATCGTATTTAGCTAATGCTTCAGCCGTTTGTGGGAATGCAACCTGAACGGTATGAGCAGGCATATAATCAACTTCAACACCCTTTTCTCTTAAGCAACTTAATAAGAACGTTGAACCTTCTTCATATTTGCTGGAAGTGAAACTGTCGTAGCCTTTGGAGTGGATCATATGAATATGCCATGACTCACCAATAAATAAGATTTTCATTTTTATTCCTCTTTCAAAAAAGATTATTTATTCAGGGGATTGGGTGACAATCTGTGAATATGTTGTTTGATTGATGCGATGCATGACATTAATATCTTCAGGCATTTCTGAAGCATTACTCGTCTCAACAGCTAATGATGAAAAAGCTGATGCATAGCGTAACGCATAAGAAAACTGCTTTCCTTTTGCCAACGAGGCAGCGAGCGCACCATTAAAAGCATCACCTGCCCCTGCTGTATTTTTTACAACTGCCGGATATGCCGGCGAGTAAATATACTTATATCCGTCATAAGCTAACGAACCTTTACTACCCAGCGTAATAACCACCTTATTTACGCCTTGCTGATAAATAGAAACCGCAGCATTTTTTGCGGACTCTAAATCAAGTACTTCTATTCCAGATAATAAACTCGCTTCCGTTTCATTAGGTGTTAATACATCTATCATTGGAAGTAATTCATTAACTATTTTGTTATAAGGTGCTGGATTAAGAATAATAGGAATATTATTCTCATTTCCAATAGCAATAATTTCCTTTAATGCTTCAATATTTGTTTCTAATTGTAGTAAAATTATATCTGCATCAATAATTTTATCTTTCTGTATTTTTACTTCATCAGCAGAAATATCCATATTAGAACCAGAGTAAATAGAAATAATATTCTCCCCACTCTCTTCCGAAACAAAAATAGAAGCTGTTCCTGTTTGGTAATTTTCAGTTTGATATATCGTTGATGTTTTTATTCTTGATGACGATATAAAATTAACTGCATAATCACTAAATTGATCAGTGCCTATCTTAGTAATAAAATGTACCTGCGCATCAGCATAACTCGCAGCCAGTGCTTGGTTACAGCCTTTACCTCCTGGTGAGAAGATAAATTTATTCGATAATAAGGATTCCCCGGCTTCTGGCAATCTAGGAAGATAGCTAATCATATCAACATTAAATGAACCCAGTACGCACACCTTATTTATTGCCGTCTTGTTTGCTAAATCGTTTTTATCAATTTGATCATTACATTCTAGAAATTGTATAATTTCTTTCTTAGCTACTTTGTCTAATGTTTCAAATTCTATAAAAGCGCCACCATGGCATCTTTTTATAATTCCCTTTTCTGCTAGTGTATTTAAATCTGATCGTATTGTTTCTTTGGTAACATTAAGTTCTTTAGCCAAAACAGAAACTTTTACTGCACCATTACCTTTGATCAGATTAATTATTTTCTTATGACGTTCTGCTTTCATTTAATGTTACCTCTATGGCAACAACTTTAGTTTATTAGTTGTTATTGGATTGTGATTACAATCATATGTTATTTATTAAAAGCAAAAAAAAGCAGAAATACAAAAATAAAAAACAAAAAGAAACAGAAATAAACAATGAAAACCGTAAGATTATTTAATAAATAAATTTGAGATTTATTCATTTTTTATAAAAAATAGAGTTATTAAATAACGTAACCTTAACTTATTTAGTATAAATAAATTTAATATTACTTTTTACCTATCCTCAGGAAATAATATTAAATTTCCACATACAAGAATAAAATTTACTTTTATAAATAAGACATTACAAAAAAATCACTTTATATTTCTGTAAAGTAATCGTAATAATGCTTAAATAAAACACAATCTAATTGAATCGAGCAATGCATTAATTATTTTTATCATCTCTGATTTTTAGTCAGAATTTACCATAAAGGAATTCTAATCATTAAACACCAAAGAAAACGATACCCTTTTGACAAAGGACGTAAATTACTTAAGTAATGCAAAAGCAATGCTTAAAACATACTCATTTTTCATCTTTCATTTTTGTGATCTAAGTAACATTTAGTTAGATAAAAAAGTCATCACCTTTGTCTATTTAGTTCACATGTAAGTCAATCTTTGAGTTCATATTGTAAATCAAGAATGGTTTTTATCTATTTTCTATACCATCTATAAATATGATTTGTTTTTTTAACCACTTTATTCACAGTAATTACATCTAGAATAAGAATAAATGCAGATAATAATGTCAATAAAAATAAATATATCGATATTTTAAACTATTTGTTTTTGTCAAAAAGTCTTTTTATCAGAAACATTTAGACATACTTCTTTCCTCGCACTTTGCCTATTTTAGACTTAAATTTATTCATACCGTCAGACACAACATAAATACCTGACAAAAGCACAATATAAAATAAGGATATATCAATGAAAATAAAATCACTTATCGCAATCTCATTATTAAGCGCTAGCTTTTCTCTTTTCGCTGCAGAGAGTTCAACACCATCTACCAATATTCAAACTCAAGGTGTTATTCAGGCTCAAAAAGAGCTTAATGATTATGAAAAAATCATGATAGAAAAAGTCTGGGTAACGACAGATGCTATCGATGAAAAAGGTAATAAAACAACTGCAGATAATGCGCAAGTAACCAATTATTTTGGCCTTGCTGAATACTACCCTAATGGCACGTTTATTATGTTTACACCTGAAGGTAAACAAAAAATGCAAGGTGACTGGTCAATCTCAGATGATGGAAAAATACGTACCTTAGTTGCGAAAGATACTGAAGGCAAAACGCTCTTCACCCGAGATGTAGAAAATATCACGGTTAAAAATGACGAGTATACCTATCGTATTTATCCAAATGCGGATGATCGTAATACCTATTTTGATATTATTCATCACGTTAAAAAATAAATTTAATGCGTTGTTTTACCTGCAAATTAACCCTACTAAATTAGTCCTGCTTAATAAATAAAAAAGGGTTGCTTATTTTTATAAGTAACCCTCACTTTATTTTTATAACCTACTTGTCATTTCACTGAAATTAATCAAATTATTAAAGTATGGTCTGAGATTGCCCTTCAATCCAATAAATCACTTTATGCGCTTCTTCTGGTGTGGGTACTTCCAATTTACTCAACATGCGTTCCATTACTTTAACTGGCACAGCTTCATTTCGTGCATTATTTTGCCTCTGCCATTGCGCATAAGGAACTTCAATATAAACCAAGGTGACTTTAGCATTATAGCGATAAAATAAAGAGATAAGCTGATCTCGCATTTTTCGCGTAATATTGGTGGCATTCCAAACAAAAGGTTTATGCTCTCGTAAATAAATACGGGCTTGTTCTTTTGCTTGCTGAGCTATCCAACCATTAGCATCTCTATTATCAGGTTTAATATTATGCTGGCGACGGAGATCATCTAAACTCACAATCGGAATATCAGCACAATGTTGGCGAATAAAGGTATCTTTTCCCATACCCGGTAATCCACATAACACCGTAACCTCACTTCCTTTTTCCGGATAAGGCTCATAATTGCAATCAGTACTATTCTCTGTATAAAAATAGTGAAAACGAGCATCATCTGAAGTAAATGGAGCGACTCTACGCCAACAATTTAACTCTTCGCAATAAAGTGTAAATAGCGCAATTTTATCAAAAAGTGCCTTCTTATCTTCACAATCTCGCCCTAAAACATCAGCTTTAGCCAATAATGCCAATAAATAACAATCTACTCTTAATGATGCAGCAAGCAGCGCTTTTTTAGGATCAGGTTTATCCATCACCCATAGCGGTAATCCGTGAAAACGAACTAAAGCCGCGATCTGCTCTCTATCTGCAAAATTTAAAGGCACTTTTTCATATAGAAAAAGACGCGTTGTCAATTCACCTTTACGTGCATGACCCGGTGAAACAATTCGTCCCTCTTCTTCTCGTGTTGTAGAACGCTTTTCTACATCATGAAGAAGTGCCGAGATCCATAAAATTTGCTGTTCTCTTTCAGTTAACGTTTCATATTCTGGCAATGATTTAACTGAATTGATTACTCTTTGTGTATGTATCGCCACATCACCTTCTGCATGATGAATAGGATCCTGCATAACACCTGCCATATCACTAATTTCATCATACAGTTCACAGAGGTGTTCCCATGACATTTCAGTATGTAATTTCTTATGAAGCATCATTGAGGCTCCTGTGTTTTTTCCCAAATTAAAGGGGCTCGTCGCCAATTTTTTTTCCAATGAACATCTGTTTTAACATGGTCTTTTCTAACATATTTAAAAACACGATGTGAAAAATCATCTAAAGAAAACGACTGAGCATCTCGTGTAACAATACCCTCCATTGGGCTTGGTTTTTGCGTTAAAACATCTTGTGATTCAAAAAAACTTGCCTGTTGGGCTTGTGAAACAATCATATTTTCAAAATCAGTTTTATCCTGACATTCAGGCAGTTTAATTTCTGGTACTATTGGCAGATCAAAGAGAGAAGCATAAAACTGCACTTCTTCCCAACTTAGCCATTTATCTTTATAACGAACTGCAAACACATAAAAATATTCTTCTAAGTGTGTATATTCAATAGAATGAATGGCATATAGATTTTCACCGAAAATATCTAACTCACCTAAATCGTTTTTCATCATTTGCCAACGTTGACGTAATTGAGATGTCCACGCTGATTGAGTCGGGGCTGCATGCGAGCGAGCAAAAACCCCCCATTTATTTAGGCAATTATTTTCTCCATCCAGTTTTTCTGTATGGATAAGTTGTTTTATTTGGCAAATATCCTGCCACCATTGCGCATTTATACGATCGTCATTTGTTGTGCCTGGTGAAAAAGGATAGTGATAGGTTCTATCATATTTTTGTGATTGATTATTCATGATTTAATACTCATTAAGTAACAGAAGGTCTACCAAATTTAAAGAGAAATTCGGTAAGTCAATTTTTCTGTATTTGCACTATTCCTTCAGTGCCTTAATGCGTATTACATAATAACAACCTACAATAAAGAGAGAGAGAAAATAAGGAGATGGTTATATTAACCTCAAGCTGAATAGAGTGCTAGATAAATAACTTTTTTATCTCTTATATTACTTTTTTGCCTAATTTTAACATCAAATATCGGAGGAAACATGTACAACGATCTCCAAGGAAAAGTAGCTGTTGTTACAGGTTCATCAAGAGGTATTGGTGCTGCTGTTGTATCTCGATTAATCGCTGAAGGAATGAATGTCGTAATTAATTATCATTCTAATGAAAAAGAGGCCCAATGCCTTGCAACTAATTTAAATAAATTAAATTCAGGTAAAGCAATTATTTTTGGGGGTGACATTAGTAACGAGGATATTGCTCATAATCTTATTTATTGCGCTATAAACCATTTTGGTAAGCTAGATCTTCTTATTAATAACGCAGGTATTGAAACACAAACACCTTCTCACGCTGTTGATTTAGCTGACTGGCGTAAAATTATCGATGTAAATTTAACAAGCTATTTTCTCACTGCCCGCTCTGCATTAAAATATTTTGTAGAAAATAACATTCAAGGCAATATCATTAATATGTCGTCTGTTCATGAGATTATCCCTTGGCCAACATTTGCAAGTTATGCCGCAAGTAAAGGTGGTGTAAGAATGCTGACTCAATCTCTTGCTCTTGAATATGCAAGCCACGGCATTAGAATTAATTCGATTGGCCCAGGAGCAATAAATACGCCTATCAATCAAGAAAAAATGCAAGACGATACTCTTCGTGAAGAATTAGAAAATATGATCCCGATGAGATATGCAGCTGAACCAGAAATGGTTGCTAACGTTGCCGCATGGTTAGCATCAGAACAATCAACCTATATTACAGGACAGACCATTTTTATTGATGGTGGAATGACCCTTTACTCTTCTTTTCAAGGCGGTAAGGGTTAAGACTAACGAGTAATAAAACACCCACTTTTTGGTTATTAAAATGACTAAGAAGTGGGGGTGTGATGATTTATTCTTTTTCTAAATAAATAAAAACATTTTCAGAGTTGATTAAATTTTCAGGAAGAATAAAAGAAATATCTGAAATAAATGGCATATCTAATTTTTGAGTTCCTGTTGAAATAGATACTCCCGCCTTTAGCCACGCATCAGCAACTAATTCTGTACAATAAACACCTTGCTTCGGGTAAATACTAAAATTTTCACCCACTCGTTCTAATGCAGTTTGCACTGCAATCTCTCTTGCTTCTTTACTTCCTTTTACTTGGTAAAAACGAACTGAATTAAGCTTTGCTCGAGTAATGAAAAATTCAAGACTATCCACAGTAACACCATCTTTTATATTATTATGTTCACTGGGTGTTGAATGGATCACTTGAATGCCGTTATCAGAGATCCACAGCATACCTACGTGGCTAAACCCGCTTTTATCAACTTGTTTAATTATCTCACTAATAACTTCATCCCCATCCCGAAAAACCAAATCACCGTTCTTTAAGTCATGAGGCAAAGCGAGTGCATAAAATGCACCCACTAAGAATAAAGCGAAAATATTAAAAGTGCGAACAATCACTTGATGGCAACTTTCCATTTACCATCGACATTAATCATCTCTTGTGCTTGATTTTTTTCCACACCATCTTTTAATACAGTTTTTAATGTCACAATTGCACTATTTTTATCTTCACTGTATTCAATACTGATAACTTCAACTTTACTCAAGCCACCTTGCTTTTTAACTTGTTTTCCAGTCTCTTCTACAATCATTTTAAATTTGCTATTAAATTGTTCAGCTCTTGGATCTCCTTCCATATCACCTAAGTGAATTAATGAAATGACTTTATCCCCATTCCCTTCAGCAACTGCTTCAACAAATGCAACTGCTGCCTGCCCTGGATCATCCGTTTTATCACCACAAGCTGATAATGCCATGACTGTAAATATTAAAAACAGAGAACCTACAATTTTCTTTAACATAATTCACCATCATCATAAAAAGTTATTTTGGCCAAAAAAATCTTATATAAAATATTTTCCATATTAGAATATAAGGTAGCAAATACATTATTTAAAATTAATTTAATAAAGAGAGCTAACTTCGCCTTTCTTATCGATAAATTATACGTGATAAAAATAGATTTCGGCATATTTTTATATCACTCACTATTTGTGAGGGACGATTAAATGAAGTTTAATTAGTTTTGCAACATATTATAAAAAGAGTAACTCTATTTATCACAGAGAACTTACTAGTTACACAATGAAAGTAATTTATTTTTTATCCTTTATAATCAATAGATAATAAAGAATTCATCTCTACTTTTTGACTTTTTACTTTCATTTTAATGAATATAATTAAGAGCAAGTGTTAATAAGAATAAATTTTATTATTTTTGTAATAACCTTAAAATAAAATTATTCTCTATTTATTGCTGTAACCACTTTAATTTTTACTAAATATAATGTATTTCATCTTAATTTATCTAATTAACAAACATCATTTAAATTAATATTTCATAGAGAATATCAATTTAATATTACAAATAACAATATTACAACAACCAAACAGACTAAAAAACAATTCTATTTGTTTTCACAATATATCATAGCATGTTATTGCCTAATATTTGGGTCTTTCGCCTATAACACATTGCAAAAAAATACAAACAAACACTAGAAAAATTGTGATCACATACACCTTTTTGCATCATTAATGCTATTTAAGACAAATAGAAACTGCTTTTTTATCAACAAATAGGTAATCTAGCGGTCTGATTTTGATGACCAAACATGAATAGTTAAAAGGATATTTTATGTTTACTTCACAGCTCATGCTGGTCGGTTATGTGTTGTTGGTAAGTCCATGTGGAAATGATTCTTGTGATGCAGTTCCTGTTACAGAAACAATTTATACTAAAGACGAATGCACAACACGGCTTAACTACTTAAAACAAAAAAGACCGGACCTTATTATTTTCTGTGGAGAAGTCTTGAGAGATCCTGAAGTTACTGATGAAAACCCTTATCTCACCCCACCAGATAGTGCAGACGATGTTTTCAAAATTAAGTAATTAATTTATTCTTAATTTTATGATTAAGATAAAATACAATTTAATTTGTTTTCTTTTTACGATATACTCTTTGTACTTGAATATGTAAGGACACGTATTAGGAGTCACTAATGTCTATTGCGAAACGTACCAAAGATAAACGCATTGCGTTAGGTTTAACACAATCAGAACTTGCTACTTTAGCAAGCACAACGCAGCAATCCATAGAACAGCTAGAAAGTGGTAAAACTAAACGTCCCCGTTTTTTACCTGAATTAGCAAAAGCATTAAATTGTGATTTAGCTTGGCTACTCGAAGGTAAAGAACAACCCAATGTGAATTCTGAAATTCCACCAGAGGATGAATGGCAACCAGTAAGTGAATGGGACAGTAATACCCCTTTAGGTACTGATGAAGTGGAAATTCCCTATTTTAAAAGTATCGAACTCGCAGCGGGTGACGGTTGTTGTACTAACGAAGATCATAATGGATATAAATTGAGATTTTCAAAAAGCACATTACGCCGTTATGGCGCATCTTCTCAGAACGTTATTTGCTTTTCTGTTTATGGCGATAGTATGTCACCTGTTATTCCAAATGGCTCAACAGTTACGGTTGATACAGGTAACACACGCATTGTTGATGGTGGCATTTATGCTATCGAACAAGATGCCTTATTTAGAATAAAGCTGCTCTACCGTCAACCGGGCGGTAAATTGATTATACGTAGCTATAATAAAGACGAGTTTCCTGATGAATCTGCGGAAACTGATTCTGTAAAAATTATGGGCCGTATTATCCATTGGTCAGTAATGGCATGGTAATCAATAAGCAAGGCAATAATTTCATAGTATAGAATTTTCAATAACAACTTGTCCTTTAGATAATAAAACCGTTTTATCTGCTAGTGCTCTGATTTCACGAGGCTCATGAGTAACCATGATCATCGTTATTTCCTTAGATTTTAAGGAAACAATTAAATCCCAAAGCTGATAACGTGTTTCCCAATCCAAACTCGAAAAAGGTTCATCCAGTAGTAAAAGTTTGGGTTGGCTAATAAGAGCTCTAGCCAATGCGACGCGTTGTTGCTCCCCTCCTGATATTTGATGAGGATAACGTGCCGCGAGATGCGCAATTCCCATTTGTTCTAATATCGCCGTTTCTCTCTCCTTGCTTCGTTTCTGTTTTGCACCATATTGTGCTAGCCATAAATTTTGTGTCACCGTCATAAACGGAAATAAATAAAGCCGTTGATTTAAATATCGACAAGAACGTAACCACACTGGTTGTTTATTTATATTTTTATCTGCAAGATAGATATCACCAGAGTATGATGTATATCCAGCAATCGCATTTAAAAGCGTTGTTTTACCACTTCCAGATGTACCACTTATTCCTAAGCATGTTCCTTTCTCTACGTTCAGCGAAACATCTTTTAATATACCCGTTGTTAATGAACGAATTTCTAGCATGATCTTTTCCTTTCTCGCTGCAAACGATGTAACGCAAATAGTAAAGTAATCGCGATAGCGATAAGAACAAGTGCACAACCTATTGCCAGAGTGAAGTCTCCGCTGGCGATATTTAAATAAATTGCCATAGGTAACGTTTCTGTTTTTAATCTTGTTGCACCAGCTAACATTAATGTAGCGCCAAATTCACCTAAAGCTCTAGAAAATGCAATGATACTTCCACTCATTAAAGCTGGCCAACATAGAGGGATCTCAATCAGGAAAAATGTTTTTGTTGGCGTTAATCCTAGATTTTGTGCAGTTTGAATATAAGCAGGATCAACAGATTTAAAAGCAGAGAGACTATTTCTCATAATAATCGCGCTAGCGACATAAGTTTGGGCAATAATAATACCCAATGGTGAAAAGAGAGAGCGAGATAATTCAGGGAAAACTCCTGTTAAAGGCCCTTGATTTCCTAACAATAATAATAATCCGATACCGATAACTAATGGAGGAGTCACCAAGGGTAAATCTAATAATGCATCAATAAAACGATGTCCTTTAAAAGGAATTCTTGCCATCGCCCATGCTGCTGGCACACCTAGGATAATAGCCAGACATAAAGAAGTTAACGCTGTACTAAGTGACATACCAATAGCAAAATGGAATTCAGGATCAGTAATAACTTGCCTCAATTCAACATAAGAAAGCTGGCATATTAGTGCAATTAGCGATCCTAAGATCAGAAATAACAACAAAAAAAGTGGAATTAATGCCCATCGAAACACGTTATTTCCTTTTTAAGATAGATATTTATTTTGCTGTAATAATGAAAAAAGCCACCAGTGAGTTGGTGGCGAAAAAACACAATTTATGTGAGAAAAAATCTATGGTTTCAAAATTACAGGAAGAAAACCATAATCAGTAAAAGCCTTTATCCCTTCAGCACGCGTAAAATAATCAGCAAGTAATTGTGCTTCTTTTGGGCTTGCTGATGTTTTTAAAACAGCAAGTGTTGCCACTTCTTCTGGACTGCCTTCAGGAACTGGAAGTAAAACAAGTTTATCTTGGTTTTTCATTGCATCTGCATATCCAATAATGGCGGCATCCACTTCCCCATTTAATAAATATATAAGCAATTGTTTAATCGTTGCTGTGCGCACAACAACCTTATTACGTAATTTATCACCTTGACCTGACGCATCAATGAGTTGCTCGCCACTTTTTCCTAGTGCGATAGCTTTAGCATCACCCATTCCTAGTTTTAATGAGCTATTAGCAAGATCTTCTAGTGTTTTAATATCACCCGCTTTATCTTTACGCACAGCAATAACTGGAATATGACGAACAATAGAATACTGATTAACGACTTGTCCTTCTTTATCTAACTTTTCAACATAATCTTGTGAACCAGGAAAGAATAAATCCCCCTGCTTAGTTAAATTAAAGCGTGTTAATATTTGACCTGAACCGCCATATTCAATAGTGACTTTATTTCCTGTCTCTTTTTCAAATACACTTACAACTTGCTCTACGGGTTGTTTTAACCCAGCTCCAGCATAAAGATGAAGCTTGGCTGCAAATGTATTATGACAAATTAATCCTAATGCTAGTCCTAAACCAGCAAGCAATTGGCATTTCATAAAAGTGGAGACCCTAATTATCGCTATATAATTTTTTATATAATGAATGATATAACTGTTTAAGGCAAGAGACCCATATAAAAAAAAAGAAAAATGTTAACAACTTATCATTTTTATCTTTTTCTTTATGTGTAAGCTTTACAAAAGAAACTACTCAAAATAAATGCTTCAAATATTTTATTTTTATCAGAGATAAGTAGATATTAAACTAGCGGTTTGCCGACAAATCCTCGCTTTCACGAGGATTTTATTGCTAATTATCTAGCTCTAATAATGCCAATGCTGTCACTTCATCAATCACAATATCAGTGGCGTAACCTCCTTTTATCGCCCCTATTGTTGCTTGAATATTTTCCACGCCACCTGCAATAAAAAGTCGCTGTGCTATTTGTCTTAACTGAGCAAGGCTTATGCCCATAATCCTAAGATCAATATCAGAAACTAAAGGATTGCCTTGCGCATCATAAAAACGCCCACAAATTACACCCACAGCACCCAAATCGCGATATTGAGCCATTTCACTGCTCGTTAAAACCCCTGTTGTAATCAGAGGATTGTCATCACATGTATTACCCACAACAAACAGAGCTTTATTACACTGATTTAGTGCTGAAAAATTACGCCTAATAATAGGCTCCGCTTGAAGTTCCATTGCTAGGCGTGCACTAGATACCACCGCAGGTACATGTAAATTAATACTGCAGCCTGATAACTTGTTTGCGATTAACGCGGCTGCTTCTGTTGTTTTAAAATCCGGCTGTGGTGCCACTGCACCTATCATTTGTAGTACTGTAATATTTTTTAATGACTTGGGTGGAAGATAATTACCCAATTTATAAATTGTTCGTCCCCAAGCAACACCTAAAATATCATCGTCATTAATTATCTGAGAAAGATACATCGCTCCTGCTTTCGCTAATCTTTCTCTGTTCATATTTAAAGTATGTTGCGATTTATTCTTTTCTTCATCAGGTAAAATAAGCACATTATTAAGATCGAATTTTGCTTTTATTCTTATGGCATAATCAATCGTAGAAAATACTGATGAATCCAAGTTAATATTTACGAATCCTTTTTCTCTAGCTAGATGCAAATATTTCACTACAGTGACACGAGAAACACCCATTATATTTGCAACTTCACTTTGGCTGAGTCCGTCCTGATAGTAAAGCCATGCAGCATAGAGAACGGGATCATTATCAAATAAACTCGCGTTTTTTAGCGAATTATTATCCATTTTAAACCCCACAAATTTTTATAAATCTTATGACTAATTAATTTATTTTATATTAGAGATATTATTGAAGATAAAAATGTCTTTGGCAAAATTAAGCCTTATAACACAAATAGATACATTTCATTAATCTACTAATAATATCGGCACCCTGATATTTTTCTTTACTACAAGAACCTTATAATACGTAAAAAGCCCTTAATAATGCCGTAAACAGTTCATATCGAGAAAGTTTTTTTTGAAAATGCTGTTTTATTTTGCTAAAAATAAAAATATTAGCTTTAAGTTTTAAAAAGTTTTATTTTGATAAAATTAAAATCACCCAATCCTTATTGTTGCTATGAAAAATCAAATTAATTTTAACAGGAAAAATAATGATAATTGCATACTCCACGGCACCAAATGAAAAAATCGCTAATGAAATTGCTCACTACCTCATCAATGCGAAACTTGCCGCTTGTGTAAGTTTAATCCCTCAAGTCAAATCTATTTATCATTGGAATAATGAAATTATTGAAGATAATGAAATACTTATGATGATAAAATCTGAAAAGAGCAAACAGCAAAACTTAATTGATACTCTTGTCGAAATACATCCTTACGATACTCCTGAAGTAATTATAGTACCGATTGAAAATGGTTTTAAAGGTTATATTAATTGGATCCAGACATCCTTGAATTAAAACAATGTTAAATTTCTAGTGAGACCTCTTTTCTAATATTTTTTCAAAAAAATGATAATAAGTTGTAAATAAAATTATCTTATATCATCTCAATTATTAGACAAATAACTCTTTGTAAATGTTAAATTAAATTTCTTATTTAAAATAATACAGGTATTTTAAATATACTTTACAATAAAAATAATTTTGATTTCAGCCAATAATAATACAGATGGTTAATTAAATAATAAACCGAAGATTATTAATTTTGTTGGCATGAGTATATTTTAAATATATATAGGCTAAATAGCTTTTAATGCTAAATTAATAAACTTACCAACATCTTATTCTTTTTATTTTCTGTTATAATAAACAGGCTTTCTCTAAATTAAATGCAAAAAGGAGTGAGTTGTGAAAACAAACAGAGTCGCAAGACGTATTTTAGGTTTACCTTATAATTTAAGTCGGTCTAAAAGGAAAGTGCGTTTTTCCATTATTGCCTCTACAAACGCTGAAAATATACCTGCTGAGTTAAAAAACGCAGCTAAAGTCTGTTTAAAACAGGATTTCAGAAAGAAAGCAGAGCACAAACGTGTCTATATGAAGTTAGTAGATGCTTATCCAGAGTATCTTGCAACCAATTAATATAGTTATACGTCAACACTATTTGATAAATATTTTTGTATTCAGTTTATATACTTAAAATATTAAAAATAGCATATCCCTTACATTACGTAAGGGATATTAGTATTCTAGGCTAGTTTATTTTTCCACTATTTATAAAGCTCTTTTCTTATATTTATAAGTACAACTTCTGCGATTGAAGGCTCAATTTCATCAGGCAATGTGCTTAGTTGAAATGCATTCTCAATATTCTTGATAAGAGTTTTACTACGTTCTAATAATTCATCATAGCTAAACTGACCAGCTTTAATTGCTAATAACTCATCTCGGTTATCACACCAAACCTTCACTTTTCCTTCTTGTGCGATCCCTAATGCAATATAGAGTAATCTAAAGGTATGCATCATATTTTTACTGTCGTAACTTCGCCCATGATCGATATTTTGTTGGTAACGAACATTATTACGTTGCTCAACCCACTGCCAATATTCATGATATTGTTTTCGATATGCGCTATAACCTTCTTTATTAAAACTAAGATAACCTTCTAGTTTTGCTATTTTAGAAATACTACTTAGCAATACATCATTAGCACTTTCTTTTTTTATTATTCCTTGATAAGTCGCTTTATCATCATAATAAATTGCATAAATATCTTGAGCATGGGCAAGTTTTGTTAATCCAATATGTTCTTGTTTCCAATGTCGATTCTCTAACCAAGTATTGATTAAAATTGTTTTTCCGTCTTCAATCACATAACAAAAGTCGAGAATAGTTTTTAATTTTTTTTCGACCGGATTGACGATTTTTTTGTTTAACCCTTGCGCTTTTTTAATCTGACCCTGTGCATAGTGCACAAATGTTTGAACGCAAGTTTTAGATAGAAACCATTCTGGTTTTATTAATGACATTAAAGGATGCCGATAAATAACCATATCTTCAGGTGAATTAAGTAGTTCTAAGATATTAGGATTAGATGCACACAATAGTTCTATAAATCGTCCTAGTTCATAATAAACGATATCATTGGTTTCATTGCTGACTTGTGGCGTGTATTCCAACCCATAAAAAAGATCTTTAGGAAGATAAAATATGCCTTTAATATCCGTATCTGATGTTTCCGTCGCAAGGTTATGAGAACGACTTCCAGCGATACTTTCAAATAAAAGGTAAGGTTTTATATCTTCAATGGTCAGTTTCATCTAATTTTTTCCTAAACCAATTATTTAAAATATCATTATCTGGCACTGTTCTTTTTACCAATTGAACATTTGTCTCTTGCCATAAAGAAATCACTAAATATTGCATCGCATCTGTTGGGATCCAAGTAAAATGCTCATCTTTATCTGATTTAAATTCTACTAGCTCTTTGATGGCTTTTTGTTCTTCAACAGTTAAAATCTTTATCAGCTTATCCAATTCCATTGGTGGAATATCACTTGTTTTTACTGTCCAATAAGCAGATAAAAGAGAACGTAGCATATAAAACCATTTTTTTAACTTTATTGGTTCTGCGCTAATTTCATTTTTTGCATTATTTTCAGAAGAATTTCCGCTCACAACTTTAGCAATTCCTCGGTAATGATGAACAATCACCTTAGGCTGAAAATAGAGTTTTGCAAGCTCAAATAACTCTTTTTGGACATTAGGATATTGTTGATAAATTATCGGTGATTGGAGCCACTCTAATAATATACAGTTCGATTTACGTAATAAATGCAATGCTTTGGTAATATCCCAAGCACCAACATCAAACCAACTGTTTTCTATCCATTCAAAGGTTTCTTTAGGTTTATCGATAGAAAGATAGGCATTGCGAGGACGTATAAAAATACCTCTCACGTCATAATCACTGTCTGTTGAGGCAAATCCCCAAGCTCGGCTACCGCTTTCCGCAACATAAAGTAATTTAACTTGATGCTCTTGTTCTATTTGCGGTAATTTTTTTAATATCTCATTATGCATGATGTCCTTATCTCCTTATTTGTGACTTTTTTCACTAATTTACATCTCAACGCTAATATTCTATGGTTATAACACAGACATAAGCCAAGACAAACTTAGTCAAATTCTCATTTTACCCATGTGTAATTAGGTGATTTATAAATTAAAATGATAACCTCACAACAAGCACAAGATATCGTTCTTAATCACTGCCATTCATCACCTTGTGGTGAGCGGTTTGCTATTTATTTTTGTGAGTTATCGCCTAAGCAAGACTTTTGGATAATCCGTTGTAACTCTGAGCGTTATGTTATTTATAATCAACTAGAGCATTGTTATATTGGTGTAAATGCTTATTTAGTGAATACCTTTACGGGTAAAATTAATATCGTTGGCAGTGGGGAAAGTGTCGAGGATTTTCTGCAAGATATCTACGATGCCAAAGCTGCTGGCAGTCAGTTTTATCTTCTTCGCCCTACCTTTTCTAAGGAAAACAAAATCGCATTACTTAATTTAAAATAATGGTTAGGATACGAATATACCGATACCATTAATTTACTCACCATTAATAGAAATTGGTTTACTGGTAAACGCCGCTATTTACAACATATACAGATATTATTAAATAAGAGAGATATTAACACAGAAATTATTTTAGCGGATAAAACTGAAGGTATAGTTATTATTGATAATAGTACATGGTTTGAAGAGGATATAAAAAAAGAATTAAGGAAGGTTATTAGGAATAAGAATTCATGCTAATGAATTTAATCACGGTTCATTCAAAACACAATAGATAAAAATAGCTAAAATGGTAATGTTACCCCATATAATATCTATTTATGATTTTTTATCTATTGGGGTTTTCTATGAACACAGATGATATAAGAAGTATTGCAGAAATCAGAAAAAACAATTTAATTTATATTCTTGAACATCATTATAAAGGTAAACAAAAAAGACTTGCTGATGCATTAGGTGTGGCACCAAGCATGATTTCTCGTTATCTATCATCAAAAGATTTAAAAAGCCATCGTGAACTTACCGATCCCATGTCACGAAAAATTGAATACGTGACTAAAATTAGTAAATATTGGATGGATGTAGATCATTTGAAAGAAGGTCATGCTGGATCAGAAAAAGAAGAATACATTCCGACAGAAATTAGCAAAATACTCTCAGATAACGTCACAACATTCATGTTAAACGATGGAATAAAATCAACAGTTAAACTCTCCATTGACTCAGGTCTTGCACAGTCAACGGTTAACCGCATTATTAATTGTGAAGCAAGTGGCACGGCTGAAAGTATTGATGCCATAGCTAAAGCAATGGGTCGTCATGCTTATGAATTATTAATACCTAAGAACGATAAAAGTGCTATTAATTACGATAGAAAAGCCTATTCTAAATTACCTTTAAGTGAACAAATATCAATTCAAAACTTTATTGAATTTATTATTTATAAAAATAATCCTATCACTAATGAATAAAATATACAAAAAAGCCACCAGTAACTTACTGATGGCTCTTGGTTTTTTAACCTTTATCAACTATTGCTGATAAGCGGTATTTTATCCCACTCTAATATCAATGAGTGGATATTACCAATAAATAACAGTTAGTTATAAGGGTAACTTTACTTGATACCTTCATCTATACCATACTCAGAATTTTTTTGATTTTTCGCTACTCGTCGGCGTTTAAGTTCTACCCTGACCCAAGCAGAGGATTCGGCCATGTCCTGCCGTAATTGAACGATCTCTTCATGGGTTAGCGTGTGCACCTTAGCTTCTTTTCTATCAGAGCCAAAATCAAGGAGGGAAGGTTTATCTGAGCTATGTGTCATACAAGCAAAGGTTATATAAGAGAGTCTAGGCAGCCCCCCTCCATGCGACTTAGCTTTCGCCTCGCCTCACTTCTGGTAGAACTGCCGAGACCGAGCGGCTCATGCGGACCGCTCAAGTATACATCTCCATGCGTAGGACAATGTCTACCCATGCGCGCTGGTGTGTGAGCTGCAAACAGCCATTAAGTCGCACGATGCGCTTTTTTCAGTATACATCTTGACTCACTTTAGCGTCTAGCTCTTTAGCGAAATTGTACTCCGACCACTTAGTAAACCAAGTCGAGCAATAGCTGATAACTTTTTTTCGACACGCCTTAGGGACATTACTTTTTTCTAAAATTTCATCTTTGAGTTTATCACTCACATATGGACACGCAATCAAATCAAGTGTCATGTGTGTGATTTCACTATCAATGTTTATTATCGAATTTTTTTGTGCATATTTTTGCAAAACGTATTCTTCAATTGGTTCTTTTAAAAAATCATACCGTTTTTTATTCTCTATATAAAACAACAAAACAACAATGGAGAAGTAGTTTAAATCTTTTTCAACATTAATGCCCTCAGAGTTTTTTACAATCCCAAAATATTTGCACAAGGAAAATTCATCAAGCCAATAGAACTTACCTAGCTGACGCATTAAAACAAGCAAGTACAATGTCTCAACTGGAGTTTCATTCCCTACCTTTATGTCTTCCAATACAGAACAAGAGCCATTAAATATAGAACGGAATATTACATCACGATATTCAATCCCCAGAGTGCGATCATTAACAAACAGAATAATCTGCTGCATAATTCTACAGAGCTTAATGGTTCCATTAACTTTTGGAGACATTGAATATATGAAGAATGAAAATTCAATTAAACTAACTAGCGCACTTACAAGTTGTTTATCAACATTTTCACCTTCGGGAACCTTAGTATAAACAAGCAAGATCTTTCTTACTTTTTTCTCTAATATAGAAAGGGTGTAGTTGAGTATATCCCCATATAAAACATCTGACGTATGGAGGATAGATTTAAAGTCTGTAATTAAACTTGACTTTCTGAAATACAAACTAGCTTTCTCAATTTCCTTAGTTCCCTCTATATATTCTATATTATATTTCAGCTTATCTGACAAAAGATCAGCAATTTTCTTTTTTGCTATTGTGATAGGCGTTATCACAGGCCTATCAAAAAAGTATTCTTTACTTTTATTCAGGTTAAGCTTGTATTTTGTCAAACAAAGGCTAATTGAAGACTTTATTTTAGAGAAAACCTCTTGGTCATTATAAAAAACAAAGAAATCATCAACATACCTAAATATATGGTAGTCAACCCCAAAGAAAACACTCTTTCCCTCCAAGTCTGAGGCAATATCATTATCAATAGCTTGAAGTATAATTTCGGCAAATATTCTAGACAGTTCAGGACCAATTACAATTCCATTTGTCTCATTATAGTTAAGTTGCTGCATCAAACTATCAAAAGCATTTGGAAAAGTTGATTTAGTTTGGCTAAGATTATTTTTGGCATATTCTTTACTGTATACAGCCCAAGCTATCGAGTGGGTATAAATAGAATCAAAACAATTCGAGATATCAAGCTTTGATAAAAAACTATACCTTCCCTCGCAATCATGATATTCATCAGATTCGTAAAAATTAAAGATACTACTATATTTATCGTATACAAAAAACGATTTCAAATTTTCGTAATTCTCGCCTTCAACCTCTATTACTTCACCATCAGTATCAAACTGCTCAATAAGTGACTTCTTATCTACATATGTACAACCAGCAACTCGCTTCGCCGACCTGAGACTAAACTGACTTTTATTGCAATAATAAGTGATCAAATCTTTATTGTTCTTGTAAAATTCTACAGCAAAAACTTGTGACCGTGGATGGATTAAAGATAAATGTCTGTACTGATCCGCTTTGTGTGATATATTAAATGTGAAAGGTATAGTAAAAGGGTTTATCTTCTTTGCACTAACTTTGCTGTACTTGATACCTTCTTTCTCAAAGTTCTGAACCTGCTTACTTTTAGGCAGACCAAGCAACAGCATAACAAGGCTATCAAAAGCGGTATCTTTTTTCTTCCAGTAAAAATAATCATTCGAATACTTAACTTGATTATCTACTATGAAGTTATAAAAATGCCTATTCGAAAATGTTATTGGAACCTCATATGGAAGCAGGTCTGAAAGGACTACTCTCTCAATTGGGAAATTGATCGATAATGTTTTCTTAGGCATCCTTCCATCCTTTAGTTATATTTTTCAAGTCAGCAGTAGTAAAACTTCTGAATACTTTATTTTCAAATCCCTCAACAAAAGAAAATTTATTCAGGCGCCTATATAATCTCTGATCTGTTATTGCTAGCAACTTATTTTTCAAATGCTTATCAATCTCTTCCAGATCACTAATGCCATTTATATACATGTTATTAAAATAGACGCCAGTAAACGCTTTGCTTTTGGCATGCAAAAGCCGAGTATTTCCAGTTAAAAACCGAATTTTATCTATTAGAAGGTCAGCTTTTTTATCAGGATTATATTTGCACTTTTTAAAATAGTTATCGAAAGCCTGATTGATACGATCTTTGTATTTATCAACCCTTTTACTGCTAATCCGGATCGTTATATCTTTACCTTTAAATAAAAACCTATACCCCAGATATTCAAACTCTTGAGCTTTATCCACTGTCAGATCAATTTCTTTTGTTTTATTATTTAATTTTAATTTCTTCCTACCAACAGCTTCATCTACAACTTGAAGATAATAAGAATTATCCTTTATAACATCTGGGGAGTATATCAATATTAAATCATCAACGTAACGAGAATAAAAAGTTAAATCCGGATTATTCACCAGCTCATCATCCAAGTCTTGCATATATACTTCTGATAAATAGGCACTTAAACCAACACCTCTTGGAAGCCCTTTATTACACCCCGCCAATTTAGCATATGATCTAAGAAGCTGAGTAAGTATTCTCTTAGGCAATACAGACAGCTTTGTGGATGCGTGCAGTTTTTTTATAATTAGATCATGCTCAATACTTTCGTAAAAATCTTTTACGTCAGCTTTAACAATATATTTAGGACTTTTATCCAAACAAATACTTTTAACTCTACTAACGATTAAGTTACGATGCGATTGCTTTATATTATAAGTACTTCTTATTATATTATGTAAATGCCTTGTAACGAATACCCCCTCCACGCTTTTCCCAATTGTAAATACATCTTTACCAGCAATCTGAATGGGTAGCTTTGATAATGGAAGATTATATCCCTTCCTATTTACCTTATTGCAAATATTTTCAATTTCATCATTTACAAAACTATTGTATCTACCCTTTCTAATCTCCAACAATTTCCGGATTAATTCTACTCTTTTCTCATAGCGTTCTTTTGTTATCACACCTTTTTTAAATCTTGATAAAATGCGATATTTAAACTTCTTTAAATCTCTAGTTTTCAATCTTTCTGTATATGCTTTTTCGAAGTATTCGCGCTCTAAATCTCCTCGGTTTTTTATATCAAGATCATAAATACTCCGGAAGTTTTTAACTGAAAAAGACTGTTCCATAATCGATCACCTTACTCCATTCCTAGCCCACTAAATAAATATGGAACTAAACATAAAGATTTATACCTGTATACTACTTTATCATTCTCGTTACAGTAATCAATATACTGGCATAAATCCAACGGTAGATTCTTCTTTGGTTTAACGTTAAAAAGACGAACAGTGGCTACCTGCTCTGAATCAACCTGTTATGGTTCATCTCTTCGGTATAACAATTTTGTCCATGATCTTTCCAGCTGTACGTATGCCATCTGTCAGCCATAGCTTCAATAGGCCACCTAAGTGACCAAGGTCGCCGTTGATTTGGACAAATCCCTGAACCACCTCATCATGCCAAAGATAGATCCCCCTGACCGACTTCGCGTGAGTAGCGTGCAGTACTTATACCAGCTCATTTTACCTACGCTAAGATCTGCCCCTTTTCCTCTGGCTGGCAGTACACTTTGATAGTGTGTCTTCATTATTCGTTTTACTTCATTGTTCATCACCTTTTGCCTTACCTTCTTGTCATCTGGCGGATTGTGCCCAACACCACTAGGAACTCTTCCGTCAGAGGATACTCCATAGCTAGAAGATTGGCCGGAAGCTTGGTGGAAGGAGTCAACCTCGACAGAATCGCCGCTACTGTTGCCAGTCTGATTAAGAAGATAGACAAATTATCTATCGGCTTGTGATGCTGTAGGAGTTACCAGCATTTACAATAATATCGAACAAGATCTGAAGGGGTTAAGTCTCTCGAAAGGCTACCGGCTTGAGTATCGAGCGTTCTAATAAATCAATAATTGACGTCGCAAAGTCTGAGTAACCAGAAAAAGAAACCAAACGTTAGGATAAAGCGCACAAACTCAGCCGAAAATCATAACCACCCGTAAAGTGGGTGGTTTGCTCTTGCCCTATAAGGGCTTGTTACCGACTGCGCCTAAATGACGCTACTTTCTCTTCGTTCAAGCTCAGTGTCTTTGCTACTTTGGCTTACCCCTTGAAGGGGTTTTCATATTCTTTATTGCTCAATTTATCCGAGATTAAATTCGACTTTTCTTGCTCTCTGATATACTTTTGAATTGTGGCTTCATTGAGTCCAACTGTTGTGACATAGAACCCTTCCGCCCAAAACTTTCTGTTGCCAAATTTATATTTGAGATTGGCATGTCTATCAAAGATCATCAACGAACTTTTATCTTTCAAATATCCCATGAAGCTTGATACGCATATCTTCGGTGGAATACTCACTAACATATGAACATGATCTGGCATAAGGTGCCCTTCGATTATTTCCACACCTTTATATTTACAAAGGTCTCGAAGGATTTCACCTATACTTGAACAAATTTTATTAAAAATCACTTTCCGTCTATATTTCGGCGAAAAGACGATATGGTATTTACACGGCCACTTTGTATGTGCTGAGCTTTGTGCTTTAATGCCCATAAACACCTTTCCTTATTTAAGTT